>CAYYNT010000008.1:68803-99422 GCA_964473155.1 uncultured Gemmatimonadales bacterium | reverse complement strand
AAATATGAAAGGCCATTCCAGAAATCTTTTGCTTGACCCCTAATACAGTCGCTTTCCCAAAGTGGGACTGAGGGGGATTAGAAATGAGCACGTCAGCCCATGCCCCCTGCGCGAACAAATTATTTTCTTTCGTGTCCGTCTCAGAATTTCCATTTTTAGAATTAGTATTATCAAATCGATATGAAACAGGGCCGGAGCCGATAAGAGTGAAACAGGATTACGACCTGGTGGTGGCCGGCGGTGGACCGTCCGGCCTGATGGCGGCGCTTGCCGCGGCGGAGCGCGGATTGCGGGTGCTGGTCGCCGAGCAGATGCCGCGCCCTGGCCTCAAGCTGCTGGTCTCGGGTGGAGGACGCTGCAACCTGAGCCATGCCGCCCCGCGCGAGAAGATCATGGAAGAGTTCGGGCGTCAGGGACGGTTCATGGCCGCGGCCCTGGAGCGCCTGGACCCCGAGGGATTGCGGCGGTTTTTCCGCTCCCTTGGCGTGGACACCGTGGTCCGTCCGGACGGGTGCGTGTTCCCGCGGGCCGATTCATCCTCGGTTGTGCTGGAGGCCCTGCTCGGACGGGCCGCGAAAGCCGGGGTGCGGATCATGTCGCCAGCGCGGGCGGCCGCAATCCTCCCCGCCGGGGGCCGGGTGAGCGGGGTGCGGCTGGCCGATGGCAGCGAGCTGCGCTGCCGGGCGGTGGTTCTTGCCACCGGGGGACGGAGCTATCCCGGACTGGGCGGCTCGGGCGGAGGCTACGCTCTGGCGGCGGCCCTGGGCCATCAGATTGTCGAGCCTTTGCCCGCGCTGGTCCCGCTGATAACGCAGGAGGACTGGCCGGGCAGTCTGGCCGGAGTTAGTCTTACGGAGGCAATAATCAGTCTGCCGGGCCGGGGATCGGGACGGGCAGAGCGATACGGCGGGGTTCTTTTCACGCACGATGGCCTTTCCGGCCCGGCGGCGCTCGATCTGTCCGGCGAGGTTTCGTCCCGTCTGGCAAGGGTCAAGCCTGTGCGCCTGGAGCTGGATTTCACTCCCGGCATGGACCGCGCGTTCTGGGAATGCCGGCTGGAAGAATGGCGGCAGCATAGCGGCGGCTCGCGAATCTCCAGCCTTCTGCGGGATTATCTTCCACACGCCCTGGCCGGCCGCCTGTGTCTCAACTGCGGAATCGACCCCGAGACCGCCACCGCGGGCCGTCTCCGCCGTGAGCAGGCGGCCCTTCTGCCACTGGCGCTTTGCTCCACGGAGCTGACCGTCACCGCCACGGCCGGGTTCGAGAAAGCCATGCTCACCAGGGGCGGCGTGAGCTTGAAAGAAATCGACCCCGCCACTCTTGAAAGCCGCCTGATCAAAAATCTGCATTTTTCCGGAGAATTGCTCGACCTGGACGGCCCCTGCGGGGGGTATAACCTGCAGTGGGCTTTTTCCAGCGGCGCTCTGGCCGGGCGTTCCTGCCTCGCTTTTTAAGCCTGATTCCACAGCGATTCGGCCTCAACGATCCGCACTATTCTGCCTCTTTCCTGTACACGGAATCTGAAATTTATTTCTGCGGGGAGTTGAAACCCTTCCTGGAATGGTGTAAAATATTTGACAGCACGAGACGATAAATGAATTCAGGATAAATCGGTTCTGTCTTGTGCGGGATGACTGTCCCCTACCCTCCATCGAGCATCGAGCGATGATCTTCCTTAATCTGATGCACAACATAACCCTGCTGATCACACTCGGAATACTGTACGGGGTGATTATACGCCGCTGGAGGTTCGACACGGAACCTTTCCGCATTTATTCCGGGTTTCTGTTCGGCGGGGTGTCCCTGGTCGGCATGCTCAACCCGGTGGCCCTGGCGCCGGGATTGATATTCGACGGGCGATCGATAATCCTGAGCCTGGCCGGGCTTTTCGGCGGTGGAATGACGGCGCTGATCGCCGCGCTGATTAGCGCCGCGTACCGTACCTGGCTGGGCGGACCGGGCGCGCTGATGGGCGCGGGCGTAATCGCGGAAGCCGCCGTCCTGGGAGTGCTGTACAGGCGGCTGTGCCGTAAGCGCCCGGATATGATGAAGCCTTTGTATATCCTGCTTTTCGGCCTGATAGTGCATGTGATCATGCTGATGATGACCAATCTCGTTCCCGGCGGACACAGAGTACAACTCATGGAGCGTATCGCCCTTCCGCTGCTGACACTGTATCCGCTGGCAACCCTGTTCCTTGGCCTGTTTTTCCTGGACCAGGAGGCGCATGTCCGTACCCGGAGGGAGCTTGAAGAGAGCGAGCGCAAATACCGTCTGCTGGTCGAGAACGCCAACAGCATAATACTGCGCTGGACCCCGGATGGACTGATCAGGTTCATGAATGACTATGGCCTTCGGTTTTTCGGGTACTCGCGGGAGGAAATTGTCGGGCGGAGTATCGTTGGCACTTTTGTGCCGGACACCGATTCAAGCGGACAGGACCTTTCGCGGATGGTCGATGAGATTCTGGAAGATCCGGAAAAGTATGTGAGCAACGAGAACGAAAATATCTGCAAGGATGGGCGAAGGGTATGGATTCACTGGTCCAATCGGGCGGTGCGGGATGAGAACGGAAAGATCCGGGAACTCCTTTCCGTGGGTACGGACATAACCGCCAGACGGATGATGGAACAGGCCGACAGGAAGAACTATGAATTCATCCAGCTCATACTCGAAAACATGCCCTATCCCGTGTACTACAAGGACACGGAGGGGAAATATCTGGGCTGCAACCGGGCTTTTCAGGAAATGCTTTACCGCAGATCGGAGAACATTGTCGGCAAGACCGTTTATGACATTGCTCCGCCGGAACTGGCCGCGATATACGACCAGGCCGACAAGGAGCTTTTCGCCCATCCGGGCGTTCAGGTTTACGAGTCAGCGGTCAAGGCCGCGGATGGGTCTATGCGTGCTGTCGTGTTCCACAAGGCTTCTTTCAACCGGCTTGACGGTTCGCTGGGCGGCATTGTCGGCGCGGTACAGGACATCACCGAGCGGAAAAAATCCGAGGAGGCGCTGAAAGAGAAAAACCGTGAGATCGAAGTGTTTTTTGCCAGCAACCTGGACCTTCTCTGCATCGCGGATACCCGGGGTTATTTCCGCCGTCTGAATCCGGAATGGGAGAAAACCCTGGGTTACCCGCTCAGTGAACTGGAGGGAAAAAGATTCCTGGACCTGGTGCATCCGGACGACCTGCCTGCCACTCTGGATGCTGTGGCCAGGCTGGATGGACAGCAGGAGGTTCTGGATTTCGTCAACCGCTACCGGGCCGCGGATGGCAGCTACCGCTGGATAGAATGGAAAAGCTACCCGTCGGGAGATCAGATTTTCGCCGCGGCGCGCGATATCACCGGACGTATTCGCGCCGAGGAAGCGCTGCGAGAGAGTGAGCGCAGGTACCGCCACCTGTTCGAATACATGACTACCGGTTTCGCCCTGTGCGAGATAATAACGGACGAGGAAGGCAAGCCGGAGGATTTCCGCTACCTGGAAATAAATCCGGCTTACGAAAAGCTGACCGGAGAACGAGCGGAAAATATTGTGGGCCGGACGATACAGGAAATATATCCCGGCATCAGGAAGGAATTGATCGAGAGATACGGAAAGGTGGCGCTCACCGGTGAGCCGGTCAGTTTCGAGGAATATAGAGCCGAACTCAAAAAGTACTATGACATGCTGGCCTACAGCCCGCAGAAAGGCCAGTTCGCGGTGATCTTCAGCGATATCACCTCCCGTAAGAAGACCGAGGCCGAGCTTATCTTGAGCGAAGAGCAGATCAGGAACATTCTGCGGGTTCAACCGGTGGGAGTAGGGCTGGTGGTCGACAGGATGCTCAAGGAAGTTAACGACCAGTACTGTGAAATAGTCGGGTATTCGCGGGAGGAAATCCAGGGGCGGAGTACGAGGTTCCTCTTCGTTTCCAGCGAGGAGTATGATGCGGTGGGCGAAATGTACAGCAAACTCGCCGAATATGGCAACGCTGCGATCGAAACCCGCTATCGAAGGAAAGATAATCACATAATAGATGTTCTACTGAACATCGCTCCCCTGGACCGCCGGGATTTGTTGAAAGGTGTGACTTTCACTGTTCTGGACATAACTGAAAGAAAGCGCTTGGAGGACGAGCTTATCCGGAACGAGAAGAAAATAAGCAGCATTCTGCGGGTGGCTCCGGTCGGAATAGGATTGATGGTCCGGCGGGTGTTCAAGGAAGTCAATCCGCGGATGTGCGAGATGGTGGGATACGGGCGCGAGGAGCTTATGGAGAAGAATTCCCGGATGATCTATCCGGCTCAGGAGGAATACGACTTGGCGGGACTTGAAAAGTACCGCCGGATCGCGGAGAAAGGCACCGGCACGGTCGAGACCCGCTGGCTCAGGAAAGACGGGCAGATTATCGACGTGCTGCTCTGCGCGACGCCCCTGGACCCGCAGGACCTGGACAAGGGAGTCACTTTCACCGCCCTGGACATCACCGAGCGCAAGCGCTCCGAGGACCGTCTTCGTTTCCTGGCCTCGACAGTGGAACAGGCCTCGGAGAGCGTGATTATCCGGGACACGGAGGAATTGATCCGCTACGTGAACCCGGCTTTCGAAGCCTCGTCCGGTTATTCCGCGGAAGAGGTGGTGGGCCATCAGATGTATTTCATGGAATTCAACCAGGAGAACGAAACCCTGCTGGAAGAAGTGAAAGAAACCCTGGTCGCGGGACAGGTCTGGTCGGGACGGGTGCAAAGCCTGAGGAAAGACGGAACGGCATACATGGAAGATTTATCAACAACACCCATCCGTGACGAGCAGGGGAAGGTTGTCAGCTATCTGACCCTGAAAAAGGATGTCACCCACGAGCTGGAGCTGGAGGACCAGCTCAGGCAGTCGCAGAAGATGGAGGCGGTAGGGCTCCTGGCCGGCGGCGTGGCCCACGACCTGAACAACATGCTCACCCCCATCCTCGGTTACGCGGAAATGCTGCTGTTCAACGAGGAAGTCCCGGAAAAGGCCAGAAGCGACATACAGGAGATCATCAACGCGGGCGGCAAGGCGCGTGACCTTGTCGGCCAGCTTATGGCGTTCGGCCGGAAGCAGACCCTGCAGGTGGAGCCGCTGAACCTCAACGAGGTGATACCGTCCGCGGGCAAGCTGCTGCGCCGCACTTTGCGTGAAAACATCCGGATCGAGATGAACCTGGGTCATACGGTCCGCTCCGTACGGGCCGACCGCGGCCAGGTGGAACAGGTGCTGATGAACCTGGCGGTGAACGCCCAGGATGCGATGCCCAAGGGCGGAGTGCTTTCGATAGAAACACAGGACGTGGAACTCGATGAGGAGTATGCGGCGCACCATTCCGAGGTGACGCCCGGCAAATACTTATTGATGTCGGTGAGCGACACCGGGAGCGGTATGGATGCGCAGACCAGAAGCCGCATTTTCGAGCCGTTCTTCACGACCAAGGAAATCGGCAAGGGCACGGGCCTGGGGCTGGCCACGGTATACGGAATAGTAAAGCAGCATGGAGGCTATATCTGGGTTTACAGCGAGCCGGGCCATGGCAGCACCTTCAAGATTTATCTTCCGGCGGTGGATCAGGACGCGGACGAGGAAATAGGGCCTGCCGTTCCGAAAGAGATACCGTCCGGGACTGAAACAATCCTGGTGGCCGAGGATGACCCGACTGTGCGCGAACTGACCTGTTCGATGCTGAGCAGTCTCGGGTACAGCGTGCTCAGCGGATCGACTGTCACTGAATGTCTCGGCCTGGCCGCGGACCTTTCCACCCGGATTGACTGCCTTCTTACCGACGTCATTATGCCGGAGATGAGCGGGAAAGAGCTTATGACCAGCCTGCGCAGGACTCGCCCATCGCTCAAGGTCATCTACATGTCCGGCTATGCTGCAAATATCATCTCGGATCATGGAGCGCTGGACGACGGCGTAAGTTTCATCCAGAAACCTTTCACCCGCCAGACCTTGGCCGTCACAGTGCGCCGCTGCCTGGACGGCTGATATGTCCTCAAGCCGTTGTTGTTCCCGCCGGTTGCGGTCCCCCGCAGTATGACGCCCCGAGTGATTCTCCCCCGGGCGCGCAATCCCTGCAGGATAGTGCAGTACGGACTGATTTAATTCCATCATTTATCTTCAATGGACTGCAAAATCTACTTGATGATTGAATTTGCATTCAATATATTGAATCACAATTCAATATATGAGGAAATAATCACCATATTGAATGCAGCGGAGGGGAGATGAGCAGACAATCCCGCAGAGAGCGTGAGAAAGATAAGATTCGGATAGAGATACTGGATGCCGCGGAGGCAATTTTCGCGGTTCATGGTTTCCACAATACGACCATGAGCATGATCGCGGCGGCGGTCGAGCTGTCTGTCGGCTCGATCTACAATTTTTTTCCGAGTAAAGAGGTGCTTTTCCAAAGCATCATAGAGATAAGAGCGCGAGAAGGTCTGATCAGGCTGCGAGAGGCGGCCGATACGCTGACTTCTCCGGTGGAGAAACTGCGGACAGTGATAGCGATGAAGGTCCAGTTCTTTATCGAGCACTACGGATTTTTCCGTATATTCATGGGAGTGGCCACGGCTGGCTATCGCCCGCAGATAGACAAAGACCAGCCTGTAATAATTCTTTACCACGAGTATATGGATTGGATCGAATCGATTTTCCAGGAGGCGGTCTCTCTTGGAGAAATCAAACCTTTCGATGCGCGTTTCCTGGCGGTGAGCATGGAGGGATTGACTTTCGGGCTTATCAAGCACTGGGAAAACTTGAAGGATGCCAGTGACACCCGGAAAATCACGGACATGATCGCAGAGGTGTTTTTCAGCGGCATGTCGACTGGTAAGTGACGGTCAGTGCGGCTGAACTTATGGCGGCGGCGGTGAAGCCTTCCGAAGATGGATGGCATCCAGGCGGAACGGGAAAGAATGCAGGGATTGTCTTGAAAGCCGGTTTTGCCTCCGCAGGGGTGGACCCATTTGTCCACCCGCGCGCAGGCGCATTCTGTTATTTGATAGTCTGTCATCGGCAGAAAGCAGTTATTTACATATCACACCGGCAGTGCTGCAAGCGAAGAATGCGGACAAATCCTGACTTTTCAGAGACAGCTACCGATTATCCTCCAGCCAGCTTTTTGAGCAGGGCCAGAAGGTCGAATACATCAGCTTTACCGTCGGCGTTCACATCGGCTTCAGTCCCCGTGGAGGGCAACCCGGCCAGCGCCTTGAGCAGGGCCAGAAGGTCGAACACGTCCAGCCTGCTGTCACCGTTCACGTCCCCGGCCTGACGGGGCGGTTTTTTTTTAAGCCCGCTCACCCCGTAGCTTCCACCGCGCGCCAGCGCGAATTTATAGTCCGCCGTCTCGACCCGGATCGAATCGGCCTCCAGGCTCAGGCTCAACTGAGTCATGGTATCCGGGACAGCGGCGCTGTCCCCAACCTCCAGCACATGCGCCAGCACCAGGGTGTCGCGGCCCGCATAGCGGTATGAGGCGCGCCACGTGCTGACAGAAGCCACCTGCTGCAACGTGGGAACAGTGGTGTCCGGATAGACAGGGCGGCACTTGAGCCAGCTTTTGCCGTTGCTGCTGGAAAGGCCGGCTCCGGCCTTGACCGGAGACTGGGCGAACTGAAGGAGCCAGTCCACCGAGGTGAGCGATCCGGCGGAGAGGGCCTGGAGTTGGTCCACCACCAGCAGCGCGCCCGGGCGGATGAACAGCACCTGCCGGACCACGCTTTTCACCATCCCGGAAGGATAAGCCTGCGCATACTGGCCCGCCGCCGCGGCCCAGTCCCCGCCCTCGGCGGAGAACAGGAAATCCCCTGTGTCCAGGAACTGTCCGGTCTTGAGATTGGCCTTGAACTCGTCCAGGGAACCGTGGTTCTGGCCATGACGGGCATTCTGTGTCTTACTGTTCAGCAGGAGCGTGCTGTGGACGTCCGACGGCTGCTGCGGCCCGTTCACCGTGCTGTAGAGCGTGGGGTCTGCGGCCAGGTAGCCGTTGCGGTAGATGACAAAGCCGCCCTGGTCGTAGTGGTTGTGGTCGCCGTAATGGTCCTTGACCCCGAAGCCCAGCACCGTGGCCCCGTCATCCCAGCCGCTTCTGGCGATGAAATGCCCGCCCTGCTCGCCGCCCCCGGCGGTGAAACTCAAGGGAGGCTCGGCCGGCGCGGCGCTCAGGTGCTTGGTGTAGAGCATGTAGTACATCGAGGTCATGCCGTAGAACCTTCCCGTGCCGCGCTTCCCGGCCAGCCAGTCGCTGAAGCGCGCGCCCTCGCCGCTGTTCAGCGCCCAGGCGGCGGCGTCCAGCACCCCGGCCATCTCGTGGGTCACGCTGCCGTTGGGTCCTCCGACCACGTCGCCCCAGGGAAGGAACCGCATGTCTGGTTGCACGCTGTGGATTTCGTTCAGGAACTGACGGCGCAGCCAGCCGCCGTACTCGGCGGCGATCCGGCCCATGATGTCCTGGCCCGAGGCGCTCTGGGCGGCCAGCACGGTCCAGACCGCGCCGGTGAAATCATACTGCGACCAGTAGCCCAGGCTTTCCCCCGGCAGCCCGTCCAAATAGCGCATGCCCGGGTACAGCCCGTCGTTGAGCCAGGTTCGCACCCGGTTGTAGAGCTGGTCCGAATCGGTATCCTCTCCGGCCGTGGCCAGCGCCCAGATCGCCGTGCCGCAGGCCGACATCCAGACGTAATTATGGAATATGTGGTCGCCCCAGATGTCCAGGCCGTCAGTATTGGCCAGGGTGTAGAACTGCGCCCGGACAGCGGCGCGGTCCCCGGCCGTGAACTTGCCGTAGTCGTGGACCCAGTCGTAGGCCAGACCGTACTCGAACAGGGTGAAATAAATATCGAAAGTGTCGCCGGGTTTGGAGTAGCGGTAACGTTTGAGCGCCGCCACGGCCGAGTCGGCCATGGCGCTGTCGCCGCGCATAAGCCAGAGCAGCGCCCGGCAGGCCGGGCTTTCCTGCTGGCGGAGCTTGGCGAGCATGGACTGGAACTCGGCGTGCAGGGTGTCCGAGCGCAGGCGCGAGAGCGGCACCCCGCCCGTGGAGTCATCCCCCCGGACCAGCAGCCTTGGACGCACAGTGGCGAGCGACTCCAGCGCTGGGAAAACATTGTCCGCGCCCAGGCTCACGGACGGTAAAAGAAGCAACGTGATCAGCAGGGGATAGAGAAACGGTTTCAGGCTCAAGGCGCTCTCCTCCACGAATGTTCAGGTTAATCACCGTATGATTATGCAGTTTCCTTGTCCGGCCGAAAATTAGCGGCTTGCCGGACAGTTCTCAAGATATTTATTCCGGGAATGAGAAATGGAACCTCCCGGCAAAACAAGCGGCCGGGAGGGGCCTTGGAGGCTCGGCGCCTCCGGCTTTCCCGGCCGCTTTTCAGCTATGCTGACTTACCGGCTCATTGCGCCAGTTTTTTAAGCAGGGCGAGCAGGTCGAACACATCCGTCTTGCCGTCGTTGTTCAGGTCCGATCCCTGGCTGGGGGAAGAGGACCCGCCCAGGACCTTGAGGATGGCAAGAAGGTCGAACACATCGGTCTTGCCGTTCCCGTCCAGGTCACCGCTGCCGCTTACGGTAGCTGTATACAGACCGGCGGGGGCGTTCTCCGGCAGACGGTGCTGCGCGCCGCCGGTTTCCGTCCCCAGGAAGAAGAACGAATAGCTCGAACCGATAGGCAACGCGGCGAGCTGGCCGGTGAAGCGGTTGCCCGAGCGGGTGCAGGCCACCGTGTCCGAGAAACTTGCGCTCCCGCTTTTCCTGGCGATCAGCTTGACTGACGTGACTGAATAGGATGGGTCGACATCCGCCCAGAGCTGGTAATAGCCGCTGGTTGTGGAGAACGAGGGGTTGCCGGTCGACCGGGTGAAAAATGGTTTTGGAGCGTCAACAGTCAGCGTGTAGTAGTTGGCCGGGACGAAAAGCGGCATGGTATGCAGGAATCCGTCTTTGGAACGGCCCTCGAAGTAGAAATAATAGTGCGAACCGCCCGGAAGCGCGGCGAGCTTGCCGGTATAACGGTTCCCCGAGGCGGTGCAGACCACGGTGTCCGGGAAGCTGGCGCCTTCGTCCGTGCCGGCGATCAGGTAGATCGCCGCTCCGGCCTGCGCCGATTCAATTTCCACCCAGAGGTCGTAATAACCCGTGGTGGCGGTGACAGTGCAGTCCCCTATCGCCCCGGTGAACAACTCCTGCGTAGGCTCGGTTGTTCCGCCGGCGGTGCGGATAAGTGCGCGCAGTGTATAATCCACATTGCCCGACAATCCGATCAGGGGTGAAAAACTCGTTCCGTTGTTGGAGAAGAATGATTTGCCGGAGACAGCGCCTTTTCCATCGGCGGCGTAGGTGGCAATGCCGTTGACGGCCACGAAGAATTCGGCGTTCTCGGTCAGTTCAATGGGATTATCCAGTGTGACTGTTTGCCAGGCCTGGCCCTGTGCGGTGAAAGACTGGGTGGCCAGAAGGTTTCCCGGAACGCCTCCCGAAAGACCGTCGTAAATCCTTATCTGATAGTTCAGGACATCCTCATCGTAGATGCCCAGGATCAGAGCTTCCAGTTTACCGGACTGAGCCGCAGTGAATTGCACTCCCACCCAGTTGTTCGAGCCGCTGTAGGTGAAGAATTCGTTCATACCCTTTTCGTCGTAGGCCAGGGTGTAGCCGTTGTCGCTGCGCACCGTAACCATGGCGGTCATGGTTTCGCCGGGGTCCGAAATCTCGCGGATGGCGATACCGGTGGAGTTGCCCTGCCCGTCTTTGCTGTTCGGCGTGGAGCTGTCATCGAAAGTCCGGGCGCCGCTGCTTCCGGGGAACGGGTCGCCGCCGTCCGAGCGGTTCACGCCGTTGTCCAGGTCATCCACACCGTCCGCCTCTTCCAGGTCCACCAGCTTCATTCGGTAGTCGTCGTTGCCTGGACCTGCATAGGCGTCCATGTCCCAGGTGCGGCTCTCATCCACGTGGTATATCAGCATTCCGGGATTGGGAACATCGCGGTCGAACCCGGCCGCCTGCCGGTTCTCGATCAGGAAATAGCGGAAACTGTGATAGGAGTCTTCCCATATTTTGAGCGCGGTTGGATTGGTCTCGACCTGCGCCAGACTCACCTGGCCGTTCGAGCTGACCACGGTAGGGCTTATCCAGCCCATTTGAATTTTGCACCAGGCGGACATTTGCACCGGCCGGGATGGCGTGCCGCCATCCGCGCCGTAATTGCCGCTGCCCATCAGGCACCACTGGCCCAGGCCCTCTGAATTACGGAAATCGGGCTCCTGGTCATCCCCGGTGCGGTCATACAGGTCAGGCAGGCCGAGGATATGCCCGAACTCATGGCACAGGGTGCCGATAGGCTGTATAACATAGTTTTCGCTGTCACCGCTGAAAAGTTCCTCGGTTATGGCATAGGTGTTGATTTTGATATTTCCGCCGCCGATTGCGGGATCATCAGTTTCGTATTCACCCAGTCCGGAGGATTCCAGAGTCCACATGTGGGCATGGAAAGCCTCGTTGTCCTCGTAGCCGGGGCAGATTACGTAGACCGCGTCCACGTAACCGTCATCATCCCCGGAGTTGGGCACGCCGTCCGGCCCGTCGTTGTCATAATTCGCATAATTCACCGTGGGGTCGGCCTTGGCCGCAATATCCCGGACAAACTCATACGGCGCGTTCTTGTCCACGTAATAGGCTTTGTTCTGGTCCGAGCCGAACCAGCCGTAAACCATGCCGGAAAGCTCGAACTGGCCGTAGGAAATCTCGCGGTAGAAATCGATCATCGAGCCGCTGGGGTTCTGGCCGAACAGAACGGTCTGGAACTCATCGCGGCTCTTGATATTAGTCTCATCGCTGAAATTTCCGAGCAGCACCGGCAGGCTGAAATTGTCGCTGCGAAGGGTGGCGGCCAGTTCCGTACGGCCGGAGGCTATTTTTTCGCGCAGGAGACGGCGTTCGCGCATACGCCTGGCCCAGGACGGGTCGCCGAATTGCCTTTTCGACGGATCGGAAACCGGGGGCTGCCATTCCCTGAATACCCTCTTGCCGGACTGGTTTCCAGGAGTCGCCGAATAAAGACCCGCTGCCGAAAGCAGAGACAAAACCGCGATACACATCACGAGCCAGCGCTTCATATCTCTCTCCTGAAAAGGACCTGACCTTACAAACCGGCGACCGGAGTCGATCAGGCGATTGTATCACATACAGGCGGACCGGTCAACGGTTATCCGCTTTTATTATCTGTCTTCCCTGCGGCGATTGAAGCTATCTAATCCCCTTCCCTGCCGGATGGTTTTCCACCAGGTCGCCGAACTCGGCCAGAAGGCTGTAATCACCGTTCCAGGTGGTGTACATGATCCCCATCGCGCCCACCGTGCTGTCCAGGGCTTCGAGCCAGGCTTTGTCATGCTCCATGTCTTTGGCTTCATAGAAGCCGCAGGCCAGGGTTCTGAAACCCAGAGCGGAGAAATGGTCCAGGCTTGCGCGCCGTTTTTCAAAATACCAGCAGGCTATCACCAGGTCGCGCGGCAGGCCTTCCCACGAACCATAGAAATCTCCGGAGGCCAGATAATACTGTCCGCGCTGATCGGCGTTGTGATTGGGATCGAACATGTCCGACCAGATGAACAGCTCGGCCTGTGGATTGACCGCGCGGACTATTTCCACCTGCCTGCGCGCGCAATCGGCGACAAGCTGTCCGGGAGTCAGGCCGCGCTCGCGGCAGGCGGCGCATGTCCCGGCCATGCGCAGTTCATCAACGCTCAGGAAATATTTCTGCGGGGAAATCAGGTCATCGATTATTTTGACCTGTTCTTTCCATATCTCGTAGACCTCGGGCTCGGACATGCAGCCCACCACCTGATGATGGTATATCGTCGTACCGTGATACCAGCTCACCCGCAGCCTTTCACCGTCCCTGATTCTCCCTCCGGGCAGGAGAGTTATCGAGGGCGCGTCGTGGCTGAACCTGAAATCGCGCAGGGTGTCGGTCACGGGCGCAAAGTCGCGTCCCTCCTCGTACAGCGTGCCGTCTTTCTCGCTTTTCACGGTGAAAGGCGTTCCCGGGCGGCGCAGGATGTTCAGCGGACCGATCTCTTCGAGGCGGAGGTCATCCACCCAGAACACTCCCACGCCCTCCGGCGCGGCCACGGAGATAATGACGCTGTCCTGGTCCAGGCTGTTGAATCCCAGGTCCACCCGCACCCACTCCCCGCTGGCAGGGACCGGCGGGATAAAATAGTTCAGCCGATTGCCGTTGCCGCCCTGAATCATGAACGGGAAAACATCCCCGCCGCTCCGGATGTCTGCCGTGCGGACCTGTCCGCTGAGACGGTAGACGCGGTGCGGGGTTACGGGCAACCTGGTGGAGATGATGGGGGACAATTCAGGCAGGGCGCTGGCCACCTCGATCCGCAAAGAAACTTTGCCCTCGGCGGCCTGGGCCTCATCGATGAATATGGTCCTGCCGGGAGCGGTGCTGTCGGCGGCCGTGAAGCCCTCGGGAAGGTCGTCGGTGTAGACCTCGAAAGAGCCGTTTTCAAGGCCTGTATCCGGATCAGGGACGAGCGCGGCCTTACCGTCATCCACCACGAACAGAGCGTTTTCCACGGGCAGGCCCTCGGCCAGGTCGGCTTTGTGGTGGAGGAGAGTTTCATCGTTGTAGCCCATGTCCAGGCAGCGCGGGACAAGCTCCACACCGTTATCCTTGCAGATTGCGGCCACTTTCTTCAGGCGTTCCCGCCAGGCGTCATCCTGAAGGCTGATATAATCGAACCTGGAAAACATCAGCATGCCGTTGAGACCGTGATCAGAGGCGAGTTTCACCACCTTTTCCACGGAGTCCACCGCGGCGTCGCTATTCAGCAGGTTACTCAGGTAGAACCAGCGGTACGGGTAGGGCTTTTTGCCGCCGCATCCGGCAGCCAGCGCTGCGACCAGGCAGCACAGGATCAAAGCCGCTCTGACCGGTATTCGTTTCATACCCGCTCCCTGCCCGGTGACGGGCGTTCGAGATAATAAGTCAAGCACGAATCGAATAAAAAAATTGGTTTATCCGCAGGATCATTGTCCCCAGCGCCAGATGGATGACCAGTTGCGCAGGGCCTCATCCGCCCCTGGAATCCCCTCCGCCGGGCCATAGAACACGCTGCCTCCGAAAGTGGTCAGATAGAGCATGCCCGGATGGCGCGGGTCTAAAATCGGGCGGTGGCCCCACTTGAAATTGTAGCCCTCGATGCGTCTCCAACTCCGCCCGCGGTCATCGCTGCGGAAAGCGGCGCTGTCGAAAGTGTTGATGACCACAGTGGCCGGATTGTCAGGATCAATGGCCGCGGCATAGACATGCGCGTTCTCGTGGAACACCAGCTCCCAGCTCGCTCCGCCGTCCAGGCTGCGGTAAAGTCCGCCGTTGCGCTCGACCGAGGGATAGACATTCCGGTCGGTCCAGGGCCAGCAGCTAAGGTACATGATCCGGCTGTCCGAGGGGTCGAGGGCCAGGTCGTTCGGCCCGCTGACTCCGGCTGGCAGCGGAACGTTCTGCCATGACCGGGCGCCGTCCGTGCTGCGGTAAAGCGCGCCGGGGATAACGACACGTTCCGTGCCGTTACGCACCACCACCAGGTAGAGAGTGCTGTCCGCCGCCCGGGCGATGCGCCAGGCGCTGCGGTTCGATCCCAGGCCATTCGAGGCCTCGGCCCAGCGTTTGCCGCCGTCCACCGACTTGTACACTCCCTTGCCGAACGCGCAGGTGTAGAGGGTGCGGTTGTCTTTCGGGCTGTTCGGGTCGACCAGGATGTGGGTATAGGGCGCATCGCCCGGAGCGCCGTAATTGGCGGCCCCCCACGTGTTCCCGCCGTCCAGGCTGCGCATCGGGACGCCGCGGGCGTTGGGCCAGTTGGAGTTGAACATTTTCATGCGCGGGAGGTCATGCCAGTTGCTCCAGACAGACCATATCAGGTTCGGCGTGCCGGGATCGAACTCCATCCAGTAACAGGTGTTGACCACATCGCCGCTCACCCCTTTGACCGCATGGATCCAGCTTTTGCCCCCGTCGTGCGACTGGAAAAGCCCGATATCGGTGTAGGTGATGAAAATGTGCAGGCTGTCGAACGGATCGAAATGCACGCCGTAGCAGGTGGTGACATCCAGGCCGCGGCTGGTCCAGGCGTCGGCGCTGGTCTCGTTGCTGTAAACCGCCTCCCAGCTCTTGCCTCCGTCGCGCGTGCGGAAAGAGTTGCCTGTGGAAGCGTAACAGGTGTTGGTGTCCCTGGCGCATACCCCAAGACCGAAAGGCGCGCCCACGTAACCGTGGCCGTATTCGCGGGTGAGCCAGGCGTCTTTCATGTTGTTGGTGACATAGGAGCTCCAGTCCTCACTCAGAACCCATTTCCAGGTATTGCCGCTGTCCGAGGTCTTGAATATGCCGACCCGGTTGGCCGGGAACGATGTGCAGGACAGGTAGACCACGGAAGGGTTTTCCTGGCAGACCGCCAGGGTGTTGTAGGTTGGAGTCTCCGTGCTGCTGGTCAGGCTGCTGTCGATCCGGGTCCAGGTAGCGCCGAGATCGGTCGAGCGGTGCATCCCGCCGATAAAGCTCTGGCCGGACTTGCGCAGCGCGGTCAGGACATAGAGCGTGGCCGCGCTGCTCCCCTTGCCGCCGTCCGCGTCGAGCACCGGCGAGTCCGGCAGGGGCACGCTCACCGTGTCGCCGGTCGTCTCGCTGGCCCGGATACAGGCCGCATCGGTCACGATCAGCGCCTCGTCCGGCTTGTCCCACCAGCTTCCGGGGAAGATGGCCATTATCTGCTGGCCGGGGACCGCGGCCAGCGTGCTCCAGCTCTCCCCGCGGTCGCGTGAGTACAGAACCTTGGCCGGACCGTTCCACCACTGTCCCAGCCCGATATAGATATGCGACCCGTCCGCCGGATCGACCCGCACCTTGTCCAGCTCCGCGTCCGGCAATCCGCTGCTGGTGAGGAACGACTGCTCGGCGTGGTCGCCGACCATGCGTTCGAGCGTGATGTCCCCGGTGGCGGGCCAGACCAGGCTCCAGCCCCGGCCCCCGTCCTCGCTGCGCCACAGCCCTGTGTTGGCGGCATAGACCACTCCCTGGTTCAGCGGATCGAACTCGAAATCCGCCACCCCGGTGCGGAGGTTGAACATTTTCCAACTGGCACCGTCATCGAAAGTCACATAGGCCCCGGTCATGTCGCAGACCAGCAGCACGTGACCGGGATCGAACGGGTCGACCGTGGGGATGAACATCCCTCCGCCGCCTCCCGGACCCAGTACTTTCCATTCCGAGGCCACGGCGGGCAGGGGATGCAGGTCGGAACGGGAGATGCGCAGAAGCAACACCAGGGCATCCAGCAGCCCCACCCGTCCGTCCCCGTTGAAATCCGACCGCGAACTCAAAAGGTTGTCCCGGCCCAGGCGCAACAGGGCGGCAACATCCGCAATGTTCACCGTTCCGTCATGGTTGACATCCTCCGCATACCTGACAACACCCCCGCCCGCCATCGTAACGTCTTGAGCTTTTAGGCTATTTGAAGACAAGAAAAAAATAAACGGCGATAACACGGCCAGCGGAAACAGCCATATCTTTTTCATCTTGATCGTTCCTTGCCGTTTTGAAGTTTTGGCGGGGCATTTCATTGCGCTGCGGACTGAAATCGTCACCCTGCAACGGTAACACGATTCAGCGCATAATTCAAGCATATCAGGCGGGCGCCCGTGCGGCCTCCGGCTCGAATGAATGTTCACGATAATGCATTCATGTCAACCCTGTCCGACAATCATTCAACCAGCTTGAGCCCATAGGTCATGCTGCCGTCCGGCTCCTTCCTCACCCAGGCCAGTTCGGCCTCGCGGACGAATGTTTCGCCCAGGGAACTCATCCGGAGCCACAGGCGCAGGGGGCTTCGGGTCCTGAGCTGGACCCCGGTTTCCGAGAAGTCACAGGAAAGCGCGGTGAGCCGGGCCTGGTCAGGAGACATCTCGACAACTTCCTTGACTTCCCTGCGCTCGCTGGACCTTTTATCTCTGGCATGGCCGGACATGTTGATTACCTCGCGGACAGAATTGTTTCAGGATCAGGCGGCCGGCGGAATTTTTCAGACAGAGCCGGCCAGCTTGTAGAATACGGCCTTGTTGTATTCCAGCCTTCGGTAGCGCTCGGACACGCCGAGCAGCGACTCCGTGGAGCCGATCAGCAGACAGCCGTCCGGGTTTAGCTGGCCGGCGAGACGGTCGAACAGTCTGCGGCGCGTTTCCAGGCTGAAATAGATCGCCACGTTGCGGCACAGTATCATATCGAAACGTCCCAGGGCGGTGAACGGCTGCAAAAGGTTGAGCTGGCGGAAAGTGGCCATGGCCCGTATCTCGTCTTTCACCTGCCACATCTGTTCAACCGGCTTGAAAAACTGCTGTATTTTCTCCTGCGGGAAACCGCGTTCCAGTTCGAAAGCCGTGTAACGGGCGTAACTGGCCTTGGTCACCGCGGCGTCTGAAATATCGGTGCCAAGGATCGAAATGCGCCATTTCTGGAAATCCGGCAGCATCTCCCGGATCGAGATGGCGAGGCTGTAGGCCTCCTGGCCGGTGGAACTGGCGGCGCTCCAGATTTTTAGCGCCCATGGCCCGGCAGGTGAGGCCTTTTTGACCCGGTCGACGAATTCCGGCAGCAGCTTGAATTTGAAAAGATCGAACGGGGTCCTGTCCCGGAAGAAAGAGGTCTCCTGGGTGGTGATGCTGTCGATTATCCGCCGGACCACTTTGCCCTGGGCATCGGTCTTCGCCTTATAATACAGTTCTTTGAAGCTGTTGCAGCCGAGTTCCTGCGCCACCGGCCCAAGGCGGCTCTCGATAAGATAGGCTTTGCTCTGGTCCAGAAAAATGCCGGAAATGTCCCTGACCAGAGAGGCGATCAGGGTTAATTCCTCTGCGCTTACTTTGAGCATGATACCAATCTGGGGAAATTATTATTAGGAATTGACTACCCGAGACCGGCGAGCCAGGCGATCCGCTCCGGTATTTTCTCCAGCGGCAGCACCTCGTCCACCACTCCCGCCTTGATCGCTTCCATCGGCATGCCGAAAACCACACAGGTCTTCTCGTCCTGGGCCAGCACCCTGGCCCCGGCCTGCTTCATCTTTTTCAGCCCCTGCACCCCATCCGCGCCCATGCCGGTCATGATTACCCCCAGGGCCCGGGCGCCGAAAGCGCCGGCCACTGAACGGAAGAGATAATCCGCCGAGGGCTTGCAGAAATTCTCTGGCGGGTCATCGGTCAATCGCAGGACTGTTCTTCCAGTCACTTCGTGACGGGCCACTTTCATCTGCCTGGCGCCGGGAGCTATATAAACCGTTCCCGGCTCTATCGCCTGGCCCTCCGTAGCCTCGATCACCCTGATCCGGCTCTTTGCGCCCAGGCTGCCGGCAAAAGTGGCGGTGAATACGGGGGGCATGTGGATCACCACCACCACCGGCACTCTCAGGTTTCCGGGCAGAAGCGGTATGATGCGGTTCAATGCCGCCGGACCGCCGGTGGAAATACCCAGCGCCACTATTTCCATTTTTTGCGCGATCCGCGCCGGTTCGGCGGGAATGGCCTGAATCGCCGCCGCCTGAGCCGGCCGGACCGGAGCCGCGGGTGCAGTTCCGGCAGTGATGGCCCTCAGCTTTTGCCGCGCCACGAAATAAGCCAGCCGGGTCTTGATCTGAAGGCGTATTTCCTCGGCGTTCCGGATCCGGTCAGGCCCGTCCGGCTTGGCGATGAAATCGAACGCGCCCTGGTTGAGCGCCTCGATGGTGGTTGCCGCTCCCGCGCTGGTCAGGGAACTGCACATGATAACCGCGGACTCCGAGCGCTGCTGCTTCAGGCGGCGCAGGACCTCCAGCCCGTCCATCTCGGGCATCTCGACATCCAGGGTCACCAGGTCCGGTTTCAGCCGGACTATTTTTTCAAGCGCATCCGCACCGTTAACCGCAGTGTCGATCACCTCGACGCCCTCCACCGCGCTGAGGATGTCTTTCAGGGTCTTACGGTACAGAATGGAATCATCGGCCACCAGCACACGTATCATCTTCATACGCCTCATAAGAGCGGTAAATATCTTTTTTCTCCCGGCGGACCGTCTTTCCGGACTGTCAGATCCTGAACCGGTCCACCACTTTTTTCAATGCCCCGCCCATGCGCGAAAGCTCGCCGGAGCTGTAGCGGAGCATGTCGCCGGCGTTCTTGAGCTCATCGCTTGACTGCTTGACATTCAGGATGTCGGTGGTGATGGACTGTGAGACCTCCGCGGCCTGGGTCACGTTGCGGGTCATGTCCTGTATTCCGGCCGCCGCCTGACCGATATTGCTGGCTATGTCGCGGGTGGTGGCAGCCTGCTCCTCGACCGCCGAGGCGATGTTGACCACTATCTCGTTGACATCGTTGATCACGGTGTGGATCAGCTCGATTTCCTGGACCGTGCTGTCCGCGCTCTTGCGCATGGTCTCTATCTTGTTCCGGATGTCGTCGGTCGCCTCGTTGGTCTGCTTGGCCAGTTCCTTGACCTCGTTGGCCACCACGGCGAACCCCTTGCCCGCCTCTCCGGCGCGCGCGGCCTCGATAGTGGCGTTGAGCGCCAGCAGCTTGGTCTGCTCCGCGATTTCGACAATCACCTCGGTCACCTTGGTGATCTCGCTGGCGGCGCGGCTCAGCTCATCCACCTTGCCGGAGGCTTTCTCCACGCTCATCACCGCGTTGGAGGTCACCTGACGGCTCTTCTCGGTGTTCTGGGCGATCTCGTTGACCGTGGCGGTCATTTCCTCGGCCGCCGTGGCCACGGTGTTCACATTGGCCGTGGACTGCTCGGCGGAGGTGGAGACCGAACTCATGTTCGTGCTCATCTCCTCGGCCGCGGTGGCCAGAGTGTTCGAGCGCTCGTTCATGTTCGTCGCCCCGTCGGAAAGCTGTCCCGAGAGAGCCTCCAGGTTGGTCGAGGCGTTGTCCAGGGAGGCGGCGTAGCTGGTGACCTCGCCGAAAACGGCGCGCAGGTTTTTGGCCATGTTGTTCAAGGCGTTGATCAGGTCGCCGACCTCATCCTTCTGGTCGAGCTGGATATCCGTGGTCAGGTCGCCGTCCTCGATCCGCCGGGCCAGTTCCACTCCCTTCTTGAGGGGCTTCGTGATCGAGGAGACCACCAGCAGAAGGACCAGGCTGAGCAGGGAGACAATTATCACCGCGGTCAGGATGATGTTGTTGCGGGCCTTGGAGACCGCTGCCTTCGTCTCTGCAAGGGAACTGATGATGTGGAAGGCGCCGTGGATTTCGCCCTCTTTCCAGCCCTCTTTGACCCCGCCCAGAGGGTCAAGCTCGCCTTTCGGGTCGCCGTGGCAGATCATGCAGTCGGCGGTCAGGCGGATGGGACGGAAATAGTGGACTTCCTCCTCGCTCTGTATCAGGGTGTCCATTGTCTGGCTCCGGGTCAGTTCGGCCAGCACTTTTCTTTCGAAATCATCCGGTTCGTTCTCCGGGTTGCGTGGCTGTTCCTTGGGCACGCGGAAAGAATATCCCGCCTCCTCGGCTTTCTTGCGCGCCGCGTTGATCGCGGTGATAATCGGCACGGCCTCGACCAGCACGGAGCGGTCTATCTGGTCAAACGGCTTGATTATGCCCAGGGAGATTTTCTTGGCCATCTCCTCGCGGGTGGCTTCCAGGGTGAGCACTATGGCGCGGCTCTTCTCCTCCACGGCCCTTACCGACTGCCTGCGAATGTCCCTTATCTGCATCCAGGCCGAGACCGCCGCAAGACAGGCCAGCCCGAGCATGCTGACCGACAGGACTTTCCATCTGATGCTGAGGTTTCTGAAACTGGCCATTGTTTTCCTCCGGAACAGGATTGTTGCTTATATTTCATTCGGTTTTCGAAATGTCATAATGAAAAAAGAACGGCGCCTCAGGCTGAGTCAGACTCAATTTCCCGGACCAGCTTTGTTCTGGCGGATTCCGGAGCGGTCAGCGCCACAGCGGGTGACCTCCTCGATGTTGAGCACGGCCACCAGCTTGCCCTCCATTTTCAGGATGCTGGAGAAGAATGATCCCTCCACCTCGTCGATGTTCGAAGGCGGCGGCTCCAGGTTTTTTTCATCGCCGGTCACCACATCCGACACTCCATCCACCAGCAGGCAGATGTCCTCGGACTGGTCGGTTATCACCACAATCCGCATTTTGCGGTCGAGCGGGAGCTTTTCCATCCCCAGCCGCTCGCGCAGATCGATTACGGTGAGTATCTGTCCGCGCAGGTTCAGCACTCCCCGGATGCAGCGGTGCGCTCCCGGCACCGGCGTTATCCGGATTTGCTTATTTATTTCCTTGACCAGACGGGTCTCGATGCCGCAGACAATATCGCCGACATATATGACTGCCAGTTCGATTTTTTTCCCGGCCGCTCTGGATTTAGCAGCTTTCGGCATGTCGAAGGCCTCATGTGACAGGTTGTCGAAGACTAAGTTTCTCGGGATGCGCCATTCAGGCCATATAGCGGCGGATAGCGTCCAGTATCTGTTCACGGTCCAGCTTGATCAGGTACTCGTTGATCCCGGCATCCAGACCGCGCTTTTCGGCCGCTTCCCCGGCCAGAGAGGTGACCGCCACGACCGGAAGGCTCTGGAACCGGTCGTCCTTTCTGATTTTCTCGGTCATTCCCACCCCGTCGAGATTGGGCATTTCGATATCGGTCAGGACAAGGCGCACCTGGCCGGCGTTTTCGTCCAGAACCTGGAACCCTCGCAGACCGTCCTCGGCCTCCAGCACGCTGTAGCCTGTTTCCTCGAGGAAAGATTTCATGTGGCCGCGGAAGAAATCGGAATCCTCCACCACGAGGATCGTGCTGCCCCCCTCACCGTCCTGAACGGCGGTTTCCTCGGGCGCCCAGTCCGGAAGCGAGGTTCTGACTATCTGGAAGATATCGACCAGCAGGGTGGTTTCGCCCAGTATTATCGCCGAGCCGAGAATGCCGTTCTGGCGGAAAGTCTCCTGGTCTATCTCGACATCCACGTCCACCACGTCACGCAGGCGCGACACCACCAGCCCCACCTCGCGACCCCGGATCTGGAAGACTATCACGGGAACGTTTTCGAGATTCTCCCGGGGACTGACAGCGGCTGCATCCTCGATTGCGCAGACCGGCAGGCTGCCGCCACGGTACTTCAGGCTCCGCCGGTTTCCGATAGTCTCGATCTGTCTCCGGTTCACCCGCTCGATCCGGTTGATCAGGCCCAACGGCACGGCGAACTGCTCGCCGGGACCGTTGTTCACGATCAGAAGGGTCTGGGCGTTCCGGCGGCTTTCGGTCTTGCGCGCGGCGCCCGCTTTCCCGGCCGCCTCCTTCACGTTGGCCAGGGACATGATCTTGCTGATTCCAGGAATGTCGAGGATAAGCGATATGCGCCCGTCACCCTGGATAGTCGCCCCGGCGTAGGCCCGGCAGTCCTTGAGGTGGCGGCCCAGCGGCTTGACCACTATCTCCTCGGAATCCAGGAAGCGGTCCACGATAAGTCCGAATTTCAGGTCGCCCGCCGACACCACGGCGATGTTGTAAGCGCTGAGAGGACTTCGGCGGCGGTCGCCGGAGGAACGCCTGTGCGCGCCCTCCTGGATGTTCCCGTCCTGCGGCCCCCGGCGGTCGGCGATGCTTTGCCGGCGGTCGGGATGACGCTCGCCGCTGAACTGGTCCTCGAAAGTGCGCCGGGTCAGGCCCAGCACGTCGCCCAGGCGGACCAGGGGAAGGAGCTCGCCGCGCAGGCGGATCACCTCGGCGCTGCCGATTGTTTCGATCCGGCTTTTCACCTCGTCCGGGGCCACCCGCACCAGTTCCTCAAGGTTGACCTGCGGGATGGCGAAACGCTCATCCTCCACCGAGACGATCAGAGACGGTATAATCGCCAGGGTCAGCGGCAGTTTCATCCGGATTGTCGTGCCCTTGCCAAGCTCGGTCTGGACATCGATATCCCCGCTCAGTTTGGCCAGGTTGGTCTGAACCACGTCCATGCCCACGCCGCGGCCCGAAACATCGGTAACCTTCTCGGCGGTGGAGAATCCGGGGGCGAAAATCAGGCGGACCAGCTCCTCGCGGCTCATCTTATCCAGTTTCGACTTTTCGACCAGCCCGAGCGAGGCGGCTTTCTTCCGGATTTTCTCGTGATCTATTCCCCGCCCGTCATCCTGCACAAGGATATTGACCTGCCCGGCCTCGTGCGAGGCGGAAAGCTTGAGCGTGCCCACGGGGTTTTTCCCGGCCCGCTGACGCTCCTCGGGTGTTTCGAGTCCATGATCGGCGCTGTTGCGCACCAGGTGGGTCAGCGGGTCGGTGATCGCCTCGATGATGGTCTTGTCGAGATCGACCTCCTCACCCTCCAGCACCAGGTTGATTTCCTTGCCCAGGCTGCGGCTCATGTCGCGGATGACCCGGTGGAACTTGCTGAACACTGTTCCTATCGGCTGCATCCGGGTGGTCATGATCGCTTCCTGGACGTCCGAGGTAATAAGGTTCAGCCTCTGGGTCGCGTCCTCAATGGAGTCCAGGTCATGGTCATTCACGTTCTGGACGAGCTGATTGCGGGTGAGCACCAGTTCTCCGGCCAGCCGCATCAGCGAGTCGAGCAGATTGACATTAACGCGCAGGAAATTTTCGGCCGGCCTGGTTTTGACCTCGCCTGCCGGGGATGAGGCCTGGGATTCGGCAGGCGCTGGTTTCGCGCCGGCCGGGCGTTCAGGCTCCGCGGCTTTCCGCACCGGGGCGGGTGCGGAGGGCGGCCCGGTGGGTTCCGGCTGCGTTACAGCCTCAGCCTCCATATCAGCCGCGTCTCCCTCCTGGAAATGCTCTTTCGGCACGGCTTTTATCTGCAGCTTTTCATCGAGGAGATAGATTTTCCCCGGCTCCAGTCCGGTCAGCTCGTCCATGAAAAACGGTTCGAGCACGGTGGCGTAGAGCACGTAAAGTATGCTCGACCCGTCCTTGCCCTCCCGCGCGGACCGCGCCAGAAGATTTCCGGCGCTTTCGATCCCCAGCGGCCCGTCCTCCGGGCCTATGCCTTTTAGTCCGAGGTCGGCGGCAATGTCATAGCACAGCAGATAGAGGGTCTTACCGCCCTTGAGCGCACTTTTCAGCTCCTCCTGGGACAGCGGAAAAAGCGCGTCTCCCTCCGGAGAGTGGACCACCATCATGCCCCCCGGCGGGGCCGCCGGAGCGGCTTCCGTGGACAGGGCGGATTTAAGCCTCTCCAGCAGCGGCGCGATATCCACCTCGTTGCTGTTGAGCGCGTCATCCACCATCCGGGACAACTGGTCCGAGGCTTCGAGCACCACGTTCATTATCTGCGATTCGGGAACCAGTTCCTTCTTACGCACCAGGTTGAGGATATTCTCCAGCGCGTGCGCCAGTTCCTTGATCTGAGACAGACCCAGGAAACCGGCCCCTCCCTTTATCGAGTGCACGGCCCGGAAAACCTTGTTAACCAGATCGAGATCGATATTCTCCCCGTCCGCCTCGATCTTCAGCAGATCGTTTTCGATCCCGCTCAGGTTGTCCTGCGATTCTTCGATAAAAAGGTGCAATGTCTCATCGTCTTCTACCGGAGCCATCAAACCTCCGCTGCTGTTTAAATGCGTGTTGCCGGAGACGGCTGAAAAGCATTTGTCAGGCAGGGAACTGCTATTTATATCCTGAACACCCGGACACGGGATAACTAATGATCCGGTTCCCGTTGTGTAAACCGGGTGTTACGATTATCCGCTAAATAGGCATTAATTACAAGCAAAAACTTATAGTTATAAGTGTTGATCCGATTAAACCGGAAGGATTGTTATAAAGTTACAGGCCTGGAGGCCTGACGTTTGTCAGAAGGCGGCGACAGCCGATTAAAAGATTATTTGCATAACACATTGAAATAATTTTTCAAAAATAGCAAATTTACAACATGGAAATTTTCATGGTAAGGTTAAGACAGCAGGCTGGACTGCTGTAAAAAACAGAAAAACCTCTCTTCTTCCCTGATTCAATCTTGCCGGACAATTTATTCTAAAGGAGGATGCCATTATGCCATTGATCGACTGGGATGACAGCTACAGTGTCAGCGTGGCGGAGATAGACGGCCAGCACAAACAACTGGTGGCGATGATCAATCAGCTCCATCAGGCGATGCTCACCGGACAGAACAAACAGGCTCTTTCGGGTATCATCTCCGGCCTGGCCTCCTATGCAGGCACGCATTTCGCCCTGGAGGAGAAATACTTTGAAAAGTTCAATTACCTCGGTTCGGCGATGCACAAGTTCGAGCATCAGAATTTCGTTAAGAAAGTCAAGGAGTTCCAGACGCAGTTCGACTCTGGCAAGGCCATGCTCTCGCTTGAGGTGATGGATTTCCTGAAAAACTGGCTTTTGAACCATATCAAGGTCCAGGACAAGAAATACTCCAAATGCTTCAACGAAAACGGCCTTAAATAGATTTCCACGCGGCGGGCCGGAATTGGCAGACCTTAGTTCTTGAGGCGGCTCATTATTCACGGGAAGGCCGCAACCTGACACTGGATCAATTGAGCCGGAGCGCTGTGAGCGGCGCTCCGGCTTTATTTTTACCCTGAAATATATGAACGTTTGATCTTCTGTATTTAAGGCTTGATATCCTTCCGGAAACGGACTAAATATGACATGCTGGCGCAGACGGCGATCAAACCGTGTTTTACCGTAGAGAAAAATTAATTCTGTGGGAGGGGCTGGATGCGCCCTGAGCGCGTAAAGGAGCTGCTGGCAGGCGTGAAGAGCGGCCAGATCGAGATAGACGCGGCCCTGGAGGAACTGAAAAACCTGCCTTTCGAGGACCTCGGTTTCGCTGTCGTGGACCATCACCGCGAGCTGCGGAACTCCTTCGCCGAGGTCATTTTCTGCCAGGGCAAGACCGCCGGTCAGACCGTGGCTATCGCGTCAAGCATAGCCGGACGTGGCCAGAACATTCTGGCCACGCGCTGTGACAGCGCCACAGCCGGGGCTCTTCTTGAAGCCCTGCCCGCGGCTGAATACCACGAGCTGGCCCGTGTGGTAGCCTTGCGTCAGGCTCCGCCTGTCCCGATGACCGGCAGCATCGCGGTGCTCTGCGCCGGGACCGCCGATATCCCGGTGGCCGAGGAGGCGGCTGTCTGCGCCGAGGTGATGGGCAGCCGGGTGGAGCGTGTCTATGATGTCGGGGTGGCGGGCCTGCATCGCCTTCTGGCACGGCGGGAGGTCATATCCAGGGCGCGGGTGCTGATAGTGGTGGCCGGGATGGAGGGGGCGCTGGCCTCGGTGGTGGGCGGCATGTTCTCCAGGCCGGTGATCGCCGTGCCGACCAGCGTGGGCTACGGGGCCAGTTTCGGCGGCATCTCCGCCCTTCTGACCATGCTCAATTCCTGCGCCGCCGGGGTCACCGTGGTCAATATCGACAACGGGTTCGGGGCGGCGTTCGCCGCCTCGCTCATCAACAGGCAGGTTTGAACCGGCTGATCGGGTCCGGGAAAGCTCCACGTGGCGCCGCGCCAAGCCGGGAGGTATAGATGAGTGCTGAAAGTACGGTTATTTCCGTTCAGGATAAAATGAAGCGGCTGAGCACTCTCCTGCAGGAAATGGGTTCCGTGCTGGTGGGGTTCAGCGCCGGAGTGGATAGCACCTTTCTGTTGTACGCAGCCGTGCAGGCCCTCGGGAAGGATCGTGTGCTGGCGGTGACCGGCAAGAGCAACACCATCCCGGCGCATCAGCTCGATGCGGCGCGTGAATACGCCGCGCTGATCGGGGCACGGCACGAGATCGTGGAGACACGGGAGCTTGAGCGTCCCGGTTTCCGCGACAACCCGGCCGACCGCTGTTTCATGTGCAAGAGCGAACTTTATACGCTCCTGTCAAGCCTGGCCCGTCAGCGCGGTTTCGCTGCGGTGGTTGACGGTTCCAACGCGGATGACCTGAAGGATTACCGTCCGGGCATGAAAGCCATCCGCGAACTGGGTATCCGCTCACCCATGGTCGAGGCCGGACTGACCAAGCCGGAGATACGCGAACTGTCGCGCCGGGCCGGCCTTCCCACCTGGGACAAGCCCGCTTTTCCCTGCCTGAGTTCCCGTATCCCCTACGGCATGAAAATCACGGACGAGGCCCTTGTGCGTATCGATCAGGGCGAGCAGTTCCTTCGGTCACTGGGGCTGGAGGGACCGCTGCGGGTCCGTCACCACGGCGACCTGGCGCGAATCGAGGTCGATCCGGCGGTCATGCCGCGCCTGCTGGAGGCGGGACTTAACAATAAGATAGTGGCGCGTTTCAGGGAGATCGGCTACAAGTACGTCACCGTGGACCTTCAGGGTTTCCGCAGCGGCAGTCTCAACGAGGCCATCGGTTCGGCCGCTTCTCCTGCTGATGGCGCCTGAGGACGGACATTAAAAAGACTCGCCGGAGAGAAGATATAATCCGGCGGATATATCCCGACGGCTGCGCCGGGTTGGCGATCATGACAAGGGTTAAAGCAGAGGAGACTCGACACGGATGAGGACAGCCTGTTTCGACATGTTTTCCGGCGTCAGCGGGGATATGGTCCTGGGGGCGCTTGTCGACTGCGGCTTCCCGGTTGAAAAACTGACCGGCGTGGTTAGCGCGCTCGGCCTGGAGGGGGTGGAAATCGAGGTCAGCCGGGAGCAGTCGCACGGTATACAGGCCACCCGCGTGAAAGTGTTGATCCATGATCATGACAGTGAAGAGGGCCATCACCACCATGACCATCATCACCACCGCGGGCTGAGCAAAATCAATTCCATGATAGACCGCAGCCCGCTGGAGGCTCCGGT
This sequence comes from uncultured Gemmatimonadales bacterium, assembly GCA_964473155.1. Lineage (GTDB taxonomy): Bacteria > Gemmatimonadota > Glassbacteria > GWA2-58-10 > GWA2-58-10 > JAJFUG01. The sequence continues at coordinate 71,570 of CAYYNT010000008.1, read as the reverse complement.
CAGGGAACTGGCGAAAAGGATATTCCTCCGGCTGGGCCAGGCCGAGTCGGCGGTCCATGGAGTGGACATTGAAAAAATCCATTTCCACGAGGTGGGCGCACTCGATTCGATAGTGGACATAGTGGGTGCGGCGGCTGGAATCATTCACCTGGGAATAGAGCGTTTCTACGCCTCGCCGTTCCGTTTCGGGACCGGTTTCGTCGAGTTCTCGCACGGCCGTCTGGCCCTGCCCGTCCCGGCGGTGGCCCGTCTCACCCTGGGCTTCCCCTCCGAGCGCACCCCTGTTCAGTCCGAGCTGACAACTCCCACCGGCGCGGCGATAGTAACCACCCTCGTGCGGCCGGAGGATTGCTCCCCCGCCGGCCCGCTGACATTCGACACTGTGGGCTACGGCATGGGCAGCCGCACGCTGGAGGACCGTCCGAACCTGCTGCGGCTGTATCTCGGCAGCCAGGGAAGCGACAGGGAGCAGGCCCCAGGCGAGGTGGTGATGCTGGAGTGCAACCTCGACGACATGAACCCGGAGCATTATGATTATCTGATGGACCGGCTTTTCGCCTCCGGTGCGCTGGACGTGTTCCTCGCGCCGGTGCAGATGAAAAAGAACCGTCCCGCGGTCTGGCTGCACGTGCTGTGCCGGGAGGCGGACCTGGACGCCATGTCCAGGACAGTGCTCGAAAACTCCAGCACTATCGGTCTGCGCTGGAGCCGGTTCAACCGTCTGACCCTGGAGCGCAGGATGGAGACAGTCGCCACGCCCTGGGGCGAGCTGCGGGTGAAAACGGTGCGCCTGCCGGGCGGGGCGCGCCGGGCCAAGCCGGAGTACGAGGACCTGCGCGCCCTGGCGGAAAAGGCTGGCCTGCCGCTTGTGGATCTGGCGGCGCGGGTCCAGAAATATCTGAACGATTGACGAAGAGTTTCATTCACTCTCGATCAGGAGTGGGCAAATGTCCTGGAAAAAACTTATGAAAGCTCAGGTTCTGTCAGTTCTGGCAGCATCGATATACTGCTCTCTTCTGGCGGCGCAGGAGGTCCCCGCGTTTTACAAATCCACCTGTGAGGATGTTTACCGGGCGCTGGAGTCGGTAAAAAAAGGCGTCGTACGGCTGGAAACATTCTCGGCCGGACAGCGTCCGGTCTATTCGGTGAGTTACGGTGTGAAGGACAATTTCGAGCGCACGGCCAATTTCGAGTCCGCCGCCCTGAGCCACCACCCGGAGGCTTTCGCCCGCAGAGCGCCGGGAGCCAAACCGGTCCTGCTGGTTCTGGCCGGCGTGCACGGCCATGAAGTTGAAGGCTTGGTGGGGGCGCTCAACCTGATCAACATCCTGGAAACAGGTAAAGACCTGCGCGGGAAGGCCTGGCCGGAGATTGTCGAGAAAGCCTCGAAATACCGTCTGGTGATAATGCCCCTGGTCAATCCCGATGGCCGGGCGCGGGTGAAGAAAAACAGCTTTGTCGGCCTTCCGGCCGATACGATGACTTTTTGCGGACAGGGCAGCCGCGCGAACGGCGATATGTATCGCTGGCCGTTTGTAAAGGAGTTCCACCCGATGCTCAAGGATGTCGGCTTCCTCGGCGGGTATTTCAACGACCAGGGAGTGAACGTGCAGTGCGATGACATGTTCGAGCCAATGGCGCGCGAGACCAGGGCCGTGCTGAATCTGGCCCGCAACGAGGCCCCGGACTGCGTGGTCAATGTCCACTCGCACGAGGAGCGCGGCGAGTTCCTGGTCGAGGACTGGACCCCGCAGGTGATGCGCGAGCGGAACAAGGCCATCGCCGACCGTTACCTGGCGGTGATGACCGCCGAGGGCACGCCGCCCTGTTCTTTCAAGCGCGAGCTGACCGAGCCGACCTGGGCGCTTGACCTGACCGGAGCGCTCTATCATGTCAGCGGCGCGCTCAGCATGACCTACGAGGGTCCGCACGGCGTGACAGGCGACAGCACCTGGGCGATCGGCCACGAGGGCATCCTGGATTCGCACCTGATCATGTACCGCGAACTGCTGCGGATCGGGCTGGAACCGGGCGGTTTCCGGGGAGAACCAGGGACGCAGCGCGGCAACTGGCAGCGCAAGGAGTGAATCAATAAGGCGATAAGGCGCATGACTCCGGCTGGCAGTCGACAGTTGCCATTGCCTGGAACCGCGCGCAGGATTATATTGTAATGTTTTTATTTAAGAATATATGCAATCTGGTACATTCAACCCAAAACGTTAACAGGCAAGTCCGTGATGCATTCCAGAAAACTCAGACGGGCAGCCTCCCTGGTGATGGTGCTTTGCTGCCTTGTTTCCAGCCTTATCGGCCAGAGCGGCTACGTGATGTGCGTGGTCCCGGATGGAACGATGAGGGTCGAGGAATCCGGTCCGGACGGTTCGTGCAGCAACAGCGGCCACCGGACGCACTCCGGCCTGCCCGCGCAGCCGGCGCCCTCGCTCGCCGCCGCCTGCCCCGCCTGCCCGGCTGTCTGTTCCGGCTGCATCGACCTGAGTCTTTCGCCGGACGGCATCCAGGGCAAGGCCGTTTCCAGGGAGATTTCTCATGACATAAGCCCGCTCCCACCGTCCCTCTCCGGCGCGCAATGCGCTTTCCAGGCCATCCCGGCTACAGGTTTTCATGACAGACAGATATCCTCTCTAACGCCAGCAGGCAATCTGTTCCTCGACCGCATCAGCAGCGTAATCCTTCTGATCTGACCCTCATTCCTCATTTATAAAGCCATGCCAGAAAACCCACAGCTTGCTTGTGGGATGAATGGCAT
>CAYYNT010000008.1:1798-68703 GCA_964473155.1 uncultured Gemmatimonadales bacterium | reverse complement strand
TCATTTATAAAGCCATGCCAGAAAACCCACAGCTTGCTTGTGGGATGAATGGCATTCTTGTCGTTTAGTAAGCGATCAGCCGGGCTTGCCCGGTGGTGGTTTACTATCTTAATCGGGTTCTTCTAATCCGGGCCTTCATGTGTCCTGATGATGAGGAGGCATTCATGAATCACCTGAATCTGCTGATCTTTATTTTTTCGTTTGTCTTTGTCCAATCTGTCAGGGCTGAGGGCATTCAATCCCCCTTTGTGCTGACCTGGGATTATGTTGCTGGCTGCGCCGAAAAGAATCCCGGCCTTCTGATGACCCAAAGTCAGGTAAAAGCTGCCGAGGGTGGAGTTTCCGCAGCCAGGCAGTATCCAAATCCAGAATTTTCTGTCCGCAGGGCGCGCGGAGAAACTTTCAATGGGAGTGAATCCGGCCTGGTGAACGACATCGAGGTCAGCCTGCCGCTGGAATGGTTGATGTTGCGTCATTACCGGCAGAAAGCCGCAAGAGCGGGTCTGGATATCGCCAGGCTGGAGGAGCAGGCCGCCCGGCTTAAAGTGCTGCTTGAATTACGGCTGTCGTATCTTACCGTCGCTTACGATCAGGCGCGTATCATCTCTCTGTCAGAATCCTCAGAAAACCTCGAACGTCTGGTCGAAGTGGTCAAACTGAGGGTGGACAAAGGCGAAGCCCGGCCTGTGGAACTGATACGCATGGAATCCGAATACACGGAAGCCCTTGCTGAACTGGACAATGCAAAGGAAATGGCTGCCGCTGACCGTAAACGTCTGGCTGTCTGGCTCGGAAATAGTATCCCGGAGGATTTTCGTGTCGAACTGGACTTGGAAACCCCACCTTCTCTTCCGGAACTGGATGATGTGATATCCAGGGTCCAGGCAGGCTATCCGATGATCAGAGCGGCCCAAGCCCGAGTGTTCCAGGCCGAGGCCCAGGTAAGCGCCGCGCAACATGCCGCCTTCCCCGCCATCAGTATCGGCGGTTTCCGTAACGAGGAGCTCGATACTCGCTACTGCGGTGGAATGCTGACCATTTCCCTGCCGCTGTGGAACTGGAACCTGGGTGAAGTGCAAAAGGCGAAAGCCGGCAAGCAGACTGCCGTTTATGAAAACGATCTGACCGGCAGGAAATTGCGCGAGGAAGCGATCCGGCTGCACGGCAGCGCCAAAGCTCTCTTGAAGTCCATAGATCAGTATTCCAATAAACTCATGCCCCTGGATGCTGACATACTGAAAATGTTGGAGACCGGTTATCGCGTCGGAGAGACAAATCTGATCGATGTTCTGGATGCCCGTCGCCGGTCAATCCGTATTAAGGCCGCCTACCTCGGCCTTCTGGCAGAATACCACATCCTGTGGACAGAACTGAACACATTGATGGGAAATTTCAATCATGTCTAATCGATATATTCATTTGGCTATAATCTTTTCCATTCCTCTTATTGCAGCACTGTCGGCGCCGGGTTGTTCAGGTAAACCTGACCCTGGAAATGTCGAGGAGCTACAGTCCGGAGAAAGCCATGACGCGCCTGGCAAACCGGCTGAAAAAGAAACGTCCGACCTTGACCGTCCGGTGGCGGATCTTTTGGCCGACAGTTGCGAGCATGCCATACCCACCTATCAGTGCGATGAGTGCCGTTACGAAACCGGCGTAGTGCGCGTGAGAAAGGACCTGTTAGACGGAGGACTGATTCAGGTGCAGCCGGTGGCGCTTCGCAAGATTGACAGCCCTTTCGAACTGAATGGCGAAATCAGGTTTGATGAAAGGAAAGTAGCCCACATAAGCCCTGTGGTGCCCGGTCTGATCCACAAGGCTCACGTGGATCTGGGCCAGAACGTCTCAGCGGGACAGCCACTCTTCGAGATTGACAGCCCCGAGTTGGCCGGAGCACAAGGTGATTATTTAGAGGCGCAGGCAATGTTTCGTCTGACTGAAAAAAGCTTTCAGCGCCAGAAAGAATTATGGCAATCCAAAGTAACCAGCGAAAAGGAATATCTGGAAGCTCAGCAGGCTTTTGAGACGGCCGGAGTGAAGATGGAAGCCGCAAAATACAGGCTTGTACGCCTGGGGATTGACGAAAAAGAGATTAAAACTCTTGAAGCGCAATGGCTCACTCACTCCGCCGGCCACTTTGTGGTTCGCTCCCCGATCGCCGGGACCGTGCTCTTCGTGCACGCGACCCTGGGAGAGTTGGCTGAACCGGGAAAGGATGCAATACTTATCGCCGATGTCTCCAATCTTTGGGTGTGGGTTGATTTGTACGAAAAGCAGATGGAAGAGGTCAGCACCGCCTGGCGTACGGGGAATCTTACAGCCACCGTGGCAGTGGATGCTTACCCCTCGGAAGTCTTCAGCGGCGCCGTGGACTTCGTGGGGGCGACAATGGAGGAATCCTCCCGTACCGTGAAAATCCGCATCAGCCTCGCCAATCCGGGAGGAAGGCTCAGGCCGGGTATGTTCGCCAAGGTGCGCCTGTATCCGCAGGGAGCGCGTGAGACTATGGCTATCCCGCTTGTTTCCGTACTTTCGGATGAGGGACGCGACTTCGTGTTCGTGCATCACGATGGAGACTACTATATCCGCCGTCCGGTGACTAAAGGCCGGGTGATGGGCGATCTGGTGGAAATCCTCGCCGGGTTGCAGTCCGGTCAGGAGATAGTGACCACTGGAGCCTTTATCCTCAAGTCAGACGTACTGCGCTCCAAAATGGGCGCAGGATGCGCGGATTAGGAGATAACCTTGGACAAGCTAATTGCCTGGATCCTGAGAAATCATTTTCTGGTGCTGATCCTGACCGGCATCCTCCTGATTCTGGGCGTGATCGCCTGGAAACGTCTGCCCATCGATGCTTTTCCCGATGTGTCGAATACTCAGGTGATGATTCTCTCCAAATCACCGGGGCTTGCCGCGGTGGATGTGGAGCAGCAGGTCAGCTACCCTATCGAGCAGGCGATGGGGGGGCTGCCTCAAGTGAAGCAGGTGCGCTCCCTCTCCAAATCCGAACTGTCCCAGGTGGTCGTGATCTTTGAGGACGGTATGGATACGTACTGGACACGCCAGGTGGTCTTCGAGCGGCTTGCCGATGTAAGGGAGAAACTGCCTCCCGGCGTGGAGCCGGAACTGGGACCGATCAGCACCGGGCTGGGAGAAATCTTTCAATATACGCTGGAGGGTGAGGGTTTCTCACCGATGGACTTGCGCACTATCCAGGATTGGATAGTCACCCCGTTGCTCAAGCCGATTCCCGGCGTCAACGAAGTCAACAGTTTCGGCGGATATGTCAAGCAGTATCAGGTTCTCCTTTACCCTGACAAGCTCCTGAAATACGGCCTTACTGTGGACGGGGTGACGGAGGCTATCGAGAAAAACAACGCCAATGCGGGCGGTGGCGTCCTGGTGCGAGGCTGGGAGCAGAGCTATCTGCGGGGTGTGGGGCTACTGAAGGATATTCCTGATATCGAGCAGATCGTCCTCAAAGCCAGCGATGGCACGCCGGTCAAAGTGAAGGATGTGGCCGAAGTTGTCATCGGAGTCGAACCCCGTCAGGGCGCCGCCACCCGTGACGGCAAGGGCGAAGTGGTGGCCGGAATGGTCATCATGCTGAAGGGGGAGAACTCAAAGGATGTCGTCACCAGGGTCAAAGCGGCTATCGGTAAAATCCAGGAGACTCTGCCGGAAGGGACTCGGATCAATGTCTTTTATGACCGCACCGCACTCATCGAGACCTGCATCGGGACTGTAATGAACGCGTTGAGGGAAGGCGGGATATTTGTCATACTGGTGCTGTTTCTTTTTCTGGCCGAACTGCGCACAGCCATGATCGTAGTCTTCACCTTGCCGCTGACATTCCTGATCTCCTTCATTGTCATGAGCAAAACAGGACTGTCCTCGAACCTCATGAGCCTGGGCGGTCTGGCTTTCTCTGTAGGAATGGTGGTGGACGCCTCTATCGTGGTGGTGGAAAACATCCGCCGCCGCCTGGCCCGGGAGCATGACCATAAAAATAAGCGGCAAGAGATAATTAAGGCCGTGCATGAAGTGGCCAGTCCCGTGGCTTTCTCGGTGCTTATTATCGCTGTAATTCTAATGCCCCTGTACTCTTTGCAGGGTGTTGAAGGCAAGATGTTCGGTCCGCTGGTCACCACCATGCTGATCGCACTGCTGGTGTCGCTGCTGGTGGCGTTGACCGTGGTTCCGGTGCTGACCAATCTGGTTCTTAAACAGGAGAAAGAACGGGAATTCGGTTTTATACGCAGGTTCCATAACGGTTACCTGTGGCTGTTGGATAAGGCGGTGGCCCGGCCGAAAAAGACGGTGATAATTTCGGGAGCTTCACTTGTGCTGGCCGCCGCCCTGACTCCTTTTATCGGCACCGAGTTTATTCCGACCCTGGACGAAGGTTCTATCGCAATCAACGCCGTGCGTCTTCCCAACGCCTCGCTGGACGGTTCGGTGAATGTGGCCGGCTTTATCGAGAAGCGGCTTTTGAAGTTCCCGGAAGTGGAAACCGTGATCAGCAAAACAGGCCGGGCTGAAATTTCCGAAGACCCGATGGGACCTGAGCAGACCGATATTTTTATCATGCTCAAACCCAGAAAGGATTGGAACACAGGCCGCAGCAAGGCAGAACTGGTTGAAGCGATTAATAAAGACCTCTCGGAGATTCCAGGTCTGCGTCTTTCCTTCTCGCAACCCATCGCTTTGCGCGTGAACGAGCTTATTTCAGGCATAAAGAGCGATCTGGCGGTCAAGGTGTTCGGCCCCGATCTGGAGAAGCTCAAGGGCTACGCCGATCAGATCGCTCTTATCCTGAACGGCATTGAGGGCGCAGCGGATATTAAAGTGGAGCAGGTTTCCGGGATGAACCAGTGGGAAGTAGTGATCAAGAAGGAAGAAGCCGCCCGTTTCGGCATCAACATCGCCGACATCAATACCGCGATTGAGACAGCTATCGCCGGGAAGAAGGCAGGCACTCTTATCGAGGAGCAGCGACGGATCGCCATCACCGTGCGCTTTAACGAGGAGGCCCGCAAGGATATCGATGCGGTAAGCCGGCTCCTGATCCCTGCCCCTGGCGGTGAGCGGGTGCCGCTGTCCAGACTGGCCGAGATTAAGGAAGTCGAAGCTCCGGCTCAGATAAGCCGCGAGAAAGGGATGCGGCGCGTGGTAGTGGAAACGAACATTCGCGGACGTGACCTGGGTGGTTTCGTGGACGAGGCGCAGGAGAAGCTGAAAACGATACAAAAAGAATTGCCCTCCGGATATTTCATGGAGTTGGGGGGGCAGTTCGAGAACCAGCAAAGGGCCATGCGGCAGTTATCAGTTGTGGTTCCTGTCGCCCTCGTTTTGATCCTGGTCCTGCTCTACCTTGCACTGGGCTCCATCAGCCATTCACTCCTTGTGCTCCTGAACCTTCCTTTCGCGCTGGTAGGCGGCATCATCGCCGTGGTTGCTTTCGGAATGGAGCTGTCGGTTTCAGCTTACATCGCTTTCATAGTATTGCTGGGCATAGCGGTGCAGAACGGAGTGGTGCTCATGGCCTTTTTCATACAGTTGCGCAAGGCCGGGAAGAACCTCGCCGACACGGTTCGGGAAGGATGCGACCTCCGTTTCCGTCCCCTGCTCATGACCGCTTTGACAAGCTTCATCGGTCATCTGCCCATGCTTTACGCCACCGGCAGCGGGGCGGATATCCAGAAGCCGCTGGCCGTGGTTGTCATGGGCGGGCTGGTCACCTCCACGGCTCTCACCCTGCTGGTCCTGCCGGTGGTGTTCACCTGGATGGAGGAAAAGGCTCAGCGTCCGGAGCGCGAAGCATAGGTTTCCGGCTGAGGTCCGGTCTTCAGCGGGTCAGGCCGGTGAAATGACAAACGGATTTGACCCAAAAATCCATTTTTGTTGATTATTTGTAAATTGTTGCAAATTATAACTCTTTGCAAGGGCTGTAGTTCTGTAGGGGCACGGCGCGCCGTGCCCCTGCTTTCAAGACTTTTAAGACAACCCTGTATCTTCATTTATCCCGCGACAAAGTATCGCAAAGCTTAAAAATATAGCCGCTTACATGCTCCGCGCGCTTATTTCTCAAACTTGTTCCCCGAATCGAGCACCGCCTTTTCAAGCTCCGGGCCGAGATTGCGCAGACGGCCGTCCGGACGGCCGGTGGTAAAAGGCTGATTCAGCAGGCGGAAAGTGTTGTTCTCAATCTTCACGGTCATGTTCACCGGCTCATAGCTGTTCAGGAACAGGTCGTTGCCCATGAACACATTGCCGTACACCCGGCTGTTGTATTTCCCCTCCGGCGCCGCGCCCCGGTTCATGCTCACGAACATGATACAGGAGGCCCAGTTGCCCGTGTCGCCGTAGCCGCCGTGACGCAGGTCGCGGTAGTGGGTCACGGCGATAAACGTGTTGCCGTGTATATCGTTCATCGCCTCAGGATTGTTTCCGCCCAGGTTCAGCGGGGTGGGAGGGACAAACTCCCAGGGCATGTAGATAGAGTACCAGCCGCCGGGTCTGCCTTTGAACTCCGCGCTCAGGCTTGTGGAATCGTTTCCGGTGATCAGCACGGGCGGACTGGACTCGCTGTAGCGGACCCGGTAGCCCTTCCAGCGGTCTTTTTCCCAGCGGGCGCGGCTGTCGAAAAGCCTGCCCCCGGCGAGACTGTCGGCGGAGGAGCGCACATAGACCCCGTTGCGCCGCTTGTTGACCGGATCGCCGTAACCGCCGGAATCGGCCGGGGGGAACTGGGTGATACGGACAAAGTTATTGTAAACTTGGCAGTCGCGAGCATTGCGGCCCTCGAACTTTATCCCGTGCAACTCGATCTTGTTGAGTTGGAACGGCCTGGACCCGGCAGGCAGGTCATCCAGATGAACGTGTCCGCGGGTGTCGATCCGGTTGTCGTGGACCTTGACCCCGCCGGCATTCAGATGGATCGAGCGTCCGGTCGAGGTGATCAGGTTATGGTGAATATCCGCTCCCTGGCAGGGGATGAGCGCATAGCCGTTCACGTACTGCTGATGGTGGCGGATGTCGTTGTGGTCCGCCTCGATCCGTCCGCGGCCCCCGTCACGCAAGTGCAGCCCGCGATGGCAGCCCTCGGTGAACAGGTTGTCGTGGATGTGGATAAACTGGCTCTCGGCCGAAATGTAGGCCAGCAGAAGGGCGTTGCCCGGATAATGGCGGCTTTCAAGTTCGGTGGTGCGGCTGTAGAAGTGGTTGTGATGGATCTTCGAATCGGAAAGGGCGCTGAAATCCGCCGGATAGGCGCACTTACCGTGCACATCGGTCTGGATGCCGAATATTTCGAGCGGATGAGGCCGTTTACGGCTGGTGACGGCGGCGCTGTATTCGCGGGAGCGCGCCCCCTGCACGATACGCCCGTTGCAGAGAACTGCCGGGGCTGTATTTGCGAACCGCACCCCGTAGACCTGCTCGGCTGTGTCGTTGCCGAAAACCACCGTGTGCCCGTCGAGGTCCAGGGTCACATCCGCCCCGCGTATCTCGAACGCCGTGCCGTTTACAGTTATGTCGCGTGTCAGGATATAGGTCGCGCCGGGGCGGTCCAGAAGGTAAGGAGGCCCTGCCACCTCCTCCGGAACGCGGATCGCGTTTTCCCGGCGCGCCGGATGCAGCTCCAGAATTTCGCTCTCGGTCCTGCGGCCCAGGCTGTCGATCAGGACCATCCGGCAATACACGGTTTTACCGCTCTCCAGGCCGCTCAGAAAATGCAGGTGCGCCCAGCGGGGTTCATCCGGCCCGCTGGATGCCAGGCCGAGTTTAGCCGTTGGGCCGTATTCAACAAGCCCCAGCCTCTGGTCAGCCATGTCCGGGGTCTGCCAGTACAGCACCGCCGAGGTTTCTGAAACATAGCTCCAACGCCGCTGGAACTGGCCCTCCTCGGCATGGACAGCGCAGGCGGACAGCAGAAAGATCAGTGCAACTCCGGTCAGTTTCATTTTTCCCCGTCCTCGATTGAATTGGATAAACAAAACCAGATACTTAATCTTTCTGACTCAGAGCCGTCCCCTGCGCTCCCTCGCGCCGGAATATCTCGCGGACCAGCAGGACCGCGTCCGCCGTCCCCGCCCGCCCGTCGCCGTTGAAATCCAGCGCCGGATTGACCGGCTGCGAGAGCGCCAGAATCAGGTATTTAACTACATCACTCAGGCTCAGCCGGCTGTCGCGGTTGATATCCGGGTCGAGCGAGCCGCTCTCCAGGGTGAACGTGTTGCCGTTGGCCGAAACCGCCCCCTCCAGCGCCGCGCCCACGGCCCGGATGCGGCTTTCGCGCTCAGTCGGCCGCGGGGTGCCCGCCAGCTCGAAGCGGTTGTTTTCGAACCGCACGGTCATGTTGACTTCGCCGTCGGAGTTCAGGAACAGATCGTTGGTGATGAACCGGTTGTCGCTGACCCGGATGGAATATCCGCTGCCCGAGGCCGGCCCCTTGTCCATGCTTATAAACATAACCGGACTGGCCCATTGCCCGGCATCGCCGTAAGCCGCACCGTGACGGGTCGTGGCGTATTCCGTCAGGGCGACGAACGTGTTGCCGTAAACCTCGTTCCCGGCATCCGGATTGTAACAGGCTATGTTCAACGGCGTGGGCGGGACATAGTTCCATTTCATGTAGATGGAGTATGGCCCGCTGGCCGCGCCGGTCATGTACGCGGTCAGAGAGTTTTCAGTGTTGCCGTAGATCTGTACGGGAGGCAGATCGGGCGAGTACTTGAGATAATAGCCGGTCCAGCGGCCGGCCTCCCACTTCTGCGCCGGGTCGGCAAGGTCGTTGCCACTGGCGGAGCCGGTGGAGGAGCGGACATACACGCCGTTGTCGATCTTGTCCAGCGGATCGCCCTGGCCGTCCGAGTCCACCGGCAGGCGCTGGACTATGCGGACGAAATTGTCATAAACCTTGCACCCGGTGACCGAACTGCCCTCGAACTTGATCCCGTGCAACTCGATGTAGTTAAGCTGGAAAGGACGGGAGCCCGAGGGCAGATCGTCCAGATCGACATGGCCTTTAAGGTCCAGATAGTTGTCGTGGACTCTCACATCCGGCTCGGTCAGATGGATTCCCCGGCCGGTGCTCGTTATGCGGTTGTGGTGTATCACCGCGCCCTGGCAGGTATTGATCGCGTAGCCGTTCACGAACTGCATGTGGTGCTGTATATCGTTGTGGTCTATCTCCACATCCGGGCCGCTCTCATAGAGCATGATCCCGCGATGGCAGCCCTCGGTTAGCAGGTTGTCATGGATGTGTATGCCCCCCCCGGAGCCGATCACAACGCGCAGGATGGCATTTCCGGGGTAATGACGGCTTTCAATCTCGACCACCCGGCTTTGGAGGTGGTTGTGGTGAAAGTCAAGCTGCACGGCCTGAGTATGGAAATTCACCGGGTAGGCGCAGCGAAGGCGCACATCCGTGCTGATCCCGCATATTTCGGTCGGGTACGGACGGCTGTTGCTGCGGATGGCGCAACTGTAGTCGCCGGAACGCCGGCCCTGCACGATCCGCCCGTTGCATAATTTTGACGCTCCCTGGCAGGAGAAGCGCACCCCGAACACCTGTTCATCGGTGTCGTCGCCGAAAGTCACCGTATGCCCGTCCAGGTCCAGGGTTATATCCGCCGCGGTGATCTGAATTGCGTTGCCCGATGCGGTGATGTCCGTAGTCAGAACGTAATAAGCCCCCGGACGGTCCAGAATATATGGCGGTCCCTGCACGTCCTGCGGGATACGGACCGCGCTGTCCCGCCGGGCCGGAAGAAGTGTCAGCAGGGGGCTTTCGCCGCGCAGACCGGTCAGGGTGTCCAGCGCCACCATGCGGTAATAGCAGGTGTCTCCCGGAGTGAGCCCGGTCAGGTGGTGAAGGTGCGCCCAGCGTGGACGGCGGAGTGAATCCGTGCTGGCGCCCAGGCCGGGGCTGTTTCCGTACTCCACCCAGGATATCGAGGCCGAGCCGATAGCCCCGTCGCGCCAGTACACTGCGGCAGAGGTCTCGGAGACATGGCTCCAGCGGTCGCTGAAACTCTGGCAAAGAAGGGATGAGCAGAATATCGGCACGGAAAAAGCCGCCATGGCCGCGGCGCGGAAAATCCGAAACCTCATCGTTCTTTCCTTTCACGTTCCGGCGAGGTGCAGGTCAAGAAAGAGTTCCCCCGGCGCGGGACACGCCGGGGGAACTCCGTCACTGCAGGATACTGTGATCAGAATCCGAAGGACATGGTAAAGAAGTTATCCGCCGAAAGACGTCCCTTGTTCTTATAGGCGTAGTTGAAGCATATCTTGCGGGTGCCGAATATTCTCTGCACGCCGCCGCCGATGCTGAACCCGCGGAACGCCCCGTCATCGCTCCCGTAATACTCGTAGCCGAACTGGTCCGCGCTGTCGTCGAACTCGTCGGTCTGGATCATCCAGCCCGACCGAATGGCAAACGAGAGGAACGGATCGTAGCTGTAATTCAGCTCAGTTCCCATGGCATAGCTCATCGGGATGTAGCTGGGCCGCATGATTTCACCCGAAGCCAGCCAGTTCATCTTCTCGGTCGAGTACAGGTTATAGGACAGCGCCATCTTGACCGAGGTGGGCAGACGGTAGGTGTGGGTGCGGTACATCAGGTAGCGCTCGCCACGCTCGGCAACTGCGTAGGGATCGACGCTGTAGTCGTTCATCCCGCTGGGCAGGTTGCCGCTGCGGTCCTCGGCGCCTACAGCCTTGATCAGGTTCGGTCCGCTCATCGTGATGTTCGTGCCCAGGTTCTGGATCGCGAAGGCGAACTTGATCTCGCGGTCCATGAACTCTGTGTGGTAGATCGCGCCGGCGTCAATCGCGAACGCCTCGCCGCTCATGTTGCTCATCACGTCCTGATGGATGAACTTCAGGTTCAGGCCGCCGGTGAAGCGGTCGCTGAAATTGAGCGCCAGCGAGCCGCCCATCTGGAAATCGTAGGCCCGGAACATCGACCCCGTGCCGCCGGGATTGGCGACAGTGGTGATTTCCATGTCCGGGATATCCAGATAGCCGAAGAAACCGCCCACCACAATCTTGCCGTCGGACAGCGGGAAAGCCGCCGCGGCATAGGAGTAATTCAGGTCCAGGGTGTAATCCACCACCGTGAGCATGACTTCCTTGTTCTGCAGGAAACCCAGTCCGGCCGGGTTCCACCACACCGCGCTGATATCGTCCACCGTGGCGGTGTACGCGCTGCCCATGCCGATACCGCGCGCACCGACCGGGATGGTCAGGAACTCAGCGGCCCGCACCCCGACAAACGAGGCGTTGGAAAGCCGTTCCTGTCCCAGGTATTTGTCGAGGCCGCTGTATTCCTGTCGCGACACTCCCTGCGCAGCCAGCGGCATCGCGGCCAGCGTCAGCAGGAGCAAAGCCGCCCGCAGGGCTCGTTTGGCCGTCGTTTTTCTCATACTCAACCTCCGTTCGACCGGCGAGGAAAGTAGTTGTGCGTTTAAAGTCCACATAGGATGCCTCCCGGCTCAGTTGATTATGTAGAACTTGCCGGTGTGGGTCTTCCCCCGCTCATCAGTCACGTGGAAGAAATAAAGCCCGCTGGCCACGGTCTGGCCGAAACGGTTGCGCATGTTCCAGGCCTCCGTGCCGCCGTGGTTGTCGAAACCCGTGTACTCGTTCGGCTGGCTCAGTGTCAGACGGTCCCAGTCCGTGTAGTCGCCCCAGCCGTAACGGTTGGTCCCGATATGGTTGAGCACGTTGACCAAGTTGCCGCCCAGCGAGTAGATACGGATCGTGCACTTGGCCGGCAGATTGACGAACTCGATGCGCTTGTTGTCCGCCGAAAGGTCCAGGAACGAGGAGGCGACATACGGATTCGGCACCACGCGAATCTTCGAAAGGTCCGCATCCTCGGCTTTCAGGGTCGAGGGACTGATCGCTATCTTCCAGGCATCGCCGGGGAACGGCGGATCGGGAACCTGGGTGAAAGTCTTGTAATTCGAGCTCCAGGAGCCGAACGCGTTGTCCAGCGTGAACACCGTGCCCGCGGCGGGCATGGTGATCGAGCGCGCGCCGCGCACGGCCCAGAGCTGCCCGTTGACCCAGATTCCGAACTCGGTGGTGTTGGAGGCCGGCAGCGCGCTGACCATCTTCACCGTGCGGTCGGCGAAGGGCTTGTTGGCCAGCATGTCGGAATACAGCGTGCCTGTGCCGCTCCAGAGGGTGGTGAAATTATTGCTGGTGACGAAACCCCAGCCGTAATTGTCCGGGAACTCCACGAAATCCAGGCTCTTGTCGCGGGTGACGTCCTTCACGTTCAGGGTCAGGTTGCCCGAACCGGCGTCCACCCAGGTGAGGGTGAACCGTCCAGCCCTTATCTGGCCGGGGTGCGAAGGCGTGTAGCCGCCCGCCGGATAGCTCCTGGTGGTGGCGTTGGTGCTGTAGGTGTTCGTGCCGTAGGCCATGACCGTGTCCGAGGACCCGGTGAATGCGCCGATATTCATCTTCTGGTACAGGCCGGTGCGGTAGTCGCCGTTGGTCAGATACTCGAAATCGGCGTCCAGGGCGTAGAGCTGCCCGTCGTTGTCGGTCGGGCCGTTGAATTTCATCACGGCGTTGGTAACCGACTGGGCGCGGCGGCGCACCGTGAATTCCTTCGAGTCCAGCGCGTAGCTGCCATCGGTGAAACTGAATTTCCGCCAGGCGTACGGCTCAGTCACTCCGCTGCCGGTGATACGGTTCCCGGTGGCCTGTATGTTAAGGTTGCGGGCCGTGGTCATCTTTTCCGCGATCACCGGAGTGAACACGAAATCCGCCGAGGGGGCCAGGTACACCGGCGGGTCGATCAGGGTCCTGGAGGCGCTGTCCGCGGCCAGTGGATAGCTCTGCTCGAAGATCGGGTCGCCTGCCACGGGCTGGAAGGTTATCTCGCCTTCCACCCCCGCGGCCCTGAAATTCGAGGCTTCCGAGCGCGGGACCACGGTGTAGAGGCCGGACTCGCCGGGACGGTTCCAGGTCTTGGCGCTGGCGGTATCCGGCAGGTTGAACACCAGTCCCGTGGCGACATCGTAGTTTCTGTCGTAGGGAACCAGCGCGTACCAGACACGCAGGCCGTTACGCAGACGGTAGTACGGACGGTCGTTGTCGTACTTGTCCACGTAGTAGAACTGCAGGTTGTTGGCAGTCAGGCTGCAATCGAAAATCTTCTCGGAATGCGCGTTGTTGGGCCCCACGAAATTGCGGTACAGGCGGTAGCCCTCGAAATCGTATTCCCGGTAAACCTTGTTCGGGTCCAGCTCCGGATTCGCCTGCAGGAAAGCGTAGTACGGGTCCGGGGTGCGCAGGTTCACATCGCTCCAGGTGAGGGTGATCTGGCGGTCGCCAGGCACTATTGTCACCAGGGGAGCGGAGGGCGTGGCGGGCAGCACGAACCCGCCGTCATAGACTGTCCTGGCCACGTCGGCGCGGCGCTCCAGCGGGGCCATGGCCTGCTGCATGACCGGCGCGTCGATATTGGCGATATCGGCTGTCGGGGCCACCAGCGGCTTTACGCCGGGAGGGCTGAACATCATCACCATGTCCAGGCTGACCGTGTCGCGCGGCGCTATGTTGTGGACCTCGCCGTAGATCGGAGTCAGAGCGGCCTGAAGGCTGCCGCCGCCCAGGCCCCAGAGCCACTGGTTGTAGCGCGTGTCCGTGGGCAGGACGAGGCCCGGCCAGAAGATAAGCTGACGGCCGGTGAAGGGGTTGATCCGGTCGGCGGTGTACTGGTGCGGATCAGCGCCCATGCTGTACTTGTAGCGATCCTTGCTGCCGAAATTGGCGCGCACCACGCCCCATGCGGCATTCACGCCGAATTCGGTGTTGGAGTCGACATGCGCGTTCACCAGCACGGCCGTCTCGCCGTTGATCGAGGGAGCTTTCAAAACCTTATAAGCAATCAGCGGCGGTTCCTGCGGGCTGAAACTGCTGATCGTGGGCGACTTGCACCAGTAGCCGAAAATCTCCTTGGCCGGGTGGTAGGACCAGCCGGCGTTGTTGCTGTTGCTGCCGAAACCAACCTGGCGCATGAAGGGGATGAAGATCGCCCCGAAGAAGGTGTAGCCGTCGGGGTATCTCGCGCCGATTCGCTTGTAGTTGGCGACTGAGTTGTACTGCAGGTACTCGGACACGTTCTGGAAATGAATGTTCATATAGACCATGTCCGCGCTTTCGCCGTAATCCAGGAAAAAGAACGAGTACCCGGAGTACATGCCCGCGGGCGCGCCGTAGCCGTAGGTGGTGGCCACGTCGCCGTAATGCACGAACATGGTTTCCGCCCCGTGCAGCATCGGCTCGCCGGAGGCCGAGCGTCCCCAGCGGCCTTCTGTCGGCCACTGTTCCAGCTCGCTGGCGTCGAGCGAGGACCAGACACGGTTGTAAGGCACATCCCCCAGCTTTCCGAGGCTGGGCTCGCTGGCGGCGATCGCCATCACCTCGTCGTAGTTATACGCCGAGGCATGGAGGAACACGACGCCCGGCCCGCCGTCCGGCGGCATGATCGTGTCGCTCGGGGACAGATCGGCGCCGCTGGAGTCGCGGGTGACCATGTAGGTCACCACGCCGCAGTCGTTGTAAATCATGTTTCCCGATCCGGTGGGGTACTGGATCGTGTTGTTGACCGCGGAGTACCACGGTCCGGCCCAGCCTCCGCCAGTGAGCCGCCCGATACCCAGTCCCGCGTTGTTGCCGCGCGGGACCCGCTGCTGGAGCATTTCGGCCTGCAGCGCTCCTGCCGCGAGGCAGAGCAGCGCGGCCAGGGCCGGGATAAGATTTAGTTTCCTGCTTATTCGCATAGTAGGTCTCCTGCTTGTCGGCTGTTTACGGCTGAACGCTTTCCGCAGCCGCAGCTCAGAAGCTGAAATCAAAGCCGGCGCGAATCTGCCGGGCGGCGCCCCAGTTACGCTTGTCCATCGTGTTCATCATCACCGAGTTGGCCAGCGCGCCCATGGCGGCCTCCTCATCGGTCAGGATGCCGTCGCCGTTGAAATCGGCCTGGAACCGCGCCCGCCGTTCCCAGTCAGCCTCGGCCAACTGATCCCAGCGCAGGTCCACCCCGCCGGTGACATGCAGATAGCTTTCGAGCCTGTAGTCCCTGGGGTAGGCGTACTTGTTCTTGCGGTTGAGCACGTTGAAAACTTCGGCGAACACCTGCACGTTGCGTGTCCGTCCCAGGCTGATCGTCTTGTTCAGGCGCAGGTCCAGGTTGGAGTACCAGCGGCCGCGGTAAGCCGACGGCACGCCGGGGGCGTTGCCGCTCGGGTCGCCGCTGTTGAGCTGGTAGATCGCGAATACGCTGAAATCACGCAGCACCGGGGAGAGCCACTTTCCGGCCTGCACGTCCCGCGGGACCTGGTAGTTGAACTGCGCGGTCATTTTGTGCGTCTGGTCCCCGGCGGAAGGACGGAGTTCGCTGGGCGGGACATAGATCGAGTTCGAGGCGGCGTCATAGTCGCTGCCGCCGGTCTCGGCATCGCCCGTGGTGCGGACAAACTGCATTGTGTACATCAGGTTGTAGGAGAAGTTGTTGGCGAAGCGCCTCTTGAGGGTCAGGTCGAAACCCTTGACGTTGCCGTTGTCACGGTTGGTGTAGCCGCTCCGCCAGTCACGTATCCTCTGCTGAGTGTGCCACTGCCAGTAGTCGATGAAATACGAATTGGTGGATACGTCGCCGTTGATGTCCCGATAGTAGGCCACCAGGTCGAGGACCATGTTGTTGCTGACCAGGTAACTCAGGCCTGACTCGAAAGCGTCCGTACGGCTGAATCCCAGGCCGCCGGGGTTGGCGCTGCCGCCGTACTCCTGGTAGTTGAACATCACGTTGAAACTGGGAAGCTGGGTGAACGCGCCGTAGCTGAACCGCAGCTGCGCCTTGTCCGTAACCGGGAAGCCGACATCGAAACGCGGCGAAATCTCGGTATAGGTGTTCGGGCTTACATCCTCGCCGTACGGGTCGCTCTGGTTGATGCCCCAGTTGTCCACGGGCTGGAACTGGTCCCAGCGGACGCCGTAGTCGAAAACGAAATCGCCCAGGTCAGTGCGGTTCTGCAGGTAAGCCGCGTACATCCTGGGTTCGTACTGGAATTCTCCCAGCTCGTTGCGCTTGGTGGTGTGCTGGCGGACACGGAAAAGGTCGTTGTCATAGTTCGATATCTGCACGCCCATTTTCGCGCGGTTCTGACGGTTCCACTGGAAGTCTATGTCAGCCTTATAGTTGTTCTGCCACTCGCGGCTGTAGCGGTACTGAAGGTTATAGACCTCGTAGGTGTCCACCAGGAAAGGAGTTTCGTAGCGCTCGCCGATATGGTTCTCGAAGCTGCCATCCGGATACCAGTCCAGGACCTCGGAGCCCTGCTGAATTTCGCGGTTGGGGTAGCGTTCGGCCTCGAAACGCACGTCGTGCACGCTCCAGCCCAGTATCGTGCTTTCGCGCTTCCAATCCGCGGCCTGCATGGATGTGGCGATTTCATTGGTGCGGAAGCGGCTGTAGCGGAACTGGAACATGGCGTTTTTGTCGGCGCGGCGCAGGAAATCCCAGTCGCCGCCGAACAGCATATTGTTGGCCCGGACACGGCGGGCATGGCTCTGCGCGATGAAAAGCTCGGTCCGGTTCGGATCGTTTCGGAAGAACGGGCTGCGTCCCCACGCATTCTCCCAGATCGCTGTGTTTTCACGCTCGATGACACCGGTCTGGAAATAGTTGCCGTTGCCGCCAGGCCCGATCGGATAGGCGTACTGGTTGCGGCTCCACTGGTCCGTGGCGATTATTTTCAGCCTGGAGAAGGGGCTGTAGGTGAACTTGCCGCTGGCCAGGGTGCGGTCTCCCCAGTTGCCGGGCAGGCGCACCGGGTTGCCCGGAGAGAACAGCGAGGCGTCCCCGCCGGTGCGCGTGGCGTAGAACTCGCGGCCGGTCTTGAACATGTCCAGTGTGTAGGCCGGCTTGCGCAGCCCCAGGACCGGGTCATTGGCCACGGCGCCGTTCAGATAGTCCACGAACTGCTGGTTGATCCCGCGGAAACCCTCGTCCGCATGGGTCGGAGAGCGGTCGGCCTGGCCCTGTATCTCGCCGGAAGCATGGAAATAGAGGTTCGGCACCAGGGCAACCGGGCCGCCGATATTCGCGCGGAGCTGGTTGTAGCCGTAGTCGGCGGTGCGGGCGTTCATCTGGTCGGTGGTGAGGCGGACAGAGCCTTTTAAATCCGGGCCGCCTTCACGGGTGACGATGTTGATGATGCCGCCCTGGGTGTTGCCGTATTCGGCCTGGAACCCGCCGGTGATTATATCGATCTCCTCGACCGACTCGGGAGAGAATTCGAGCGGCGAGGTGTCCTGCCCCTGGGCGCCGTTTTCCGGGGTGAGGCTGCCGCCGTCGGAGCGGTTTATCAGGGCGGTCTGGTTTTTCGCCGGCATCCCGTCCACCATCATCACTTCCTGGCCGATACGCGAGCCGCGGATCCGGAAACCGCGGGCCAGGGCGTCGCTGCCGCCCAGTACAACGCCGGGCTGCTGGGCCATCAGGTCCTCGAGCACGGTCACCGGCATCTCGGTCAGGTTATTCGCGGTCAGGCGGGACTTGGAGACAGTGTTGTCGCGCGGCGCCAGGATTTCGCTCTCGCCCTCGACCGTGATCCCTTCCATCTGGACCACGGTGCTGCTGAGGTTGGCGTTGACCGTTATGGTCTGGCCGGCCAGCACGAGCTGCTCGGCGACCGTGGTCTTCTGGTAGCCGGTGAAATTGAACGTGATATTCCGCCGTCCGGGCGGCACGTTCAGGATGAAATAATACCCGTCCGCGTTGGTGATATTACCCAGCCGCGTCCCCTCGATGATCACCTGCACGCCCTGAAGCGGATTGCCGGTGTCCTTGTCGCGCACCGTGCCCTCCACCTTGGCGGTCGAAATCTGCGCCGACAGGCTCGCGGCAGTCAGCACGAGCCCGGCCAGCACGGTTTTCAGGATACGGCTCAACTTTGTATGCTGCATATGTTCCCCCGAAAGGATGAAGGAGTTCACGCAACTGCAATTGTACGTTTCAGCTACATAGGCATTTCCCTCCCCCGGTTGTAAGCTGCCGTTTTACGTCCTGTCTGCCGTTCCATCTCCTCTGTCAGACTGCCCCGTCCCGTTCGTGCCATCCAGCAGTCTGTTCAAATGTTCCACAAGGACGTTAAGGTCGAGCGGTTTGGTGAGGAAACCGGCCGCGCCCAGCGACAGGGCCTGGTTGCGCGTTTCCTCATCGGACATGCCGGTCAGGACTATTATCCGGGCCTGCCTGTCACGGTCGAGCAGGGCGGGCAGAAGGTCCAGCCCGCTCATCTGGGGCATGTTGATATCAGTCACCGCCGCCTGGAACGATCCGGCGCGCCAGGCGTCAAGCGCCCGGGCCGGGTTCGTGACCGTGCTGACCGAGAATCCGTGCATGCGCAGGAAACGGCCGGCTTTTTCGACGAACGAGCGGTCGTCATCGATCAGAAGGATTTTCGGGGCTGTCGGGAGTATTCTGTCCATTCACCGTTCCGGTTGATCCGAGGGTGAATAACTGGAAGCCGATTGCAGCGGGCGAGAATAAAGACATTCGTTCGGGAGAGGATACTAACAAGGATTGTACCGCAGGGTGACAATTAGGAGAACTGATTGATAATCAAGTAAATAGCGCGTTATTGCGGATAATCTTCGAGGTCAGAAGTGGCTGATATTCATCCAGCGAATGATTATTGACCGGATGAAAATCCGCCGGAGCGGCCAGGCGGGAGCACCAGAAAATCGTTATTATTTCTCCAGCTTCAGGCGCAGGGTGCTGCGTGTGATTCCAAGATAATCGGCGGCGCGTGACTTGTTGCCGCCGAACTTGTCCAGGACTTTGCGTATTATGACAAGCTCGGCGCTCTCCAGAGAAAAGCCTTCCTCAGGCAGATGAACGATCACCATCTGCTCCGGCTCCCTGCTGCTGAGAGAGGCGGCGGGCGCGCCGGCCGGTGGGAACAGGAAATCCAGGTGCTCCGGCAGCAGCGAATCGGCGTCATGAATCAGCACTACCCGCTCGATGGTGTTTTCCAGTTCGCGCACGTTGCCCGGCCAGGCGTAGTTATCCAGAAGGTCGAGCGCCTCCGGACTGATCTTGCGGAAACGGCGTTTGCGGTGCTCGGCGAACTTTGAAAGAAACATGAAAGCCAGTTGCGGTATCTCGTCCCGGCGTTCGCGCAGAGGTTTGAGGTGAATCCGGCCTATATTCAGACGGAAATAAAGATCACGCCGGAAGGCCCCGCTTTCGACCATCGCGGCCAGATCGCGGTTGGAGGTGCAGATCACCCGCAGGTCCATGGTTATTTTCTTCAATCCGCCCACCCGGTAGAATTCCCGCTCCTGCAGCACGCGGAGCAGCTTGGGCTGAAGGTCCAGCGGCATCTCGGCAATTTCGTCCAGAAAAAGAGTTCCGCCGCGAGCCAGCTCCAGCTTGCCCATCTGCCCGCCCAGGCGCGCCCCGGTGAAAGCTCCGCGCTCGTATCCGAACAGCTCGCTTTCGAAGAGGGAGGGGGATATCGCGGCGCAGTTGATCGCCACGAAAGGCGTGGTTACTCCGCCCGCGCCGTAATGGATCATGCGGGCCACGATTTCCTTGCCGGTGCCGGTCTCGCCCTCGATCAGCACCGGGATGCGTCTGTCCTGGTGCAGCCGCTGGGCCATCTCCACCACATCCTGCATCACGCTGGAGAAGATGCCGACTCTGCCGACCCCCGCGACCTCGGCGAACGCGGTGAGCAACTGGTCCATCTGACGGTGGGTGTCGCGGGTGGCCTCGGCTACCCGTTCCTCGAAATGGTGGGTCAGCTCGAAATTTTCGTGGATCAGGGCCTGGTGTTCGGCGCTGCGCCTGACTATGGCCTCCAGTTCCGCCAGGTCCACCGGCTTGTTGAGATAGTCGTAGGCGCCCTCGCGCAGCGCGGAGATAGCGGTCTCCATGTCTCCGTGGGCGGTGATCAGAAGAACGTCCGTGGAGCGGCCGGGGGGGCTGGCTTTTATCTGTCGCAGCAGTTCTATTCCGTCCATGCCCGGCATGCGGATATCGGTCAGGACCATCGGAAACGGCGTCCTCCGGTACAATTCGAGAGCTTCCATCCCTGAAGCGCTCTGAGTCACCTCGTGGCCCAGCTCACGTTCCAGGTAAGAGGAGATCACCTGCCGTCCCTGCGGCTCGTCATCGACAAAAAGAATCCTCATCTCAGCTCTCCTGAACGGTGGATGGATCGGATACAGGCATCTCGATCCGGAATGTCGCTCCGCCCGACTCGTTGTTCCAGAAACTTATTTTCCCGGCAAATCCATGGACAAACCTTTTGACTATGGCCAGCCCCAGCCCCATTCCCTCGCCGGGTTTACGCGTCGAATAGAACGGGTCGAATATTTTTTCCCCGTCCTCCTCGGGCACGCCGGTCCCGTTGTCGCTCACCTCCAGGCAGATCCGCGACTCATCGCGGAAAAGCGAAACCTCGATTCTTTTCTCGCTTTTCCCGCTATCATCCAGGGCATGCATGGCGTTAAGCACAAGGTTAAGCACAATCTGCTCGAGATGCACCCGGTTGCCGCGGACAATCAATAGGGTTTCCCGGGCGTTCAGGGCCAGCCGGACGCCGTGATTCGTGAGCTGACGGCCGATAAGGGAAAGCGCGCTGCGCACGGCGGCATTCACCTCGATCTCGTCCTGTTTCTGCTGCTGCGAAGGGACCCAGTAGGAGCGCATGTGCCGGATT
Organism: uncultured Gemmatimonadales bacterium; assembly: GCA_964473155.1. Taxonomy (GTDB): domain Bacteria; phylum Gemmatimonadota; class Glassbacteria; order GWA2-58-10; family GWA2-58-10; genus JAJFUG01. The sequence continues at coordinate 47,944 of CAYYNT010000008.1, read as the reverse complement.
ATCCCGTCGATCCGTGAGACGCTGCGCGAAATAGAGCGCAGCCAGCCGCTGAACTCCTCCGGCAGAAGGCCCTTGTTCCGGCTGTCCCAGAGAAGGACGCTGTCGGCGGTCACCTTGATGTCGTTAAGCGGCTGATTGATCTCGTGAGTGATTCCCGCGGCCATCACGCCTATCGAGGCGAGCCTGGAGGCGCGTTCGGCCATCTGCATCGCGTCGGCGCGCTGCTTCTCCGCCTCGATCATGGCGCAGGAGTTGGAATAGCGCAGCCAGGCGTTGACTATCATATCACAGGCGGTCTTGAGCAGATCGACTTCCTCGACCAGCCAGTCAGAGGGATTGTTGCGGCTGAAAATAATCAACCCGTCGATCACCCCGCGGGTCGTCACCGGAAAGATGCAGGCCGCGCCCATGTCTCGTTTGGCAAACCACTCCCCCCATTCCGGGTCGCCGGGATGACCGGGTTCGAACACGACACACCAGTCGCGGGCCGCGGCCCAGACCAGCGAAGCCGGCGGGATATCCGCCGGGCGGGACGGGTCGCTCCAGGCTTTCTCGGCCGCGTTAAGCAGAAGGGTCGGCCAGTTGACCTCGTTGTTCAGGGGAGTCAGGTTCTGCAAGCTCACTTTGTCAAGGGAGATACGCTGGGCCAGTATCTCCAGGATTCTCAGCAGCTCCTCTCCTGTGGTGGCCGGGGTATTGAGTCCGGAGGCGATTTCGGTCAGCAGGCTCTTGTATTTGAGGCTCAGCTCCAGCCTGGCATGTTCGCAGCGGAGCTGATCGCCGGTTTTCTTCAGTTCCGCTATGTTTTCCTCGAGTTTCAGGTTGGCCTCGCGGAGGTCGTTCGTCCGGTGAATCACCAGGTGTTCCAGGTTGATATGCCTGTGCAGGGCGTAGCCCAGCAGTCCCAGTATGATCAGGGCGCTCAGGCCGGTCACCACCTGGAAACCGGTCTCCTTGTACCAGGGAAGGAGGACCGTGAACTCGAAGGATGCCGGGGTCAGGTCTTCGTTCCGGTTCACATCCATGGCCCGCACCTCGAAATTGTGCGGTCCGGCCTCCATGCTCCGGAACTCGACAGTATTGCCGGGACGGTAGACAGACCAGTCCGATCCATCCATGCGGTAGGAATAGAGCAGCCTTTCCGGGAGGGTCTGTTTCCAGCGGTCGAATCCGTTGAAGAAAATAGTGACTCCACCCTCAGGCGAGACCTCGCGCGGATTTTTGTGTTCCGGTATAAAAGTTTCAGGAGCTTCGCGGTCCGCCTCGGGATGGTAAAGCGAGACTCCCTGGATTGTCCCGGCCCAGACCCGTCCGCGGCTGTCCTCGAGGATGCTGAAGACCGCGGTGTTCGGAAGCCCGTCCGCTTCCGTGTAGTCGACCCACGACCCGTCCTCGAAAAGATGCACCCCATTGCCCGAGGCGACCCAGACTCTGCCTTCCGCCCCGCGCTGGATCGAACGGACACTGGCCAGCCCCGTGCGCACGGTTTTCCAGGCCCCGTCTTTCAGCTCCCAGATGCCATGCCGTCCGCCGACCCAGATCCGGCCAGGCTCCAGCTCGCACATGCAGAAAAAACTGTTGTCCAGCACATCCGGACCGGCCTCCACATAATTAAACTCCGTGCTGTCCAGGACCCCTGCCACGCGCTCGGACTGCCCGGCGATCCAGAGCCTGCCGCCGGATGTTTCCAGCAGATATCTAAGGTTGCCGAGCTGCCAGCCGGTCCCGCGGTCCAGGATTTTGCGGAAATAACGCCCGTCAAACTCCTCGATCCTGTAGCTCGATGACTGAGGGGCGTCGAGAGTCTGCACCAGAAGGCGTCCACCGGTTCCGGGAGCAACCAGGCCGATGTAGCGGTTCGCATTGCTGTCAGCCTCCGGCTCGGAATTGATGTAGGCTATCTGCTGAAAATCCTCCGCAACCGGATCGAATGCCAGCAGGAAATGATTGTAGGGGATAGTTCCCATGACTATCCGCCCATCCCCAAGCCTGCAGATCGACTGGGTGAAATATGGTTGCGTGCTCAGTCCTTGGGGAAGACGGTATCTTTTCCAGACATCCCCCTCATTCATCAGCAGCCATTCGCCGGCGGCAAACCAGACCCTCCCCGGGCGGTCCTCGAGCATTGAATGCACCCGCAGCCTGAGGTCCCCGATGGCGAAGGGGGTTCTCCAGATCGCCGGGGAATAGCGTATCACCCCGTGACTGGTCGTCATCCAGAATACGCCGTCCGGCTCGACTGCAACATCCCGCAGCTCGGCCGCTAACATCCCGGTCTGTTCTATCGGCCTTTCCAGGCCGCCACGAAGGTATGACAGCCGGTTGCCCTCCCTGAGCAGCCAGAATCCCTTGTCCGTATCGGGCCAGCAGCGCACCACATCGTTTTTATCCGTCTTAAGAGTCTGCCAGCGGCCGTTTTCCAGGCAAACAGCCTTCCCCGATGCAGATTCGCCAGGCATTCTTACCACGGCAGCCACCAGGCCATTCTCACCCTCGACCGGGTATCTCAGGCCCCCCAGCCCGTTTTCTTTCAACGGATACCTGGCCTCCACCAGCACCGCGCGTCCACCCGCGATCCTGATTTTCGCCATTCCACGCTCGCAGGCCAGCCATACGGAGCCGTCACGGGCCTGGGCCATGTCGTTGAACCGCCCCAGCCCGGCGACCGAGGATTCGAGCAGCACCCTTGCCGTCTGGTCCGGGTATGAGAACAGTTTCAGACTGCCGGGCAGCAGATACAGGATTTCATCATCTCCGCAGACAAGGAACGGGATAAGCCTGCGCACAAGCTGGTCGGCGGGGTATTCATTCACGATATCGGCGACTTTGAATTGCTGCCAGACACTGTCCTGGAGAATCTGCACGCCATTGGAAAAAAGAGACCAGAGCTTTCCGGAGGGGCTTTCAAGGACCTTGAGGTCGTCCCCAGAGCTGGGGATGCCTGTAACGTAAAGTCCGTTTTGGTCCGCCGAGCCGGTTATGCAGCTCATGCGCTTGACGCCGCCGTGCGAAACCCAGACCTTCCCGTCGCGCCCCACGGTCACGAAGCTGGACCAGGGCTCCATCAGGCCATCGGACACCTCGAAAAACCGCCAGTTGCTCGAAAGGTGGCCCAGAGAAACACCGTTGAAAAAAACAAGAAAGAATGCCGCAAGCGCCGGCAGACGAAGCCAGATTAAATGTTCCGGGGCACTGCGGGGCATGGGACGCTCCGGGGAGTCTGACGAGTCAGATTTCATTATCTCGGATCAGGCCGTGTCAACCGGTTATCGAACGCCGGTTGCTTGCCTTTCGACGCCTGCCGCCGGGGGCTGACACAGGCGGCAATGAAATTCTTTTCCCGTTATCTAAGCTATGCCTTGGCCTCAAAAGGCTGACTGGCAAACAGTCCCATATTATTACCGGGTTAACTTCCTGTCAATAAAAGGCTTCTCTGACATAGTCACATTTCCGTTTATCCTGAAGCCTCTCCCGCCTTTGGAATCATCCGAATCCAGCCGCCTGATTCTCCGGGATGCCCCTTGCGGCGGGCCGGCCGGGAAACTATTATCTTGAATCAGTTATGGAGCGCCGGTTGCGCTCGCTTTTTCATGTCATTTTTATCATGGGAGGGTCCATGCCTGTCTTCCGGGCTGCATTCACCGGGCTGATTATCATGCTGTGCGCTGGCGCGCGCGTCTCCGGAGCGGAATACGAGGTTGTTCAGTCTCCCAATCCGGAATATCGCCCCAATACCGTATTCAGCGCCCCGGAGGACCTCCGGTCACCGCTGTTTCAGGGCCTTGCCGCGCGTTACGGGCTTGACGAGGTGGTGCGGGGCGAAAGCGACGAGTTCAGAAAACTGCTCCTTCTGCGCCACTGGCTCAACAGTCGCATTGTGATCGACCGGACACGTCCCGCGGCAAACGATGAAGATGCCCTGAAGATACTGGAAGAGGGGCCGAAAGGCGGACGTTACAGTTGCGGCCATTTCGAGGCCGCCCAGCATGCCGTGCTGAACGCCATGGGCTGGGTGACCCGCAGCGTGCTGTCCGGGCCGGCCGGCGACCGCCCAGATCTGACCGGCTCGCACGGCTCGAACGAGGTCTGGTGCAACAGCCTGTGCAAATGGGTGATGATAGACGCCGAGTATGACTCGCATTTCGAGAAGGACGGCGTCCCGCTTTCCGCGCTCGAAATCAGCGAGGCCGGGCGGACTGGTGACGCCTCAGGGGTCAGCCGGGTCCAGGGCCTGGAGCGGACGCCTGTCCCGGCCGGGAAATTCGACCAGTGGGGGCTGACGTCCAGGGCGTACGCATTCGTGAGCTGGTTCTGGCAGACCGACCGCTTTTCAGCCGGGGCGAAGGGGGTTTCTCCGCTGGAGGTGGTGTATGACGATGATTTTTTCCGCAACCACACCTGGTACAGGGGCGGACAGAAACACTGGGCTTACGACTCGGGTAATTTCAAGCGGGTGGCCGACCGGGGCGCGATCTACTGGACGCCCAACGTGCTGGCCGTGAAAGTGCGGATACAGAGGGAAAGAGCTATGGTTAAGATCGAGTCATGCACTCCGAACCTGAAAGAATACCAGATGAAACGCGAGGGCGGCGGCTGGGAGGCGGTGGCGGACAGTTTCAACCTGGCGCTTTCGAAGCCGGAAGAAACCTGGATTCTGCGCTCCATGAACCTGGCCGGGGTGGCCGGGCCGGAGCACCGGCTTGTGATCCGTGAAAAAAAGAAGTAAAACTCAAGTCAACCAGCATAAAGCCGCCGGAAGTCTTTCAGAGGTCTTCCGGCGGCAGGGCCGTTTCCCGCGCTGTTTTCTACGCGACCTCGGCTTATCTTATTATCAGCCGTTCCCCCTGTTCCAGCACATGATAACGTGCCTGAAGGCTGCGTGAAAGAAAGGTCCTGACCTCATCGGCGTACCCGTTGGTCCAGTAGCGGTTCTCCGGCGTCTGGCGATAAGTGTCGCGGTGCTGTGGCAGGATATAGGCCGGTTCGAGCTGGTTTATCAGTATGACCGACTGCTGGATATGCATGTTGTGCTCGGTCGGGGATATGAAAAGCACATCCACAGTGTCTTTCAGTTCAAGGTGCTCCTGAAGCAGAAAAGTGTCGCCGGGCTGAAGAAAGGTTTTTCCGCCCATGGTGATCAGGTAGCCGCAGTCCTCGAAAGTGGCTCCCTTGTGGATTGAAAACTGCTTGTGTCCGTGGAGCGCGTGCAGGGGCATTACCCGTACGCCCTTTATCTCGAAGGGTTCCCCGGGAGTGGCCACTTTGATACGGCTTTCAGGCATCCCGAGCCTGCGCGCCTTGTCCAGGCAGCTTTTCGGAACGACAAACAGGCAGTCCGAACGCTCGATAAGCACCCTCGCGACCTCATCGTTGAAATGGTCTCCATGCTCGTGGCCCACGAACGAAATGTCGAGTTCACCGGCCAGTTCCGCGGTGGTCACGGGTGATTGCTGCAACCGCTCGGCCGCCTCGAGCACCAGGTCGTTGCCGATCAGCACGCTGTCCGACTTGATCAGCCAGCCGTTATGGCCTGTCCACCACGCGGCCAGGCCCTCGTGATGTGATCGTATTTCCCCGATGATCTGCCTGGACGGCGGCAGGCCGGACTGAACCGCCTGTGCCTGCATTGTGGCAGGAAAGCTCAACAAGAGGATTAAAGCACTGCGGGCGAGATAGTTCATTATGTTCTCCGGTTCCAGGGTCAGATTCACCTCAAGATTTGCGTACTGACATAATAGTATCTGTCAGATGCGCAAGTCTCAATCATAACTTTCAGAGGAAAAGCGGAGTAATACGCGTTGATTATTGACCTGCAAGCTAATCAGAGAGACCAGGCTTTTCAGGACAGGGATTTCATGTCCTTTTCCGTCTTGTGGAAAAGGACCAAAAGACGCTGGGGGCCGTAAACTCGCATCGGCTGTGTTGGAACAGTAAGCTTGGGTGTGCGCGGCCCTTTTTCACGCTGCCCTGGTTGCGGGGCGGCGCTGACGCGCAATGGCCCGCCCGGCCTTGTATCTTTTTCAGTTTCCGGTGTGCGCGGAGCCTCTGCTCCGCTCCCTCGTCACGGCTCGGACAGTACGGCCCCGGAGCGGCCCGTTGGGCCGCCCTGGGAAAAGACCGTCTTTATAAACCTTCAAGCGGCTGCCAGGCCGCGGTTGTTGATGGGGCCGCGCCTGTCCGAGCCTGCAACATGGGCAGCGTGTAAAAGAACTGTTAACGCCAAGGCCTGTTGAAGCTCAACAGGCCGGCGGCATTGCGCGCCAGCGCCGCCCGGCAAAGATGGAGCGAATATCTGCTCCGAACACGCTTAAGTCAGAAAAACAGGCGTGGCCCGGACGAGTTGTGCGGCCCCGCTGGCTTTGCTGCTTTCGCCAAAACGAAAGCAGATAAAGCAGTTATAACAAACATAAAATACAATGATCGCTATAAAATTCCCCTGACAGCGGAGAGTCTCAAACATTATTGATAAGATTCAAGCCAGTATGCTATTATTGATAAAATTGTCAGGCGAATGTCAACTCATACCGGAGGACTGAATGAAAAAACCGGGCCGGGTGTTGTTTCTGCTGCTCCTGTGGACTACGGCCGTTTCCGCGGCGACTTTAGACAGCCATCCCCGCTGGCGCAGCGAAAGGTTGCCGGACCTTTATTACGAGGTCCTGTGCAGGAGCGTCGCCCTCCAGGCCGGCTTGCAGGCCGCGGATGGCCGTTTCCGGAGCGCTCTGCCCGCTGGTGGAAGCGCGGAAAGCGGATGGCGGATCACCTGGATGCAGTTCATCTATGCCCCGGCCCTGCTTTACGTGACGGAGAATCCCGCCAACCCGGACAAGGGCAGCCGGAAAGTCCTGGAAATGGCGCTCAAGGCGGGCGATTACCTGGCCTCGATTGTGGGAACGGATGGAGAGGTGCGGCCCACGGTCAATGGCCGTCCCGCCGACGCCCTTGACGCGCACCGGACAATCTATTGCTGGGGCGAGGCCTATGGCCTGCTGGAGAAACATCTCGACGCGAAACGTAAAAAAACTTGGAGCGAGGCGCTGCTCCGGGCCGGCAAGGCCATACTGGAGCGTGAGGTGATCCCCAAGATCGACCGCCCGCGCTATACCTCGCCTTTCCTGGGTTTTTCCCCCAACCATATGGGCCTGCGCACCTCGACCGTGTGGCGGCTGGGCAGGCTGCTCAACCAGCCGGAGTGGGTGGAGATAACCGAGCCTGCGCTGCGCAAGTTCATCGCCGAGATACAGCCGGGCGGTTACTGGGAGGAGCATGACGGTCCCACGATGAACTACGACTATCTCAACGCCTCGGTGGCCGGGCTGTACCTGCACTACACCGGAGACCCGGAGGTCCTGCGCGCCTGCCGCCTGAGCACCGGTTTCCACACCCACTGGTGCACCCCGGACGGCGTGGATATCCCAACCGTGGACCAGCGCAACCGTGGCCACTTTGAACCGCAGGCCTCCTACGGGCTGTTCACTTTCAGCAATTTCCCGGACGGACGCCGTTACGCCCGTTTCAAGCTGCTGGCCGCGCTGGGCGATGGTGGCAACCCGATAGAAGCTCTCGGCCTGGAAGCCCTGGGACGGATCGCGCAGGACGCCCACTACCATGTGGACGGGCCTGAGGCCCCAATCCCCCAGCAGCTTGACAGGTACAGCCACCGCCTCGACCGTCCGGCAGTGGCGCGCAAGCAGGGTCCCTGGGTCCATTCGATGAGCGCGCTGGTCAGTCCGGGGCGGCCGCTCAGCCAGTTCTATCTCGACCGGATTGTCCCGATCAGCCTCTGGAATGCCAGGGCCGGGCACATAATCGGCGGGGGCAACTCGAAAGGCCAGCCCGAGCTGGCCACTTTCAGCTTGCGGCGGGCGGATGGCAGCCACGACTGTCTGCCGCTCGAGGCCCTGATCCGCGGGGCCGGAGAGAGCGACACGCTCTGCGTGGCCCACGAGGGTTTCAGCCTGCGGCTGACTATCCTCTACCCCGATTCCTGCACCGCTCTTATCCGGGCCTGTTCCGAAAGAGCATACGACCGGCCCGGCGACACGGCCCAGCTCAATCTGCCGCTGGTCCTGCGTGCCGGGACTGTTCTGGCCCGCGATGGCGGCAGTTTCACCCTGGATGAGACTCCCCGCAGCCTGAACGGACCGGGCCGTCTCGCATATGGAGGCTGGAAACTTTCAATGCCGGAGGGTTCCTCGTTTGTCTGGCCCTATTACACGTACAATCCCTATGGCGAAATCCGGGTGCCGAAAAATATATCTGCGGCGGTGGGAGTGCTCAGCCTGCCGCTGGTTGAGGACAAACGCTGGGTGGAGATACGGATAGAAACGGATTGAGGCGGAACAACCGGAGAAGATTCAGTAACCTGGTTTAACCAGGGATTGAGTTTTATGCGTCACGATCCGGACACTACAAAACCGGATCACCGCTGGGAGCAATCTCGGATCAGGGTCTGCATGGCTGGCAACGGTTTGTTTTTTGTCGGGGCGACCGGCCGGTCGCCCCGACGGAACACCTTACGATGGAAACACTTACTATTTCATTGCCTGACCGTAAACATAATATGCAATTACAATAAAGTAATGCTCCAGAAAAAAAGAGTTATCTTTCTCCGGACAACAGGGGACGGGAAACCATCTTGCAACGCAAAGGAGTCTGTCATGACAGGCCGTAAGACACTTAATCAAATGAGTCTGCTGCTCCTGGCAGCAGCTGTTTTCTGCGCGGGGCCGGTCTTCCCGCAGCCCTGCCCGCCCATGCACTGCCAGCTTATCCGCGCGGGAGAGATCGAGGCGATAGTGGGCGATGGCGCGGGCCACCGGGTGCGGCCCGGTCTCTGGGCCATGAGCTCGATCCAGCACCATTTCAGCATCTTCAAAAACCTGTCCTCCGGCATGCTCACCGGCGAGTTCCGCGGCAAGGACAACACCGTGCTCGAATATGTGGATGACTCGACCAGTGTCCTCAAGCGCGAGCCTACCGGGGACCACCCAGTCCGGGCCAGTCTGGTTTACCGGGCGCGCAGTCCGTATTACCTGGACACCGAGCTGACAGTCTGCGACATGATCGACTTTATCGCCACCCGGCCCGCGGAGGGGAACGAGCGCCAGGTGTCCTACAACTGCTACATGAACAGCCCGGAGGACAGCCGGATACATTTCCTCTCCGGCGGGCAGTGGGAGCGCTGGGTCCCGGAAAAGCACGGCGGGCCGGGTTCCTCCATTGCGCCGTCGTACCTGAAAGACTCCGAGCTGGAGGTCTGGCCGCAGACCGATGACCCGCGATTCCACTGGTACCAGCGTTATGAGAAAAGGTTCGATGAGCCGTTTTACTACGGCCGCCTGGGCAAGATGGTCCTGATTTTCGTGTTCGACAGACCGCGCTGGCTGCGTTTTTACCTTTCGCCCGAGGGCGGGGGCGAGAGCCTTATTCCGGGCTGCCACAGCCCGGCCTGGGATTTCGAGTGGCTCATCCCGCGGAAGGACTACCGGCCGAACCAGGAGTACACATTCCGCACCTGCCTGGTTTACAAGCCGTTCGTGAGCGATGAGGACGTGCTCGCCGAGGTGCGGAAAGTCCAGCGCGAACTGGGCTATGAGACGGTGGAGGAGATGAAGAAAGGCGGGGAATAAGGCGATGCGCAATCCAAGGGCGTTCGCGTATTTTTCTTGTCCGAATCCAAGGAGAGGCTCGCTCGGAATCCCTTAGAACACCTCGAATTGGGCCGGATCTATCAGGGGTAAGCTGGTTCCGGTATAGCAGCGCAGGGCAGCGTAATATCAAAAACTTGGGGGAATGAATTCTACGAGAAAAAATGCGATGATAAATTGGAAAAGTAAACATCGAATATGGCTTGGCTGCCATTGCCCACAACTTGATGAAATGGGGGAAATCCACACAATTATCCCCCGTTATAGCCTGCTAATAAGGTCAATCAATCGTTAAAAACTCTTAAATCACACAACAAAAAAAACAGGGCCATCCTCTTTCAGGATAGCCCTGTGTCGGGACTTTTGGGACAGCCCCCTTCATCATTATGCGATCTTACCGTCTGAGAGTTTACTTGGCTTTGGCCGCAGTGCTGAATGAAAACACCTCGCTCCAGTCGCCGATCACGCCCTTGCTGTCGCGTGCCCGTACTTTCCAGTAATAAGCCGTTCCCGGATTCAGGAAACTGGCCGGAACCGTCCAGCTCGTTTTGGCCGAGCCGATATTCCGGTAGACCGAATTCGACAGCGGCCAGCGGCAGTCGGGCCTCAGGCTTACCATCACCTGGTAATCTGTCACGCTGTCACCCGGGTCCGGGTCCGTGGCGGGCTGCCATTCCAGCACCGGAGAGAGGGATTTGACCTCTTTGGGCGAAAGGGCCGCGCTCACTTTCGACGGGGCATGGTTGTCATCCTTCTCGCGCCAGACATGCGTAATCCGCACCTTTTTTATCCCGGCGCTCGAATCGTGATACCGGATTACGTTTTTCCCGAGCTTGAGGGCCGGGATGCTGTATGGCCCCACCTGAAGGTCGCTCTCGGAGCGGAACCAGTCCACGCCGGCCTGACGGGGAGTTTTGCCCCGTCCGTTGCCCATCATGGTGAAACCGATTGTGTAGTCATAAACCGGCGCTGCATTGGTGATATAGTAATCCAGGTTAAACGAATTGGTTTCGCTGCCGCTGCCCCAGCGATAGCTGTACAGGTTGGATTCTTCCCATTCCGGCTGACCGTAGAACATGGAGACCGAGCAGCCGCTTTCCTTGACCAGCGTGCAGGCGAACCGTCCCCCCACCACCGGCCAGGCGCTCTCAATGGGCAGGCCGGCGCGCGAGGGACGGCTGTACTGTTCATCCTGCGGGTACCTGACCTGTATCGCCGGACCTTTTCCGCCATTGTGCCACCTGGTGGTAACATTGTCTATCGTGTCGATATAGGCCAGCATGTCGATCTTTGAAAGGTCCGGCTCCCAGACAATCTGGCCGTTGGCGTAGCGGATCGGCTCCTGCGCACGCTCTTTCAGGCCCTCGAACTTGCCCAGTTTAGGGGTCCACCAGCGGGTCAGTTTCATTCCCGGTTTAAGCGTCCAGGCCATGGTGTAGTTTTTCGATATTTCCTTGTCATAACTGTCATCCACGTAATTATCCTTGGCGGTCGTGATATAGCGCACAAACTCCTCATTCCGTCCCGGAGGATCATCCTGACGGACCCAGGGGTCGCGCGGGTGGATCGTGCGCTGGATCAGCCAGGGGTCTTTCTCCAGCTCCGCCATGCTGGCCAGGGTGCGGTTGTCACGCCCCAGATAGTACACTTTTACGTTGCTGTCCAGGAAATGCCACTTGCCGTCCCAGAACACCTCGTTAACCGTATGCCCCCATATTTCATAAACCCGGGCCTGAACGCCCGCCGCCAGGCAGAGCTGCTTGAGCCAGGCCGCGCTGTGGCCGCAGATTCCGTAACCGTAACCGTTCTGGTCCCGGACTACATTGGCCGTGCTGTTATCCATGGGAGAGCGCTGGAAACGTTTCCAGAGTATCCATTCCCATACCGCCAGAGCCTTTTCCTCATCCGTGGTGCAGCCGCGGGTGATTTCCGCGGCAATCGACTTGACGTCATACCAGTCGTACAGGCCGTTGATGCTGATCCGCGGATCGGCCACCGGGGCGTCACCCAGGTTTTCGATCACAATCTCAACGTTTTCCGGGTCGAGCAGGCCGCCCACCTCGATCGTGTATTCATCGTCCTGCGCGGTTATCTCGCGGCTGAATGTCTTCAGCTCGCCTGCCTGCGATATTCCGGCTAAAAGAATGCTCAGAAAGGCGCATAACGCCAGCGGTCCGGACAGCTTCCCTTTAAGACGCATTTTCCCTCCGTTTTCTCAAATGTGCAGCCTGTCTTTACGGAAATGAGAAGCGAGCATCTTGATTTTATACTATAGGATATTAGGTTTCAAGGCGTTGTATCCAATCCAAGATTGTGATTTTTGATTGATTGCAATAAACAGGCCTGTTTGTTCCACAATTCTGAAACCGCCGCCCAGGGGAGAGAATGATAAAACGTCTGGCTGGAATTACAATTGCAATCTGTGCAGGGCTTGGTTGTCTGAACGGCGCGAGCAAACCCGTCCCTCCGGCAGGAATAAAGTTATCCAGCCTGCCGGGGAATCCTGGGCAGGAGACAACAAACCTCCTGTTGATCGGCTCGCCCTGGGACCCGGCCGAACGTTTTCAGCTCAATTTACCGGAGCACTGCTGGGGTGTCGGCCTGCCGAATGTCAGCCATTCGAGCACAGTGCAGATCGACAGCCCCTGGCTGTTTAACGCTGACTCCAGCCGCGCCTGGTTCGATTACGAGCCGCGGCCCGGAGTGATTTTCCACGCCGGGGCTGAGGCCGAATCGATGGCCGTACGCCTGAGCCTGGAGATCGAGAACCGCTCCGACACGGCGATAACGGATATCCGCACCCTTATCTGTCTTCGTCCGGGCGGATTGACAGGGTTCAACGACACCAGCTATGCGCGCACGTTCGTTGCGGTGGACAGCGTCCCGGCGCAGTTGGGGAAGGACACGCATTACCACGGGCCGCTGCCGGAAAAAGGCCCGGCGTTCTGGGCGTTTAACGTAGCCGGGGGTCCGGATAACCTTGCGTTCGAGGACCTCGGCTGGTTCAAGCCGGGAAGCGGGCCGGGACGGATTGTCGAGGAGAGGACCGACCCGCCGCTTATCGCCGTGCGCGCGGAGGGCAGCCCGGAGCGATGGCTGGGCACGATCTGGCGCCCGGCGCGTCTGGTGTTCAGCAACAGCCGCATCCCCTGTATACATTCCGACCCGCTGCCGCCGGACTGCCCGCCGGGGCAGTCCACCCAGGCCGAGGGACTGATAATATTCCACGAGGGCGATTATAAGAGCCTGCTCGCGCGGGTGAAAACACTGCAGGAAAGCGGTGACACCAAGAACAAAGGGGGGGAAAAATGAAAGCAATTACTGCGGTAACGCTGTTTCTTTGTATGGTTGCGGTTTCACTGTTCGCCCAGTACGATGAGGAAACCCGCCTGGGAATCTTCGACACCCTGAAACTCAAGAACTTCGAGCCGGAAAGCCGTCTGGAAGTCCCGGCGCACACGGTCTTGCGCTCACGCTTCCCCTCGATCGACGCCCACACGCACAGCTACCTCAAAGGCGAGGACATACACCGCTGGGTGAAAATGATGCAGGCCTGCAACGTGCGCAAAGTGGTGGTCCTCTCCGGCGGGACGCCGGACAGCACCCTGGCCGGGATCATCCAGGATTACATCGGTAAATACCCGCAGCATTTCCAGGTCTGGGCGCGCATAGACGAGAAGGATATCGACGCGCCGGACTACCCGAAGCGCGCGGCGCGCTCGGTCGAGAAAGCTTATGAAATGGGCGCGCGCGGGCTGGGCGAGTACAAGGACATGGGCCGCGGGTTCGGCGGGGACCGCAAGAGCGGCAAGAAAGGCGTCAACCTCGATGACCCGCGCTGGGACCTGGCCCTGGAGACAGCCGGGCGGCTGGGCATGCCGGTCTCGATCCACGTGGGCGACATGTACGACTGCTATTTCCCGCTCACCAACAAGAGCGAGCTTGGACTGGCCGGAGCGCCGTGGAACGTGTTCGGCAGGCCGGGAGTCATGCCCCCGGCTGAAATCCAGGCCACGCGCAACCGGGCCGTGGCCAAGCACCCGAACACCATTTTCATCGCCTGCCACCTGGGAAGCCTGAGCCACGATCTGGATGAACTGGGGCGGCTTTTGGACCTGTATCCCAACCTCTACACGGATGTCTCGGCCCGCGCCTGGGACATAGGGCGTCAGCCTTTCACCGCCCGCAAGTTCTTTATCCGCTACCAGGACCGGATCCTCTGGGGCACCGACCTGGGCCCGGATGAGGACATGTACCGCGGCTGGTTCCGCCTGTTCGAGACCGAGGACGAGTTCTTCCGCGTGCCGGACGCCGCCTGGTGGATGAACTACGGGTTGAACCTGCCGGATGAGGTGTTGCAGAAGATTTATTACAAGAACGCCTGCCGCCTGTTCAAGGACATGGACGGCGGAGCGTGGTGAGCGGGACAGAATAAAGCATGTGCTGCAAGCGGGTTAATTGAATTCAGCGGTTGTCCGACAAGTTCTTGACAAGGGGCACGGCGCGCCGTGCCCCTACTGAACTATAGTTATTGCAACTGATTACAAATTATACAAGCTCAAAGAACTCAAGCGGTAATTTTATCGACACCCACTTCGGAGGGCCGTTTAACACTCACGACATCCACCCGGCCTGGCCGCTCCCACAAAAAATCTGAAATGATAAGGGGAGACTCCCGATGAGCTGTATTTCATATAGGAGATTATTCATCTGGTTTGCGGCGCTGCTGCTGGTCTCGGGCCTCTCCCTCTTGCAGGCGGCGGACACGGGAAACACCGGTCCCCTGCGGGTCGGGGTGGCCCGCCTGACCCACGGACATGCCGGGGACGTGTTCGAGAGCCGAAAGCGCGGGCAGATAACGATCACCGGCATTTTCGAACCGGACCGCGAACTGGCCCGCGCTTACGCCAGGAGGTACGGAGCGGAGGACATACCTGTTTTCGGCAGCCTCCGGGGAATGATAGAAAAAACATCCCCCGAGGTTGTGACCGCCTACGGCTCGATTGCCGAGCACCTGTCAGTGGTGGAGGCCTGCGCCCCCCGCGGCGTGCACGTGATGGTGGAAAAGCCGCTCGCTTTCAGCGCCGATCAGGCCGGGGCTGTCGAGAGCCTGGCGCGCAGGCACGGCATACAGGTGATAACCAACTACGCCACCACCTGGTTCCCCAGTTTTCAGGCCGCATTCGATCTGGTGCGCAATCAGGAGACAGTTGGAGAGATACGCAAGGTGGTGATCCACGACGGGCACCGGGGGCCAAAGGAAATCGGCTGCGGGGCCGAGTTCCTGAACTGGCTGACCGATCCGCTGCAGAACGGAGGCGGGGCGCTTGTCGATTTCGGCTGTTACGGGGCCGGCCTGATGACCCGGCTGATGGACGGCCAGCCGCCGCTGAGCGTCACCGCGGTGACCCAGCAGATCAAGCCCGATATCTACCCGAAGGTGGATGACGAGGCCACGATAATCCTGACCTACCCGCGGGCGCAGGCGATCATCCAGGCTTCCTGGAACTGGCCGTTCGACCGCAAGGACATGTTTATCTACGGCCGGAGCGGATACGTGTTCGCCCCGGACAGCCGGAATCTTCTGGTCCGCACGGCAGAGGCGGAGGAACGGGCCAGCGCCGCCGAGCCTCTCGCCGCTCCATACGACAACGCATTCTCCTATCTGACAGCGGTCGTGCGGGGGCAGGTGAAACCCGGCCCCACGGATTTATCGGGCCTTGAGGCCAACCTGACCGTGGCCCGTATCCTGGATGCGGCCAGGACCTCGGCCAGAGAGGGACGGACAGTGCAACTGCGCTGATTACATTCAGTGGCGATGTTGCGGGAGGAGAAAAAGGCCGTTCAGCTATCAATAGCTATTACAAATGCAAGGGGCGGGTTTAAAACCCGCCCCTTGCGCGTATTGCAGAGATGAACAGGCAATAAGAGGTGCGCCTTGCACCGCAGCCTCGATTCTTACATCATAGGTTAGCTCAATACCGGCAGCGGCCGTTATCGGTTCGGCTGTTGTAGCCGGCCTCGTCAAAGGGCTGGAGTTTCTGCACCCAGGCGGCTTCCATCTGCCGCACCAGCGCCAGTACATCCTCCGGGCTGTCCTCGGCCCCGGGTTCGAAACTCTCCAGCACCTCGAACACGAACGAGTCCGGCCCGAATGTCTTCCAGTCCTCCTGAAGCTCCAGGTTGCGGCAGCCGATAAACCTGAGCGAGCTGCTGTAGCGGTTGATCAGCGCCCGCACGTCCGAGCTGCCCTCCACCAGCACTTTGCCGTTGGCCAGGTTACGGATGCCCATCACTCCGGCGGTGCTGCGGGTCTGCCTGTATGCCGCTTTCAGGGCGGCCTTTCTTTCCTTGTCCATCTTTGTATGCCTTCATGGTTTGTTTCATGGTTTGAAAGCCTTTCCGGCCCATTCCAGCCAGGCGGCGGTGGTTTCAGCCGCGCCAGCCGTGGTCCTGACCGCAAAGGCGTCTTTCGCTCCCTGCGCGCGGAAAGTCGCGGCCGCGTGCGCCCAGGCCTGCTCCGCGGCAGCCTTTGTCAGGGGCTGCATGCGGGCGTCCAGCGGGTTGAGCAGCCTCAAGTTGGACGGGGCGCAGGCCGCGGCGAGCTGCGGGAAATCGCTGTACTGAAGCGCGCCGGGCAGGAAATCGATAAAGTTATAGCTGTAGAGGCCGGGGCGGGTCAGTTCGCGCCAGGCCACCAGCGAGCTGTCCAGCATCACACCGGCCAGGTTGCCCTCCAGCGCGGCGGCATAAAGGGCAAGCGGGCCGCAACTGCCCCGTCCGGCCAGGGCCAGACGGCTCACCTCGGGACGGGTGCGCAGGTATTCGAGCACACGCTGAATGTCGTAAACCCGCATGGCGAAAATGGAGCGCCCCAGCGCCAGCCCATCATAAGCCAGGCTGGCCTGCGCCCCCAGGGTCTGGGCCATCAGGCCGCCCATCTGGTCGCGCTCGCTGACCTCGGTCGAGGCAGTCTCTCCGTAACCGCGGAGGTCCACCGCCGCAACGCCCACTCCGGAACGGGCCAGGGCCAGGGCCAGCGCCCCGCGGTCCGCGGCCTTGCCCCGGCTGTCGGCCAGCACCACCAGCGGGAACTTATCCCCGCTTGGCGGCTTGAACATCAGCACCGGTAGATAAATGTCAGCCTCGCTGTACAGGGCGAGCTTCTCAATTTTAATCCCCTCCAGCTCAGTCTCACCCATATTCACCACCCGCGGCGCGGCCTGAGGAACCGGATTATTCAGGGCTTTTTTCGCTCCGCTTACAATCTCCGCCCTGTAGCTGTCGAAAGCGGGGCCCTTTTTCGGCGTTTCGCGCGCGGGAAGTATTTTCTGCGCCTGCTCATCGATATACTGCTGGATCGACTTGCCGCGCTCGCGCAGTATCTGTCCGTCTTTCGAGCACCAGAGGTCGGATTCCTTCTCCAGTTTCAGCACCGGCTCCTCCCAACCGTCCTGACGGTCATAGAACCAGCGGAGGAACCACTCGTATATCTTCTCACGGCTGAACTTGAAAATCCCATGCGGCCATTCGGTTTCCACAAACGACATCCGGCCGGGCTGCCCAAGGGTTTCGTACAGCCAGCGGGCCTGGACATAGCTCTCGCGCGCGCCGGTCCGCACCCCGCCGCGTGATTCAATGCTAAGCTGGTACGGGCGCGGATAAGCCAGCATCATCAGATCGGCATGGGTGATGCCAAAAGGCACGCGCCGGGGAAGGTTCTGCTCGCCGTCGCCGATCGCTCCGGTCCCGAGGCTCCATTCAGGGGCGTTCACCGTGCCGTCCGGCACTGCCACCTTAAGTCTTTCTTCCAGCGGAACAAGGTGCAGGGTGACTGTTCCCCCGCCGGAGTTGCCGGTTATCCCGATACGCTCGGGATCAACCTCCGGCCGGCTGACCAGGTAGTCGATCCCCCGGATGGCGTCCCACAGCCGGAGGGTCATAAGGTGACGGCCCAGCAGGAACAGGGGATTGGCCAGAAGGGTGTGCTCGATCACCGGCTCCTCGGTCACCAGGGATTTATCCGCCTTGAAATAGTCGCACCTCTCGCCCTGGCCGATCGGATCGAACAGCAGCACCACGAAACCTTTCGACACCAGACCCAGGGCGCAACTGTGGTACTCCTCCGCCGCCTTGGCCACGTGCCAGTGGCCGCAGGGAAATATAATTCCGGGGAATTTGCCCCCTCCGGTCTGAGGCACGTAAAGGTTCGCCGTCACCATGACACCGGGCTGGCTCTGGTAAACGATCTTCTCAATCCGGTAGCTTCCGCGGTCGATCACTCCCACCCTCTCGGCGGCCAGGTCCGTGCGCTCCGGGAACGGCAGCCCGAGAGCTTTTTTGTAGCCGTCGAGCAGTTTTTCGCGGTAGTTCTGCCAGTCATCCTCGTTGCGAATCCTCGCCACCTCGACATCCCGCTGCCAGGAACGCTCCTGCGGGATGCGCTGAAGGTGCTTGTTCAGCATGATCGTCTGGTCGAAAAAGAAATCCTCCGCCGGGAGCACGTCCAGCGGGTCAGCCTTTTCTCCGGCCGCTGACAGGGACGTGATCAGACATATAGACAGGATCATGGGGAGCAGGAATGTTTTTTTCATCCGGGCCTCCGGTCTAAAACCTTTTCGGACATGCCTTAAGTTCGGGAAATGGACGAAAACCAAGATAATATAACAGACACAGTTACGGCAATGCGTATTTTTTTTCGAGCACTGCATTGACACCCGCGCCGGAATGGGTTAAGATACCAGCGGCGTGTGGTGGGGCCGGGTTGCCGTCGCCAGGGGACCGATTCCCCCGCGCGTTCCTCCGAAAGCATCTGCCTGGAGGCAGAGCACTCCTATATTCCCCTTTTTGTCATATAGTTAGATCGTTTTTGCATTCATCCCGGTCGAGCTGGAGACGGCTGTAACTTAATCGAAAGATACGCCGCGCTGCAAAAAACCGGACCATTTACCATATCCCCGGAGGGACTGATGAAAAGGCTTATCGCACGGACGATACTTCTTTGTCTGGCCGGAGTCGTACCGGCCCTGGCGGCCGAAGGCCGCAAACCTTACCAGGAGCAGCGCGCCGCCTGGGTGGACAAGGGCCTGGTCCTGGGCTGGGGCAATCACGAGGCTTTTATCTTCCGGGTCCGCCGCGGCGGAAACCTTCCGTACGCCGAGCTTTGGAAACAGTTCGAGGCCGAGCACAGCGAACAGACAGTGATCGAGGCGAAAAAGGCCGGTATCGAGGTGTTCCACACCCACGGCTACAAGGGATTCGGCTATGAAGCCGAGAAAAAAGAGATGGAGATGCTCAAGACCCTCTCCGGCTACGTGCACAAGCACGGCATGAAACTGGACACCTACTGCCAGGTGATGACGATGGTGCCGGAGACGTTCCAGGCCGAGGTCCCGCAGGTGATGGACTGGGTGCAGCGCGACGCCAATGGCATCCCGATAATGCTGACCTATGATCACCAGCAGTCCTACCGCCCGAAACCCAACCTGGGCCACCCGGATTACCGCAAATATTATAAGGAAAAGATAATCAAGACCCTGGTGCAGGATGTTGGCAGCGATCTGCTGCATTTCGACAACTTCGACTGCAACGCTGAGCCGGAAAGTGATCAGAGCCCGGTGAACGTGGCCGGATTTCATGCTTACCTTCGCACCAAGTTCACTCCGGAAAAGATGATCGAGCGGTTCGGCCACGCCAACTACGATCTGGTCCTGCCGCCCCGCTGGAACATGGAAAACCCGCCATCTAAAATCAGGGAGATACTGGACCCGGCGCAGCAGGAATGGATCGACTACCGCTGCTGGCTGATGGCGGACTGGCTGCGCGATGTGACGAGCTACGCCCGCTCGCTCAAACCGGATGTGGCTTTCGACACCAACCCGCACGGCCTGTACGGCCGCAACCGCCCGTTCCAGGCCGCTCTCTGGCACCCCTGGTTCATGAAATATTCAGAGGTGATGTGGAGCGAGGAGTCCAACCCGGCCGACTACAACCAGTGGGGCACGCTTGTCTCCAAGATCAGATCCTACAAGCTGGGACGAACCCTGGACAATTTCGTGCTCACGTACAAGGGAGACGCCCTGATGCTGGCCGAGGGGCTGGCGTTCAACCAGACCCTGGGCAACGTGGAACTGCGCGGGGATGACGACAGCGCGCAACGCAGATACTACAATTTCTACATCGCCAACCGCGACCTCTACACCGGGACGATAAACCGCGAGGATGCCGCCCTGCTACGCTCCTACGCCACCATGGCCTATGACAACCACCGCGCCGAGCTGGAGCAGTGCATGTTCGAGCAGGCCATGATCCAGTCGCAGACCCCGTTCGACCTGGTGTTCGATGAGCAGATGGATGACCTTTCGCGCTACCGCGTGCTGGTTTTAGCCGGACAGAATAACCTGTCCGATGAAAACGTGGCCAGGATCAGGAAGTTCGTGGCGGATGGCGGCGGCCTGGTGTTCACCGGGGCCAGCGGCTCGCGCGACCAGTGGCTGCGCCGCCGCAGCGCCCCGGCCCTGAACGATCTGGCCGGTCTGCCCGCCGGGCGCGCTCCACGGCGCGGCGAGGGCGCGGTGTATTCCGCGAAGACCGAGGTCAGCGCCGACGGCCGGGTGGTGTATGTCCCGGCTGTCGTTCCCCCGAATAAGGAGCAGGCCGAGAACTGGACCGGCTCGTGGGATGGGAACCTGTGGGAAGGCACCTGGATTCTCCCCTCCAACTGGCGCGAGCTGGAGGATGCGGTCCGTCGCGCCGCGGGTGGCAAACTCAGCCTTGAAACCGACCTGCCTGACTGGGTGGCCGTGGAGCAGGTGCAGAAAGACAAGCGGATAATGGTCCATCTGGTCAACTACCGCCGCGGAAACCGTCTGTCCAACATCCCGGTTGACCTGGCCCTGGACAGGGGTAAGGGAGTCAGCTCCGTGCGCGTTGTCAGCCCGGACCGCCAGGGCGCGCGCGATCTCCAGTTCCAGGTCCAGGGCGGGCGCTGCACTTTCCGCGTCCCGGAATTGGAAACCTACGATGTCGTAGTCGTAGAGCAGAAATAAAAAGTGAAGCGACATTTGCAATAATTTGGCGGTAGGCGCTTTGATGGCCATGCATACAGCACGATACCGGGAGGACCGTCTGCCACGACGATGCATAATCGAACTCCGGCCGCTGAAAGGATATCTGCAGTGAAAAAGACAGCCGCCATCACCGGCTTGCTATCCGCCCTGGCCATATTCGCTTTGGCCGGCTGCGTGGGCCAGTCATCACGGCCTGGCGTTCAACCGTCCTCCACCGGGCAGGACACCTCCTCCGGCTGGACCCGGATCGGTCCGGGAGGCGGCGGAAGCCATTTTGTCTGCACGGTCAGCCCGTTCGATCCGGATTTCGTTTTTTCGCGCTGCGACATGACCGGGGCGCAGGTGACATACGACGGCGGGGCGCACTGGCGCATGTTCAATCTGCGCACCGTAATACTCGATTTCGAGTTCGATCCGGTGGACCCGAACACGGTCTATGCCTCGAACACCGGGCTGTACCGCTCGGAGGATCGCGGCCAGACCTGGAGGCTGATCTATCCCGGCCCGGAGAATATCCTGGCCGAGCGCATGGAAGGCGACCACGCCGAGCAGTGGTACGAGACCCGCGACGGAATGCCGGACGGGCAGATTTCGCAGGTGCTTGTCGATCCGGCTGACAACAAACGCATTTTTATCGGCGTCTCAGCCGTCATGAACGTAAATGCAGTCACCGGTCCTCAACCGGCCGGAGAAACCGTCAAAGTGATGGTTTCTGAGGACCGCGGGGCCACCTGGCGGCTGCTGTCCGAGGTTCCGGGGACGCTTGCGCTGGCCCTTTTCCCGGGCGAATGGCTTGGGCGGGCCGGGACAGTCACCGCGATAACCGACCGCTCCTGCACCCGTCTTTCCTGTCAAAACAGCGAAAAGGAAGAGCTGCCCCTGCCTCTGGACCGGGTGACAGCCGCGGATGGCGGCAGCGGGGCCGAGGGCGCCGTTTTCTATATCCTGGGCGAGCTGAAAGCCAGCGGCGACACGGTCAGCGGCGGTGTGTACCGCAGCACGGACGGCGGGGCGAGTTGGGTCCAGGTCCTCGACGGCCTTCTGGACAGCTACCCCATCACCGCCAGCCTGCCCTATTTCAAGACCCTGGCTGTCTGCCGCAACGTACCCTCGGTGGTTTACCTTTCGGCTCATATCTACATCGATGAAATTTACTGGAAACCTCAGCGGCCGCGGCGCGACCGCAAGTTCGGCGTGATGAAGACCGAGAATGCCGGAGACCATTGGAACTGGGTTTACCAGGCGGATGAAGACACGGTCTGGTCGAACAATCTGACCCCGGAATGGGAAACCCTGGATTACGGCCCGGAGTGGGGCGAGTCTCCGCACTCATTCGGAGTCAGCCCCTCCGACCCGGATATCTGCTATGTCACGGATAACCGGACCTACGGCACGCGCGATGGCGGCAGGAGCTGGACGCAGCTCTATACGGACAGCCATCCGGATGGTTCATGGAGCACACGCGGCATCGATGTGACCACCACCTACGGCGTGCATTTCGACCCCTTCGACCCGCGGCACTTTTTCATCACCTACACCGATATCGGCCTCTGGCACACGTTCAACGGCGGCGGAAGCTGGTTCCATTCGCTCAAGGGCATCCCGCTCGAATGGATCAACACCACCTACTGGCTGGAGTTCGACCCCCAGGTGCGCGGACGGGTGTTCAGCGTGCGCTCGAACTGCCACGACCTGCCGCGCCTGAAGATGTTCCGCAACGGCCGTCTGCTGAACGGCCAGTTCCAGGGCGGCGTGGCTGTGTCGGACGACGGCGGCCTGACGTGGCGGCCAAGTAACAAGGGCATTCCACCCTCGGCGGTCTGCACCCATATCCTGCTCGACCCGTCCAGCCAGCCCGGCGGCCGCACCCTTTACGTGTGCAGCATGCCCTGGGGCGTGTACAAGTCGACGGATGACGGGCGCTCCTGGCAGCCAGCCAGCGAGGGGCTGGGCGAAAGCCGCCGCGCCGCCTGGCGCATGGCGCGCAAACCGGACGGGACCCTGTTTCTGCTGGTCTGCCGTTACCTGGCCGACCGTCAGATTAAGGGCGGAGCGCTGTTCACCAGCACGGACGGGGCGGCGTCCTGGCAAAAGATGGACCTGCCGGAGGGAGTCGACGGCCCCAATGACCTGATAATCGACCCATCCGACCCCGAGCGGATGTACCTGAGCTGCTGGCCATCGGCGCAGGCCGGGGTTCAACGCGGCGGCGGGCTGCTCATGACCGGGGACGGCGGCCGCTCCTGGAAATGCATTTTTGACGAGAAAGCGCATGTCTACGCCGCGGCGGTGGACCCGGCCGACCCGGCCACGCTCTGTATCAACACCTTTGACAGCGCCGCTTTTGTCAGCCACGACCGCGGGACTACCTGGCGGCGGATCAGGGGCTATAATTTCAAGTTCGGGCACCGCCCGGTTTTCGATCCAAATAATCCCGGCAGGCTGTTCCTGACCTCTTTCGGCGGCAGCGTGTTCCATGGGCCGGTGGACGGCGTGCCGGAGGCGCCGGATGACATCGTCGATGCGCCGTTCCTGCGCTGGGCGGACAGATAATCTATCATTTGGAGAACGTTCCATGCGCACCGGGGAAAAAGGGGTAAAACTTATCGCAACGGCGGCGCTGCTGATTGCTATAAACCTGGCCGCGGGCTGCGGCAGCGGCCGTATCGTCACTGTCACACCGGTGGAGACCGATGAGGTGCTGGTCAACCCGGGCATGGGCTTCACCACGTTCTACAGTTTCAACGGCGACCCGATCAACGCCGATTACCCCGAATGCTCGATCGCCTATTTCCGCTGGTACTGGGACGTGCTGGAGCCGGAGGAGGGGCAGGTCAATTTCGCATTGATCGACTCGGTGCTGGCCCAGTGCCATCAGCACAACCAGCGCCTGGCTTTCCGGGTGATGTGCCAGAACGGTCACGAGGTGGCGGACAACAGCGTGACTGTCAAATACGAGGTCCCGCTGTGGTATGTCAAATCTGGCGCGCGCGGCTGGCTTTACCCGGACAAACAGCACTGGCAGCCGGATTATGACGACCCGCTGTTCATCGAGAAACACGGCGCTCTGATCCGGGCGCTGGGGGCGCGTTATGACGGCCATCCGGACCTGGACCACGTGGATATCGGCTCGGTGGGCCGCTGGGGCGAATGGCACACCGAGGGGCTGCCTTTCCCCATGCCCACTCTCGAAAACCACAGGAAAGTGGTTGACCTCTATGTGGAGAGCTTCAGGAAAACGCCGCTGGTCATGAACCTGGAGGAAAGCCCTGCCACGGAATACGCCATCTCGCGCGGAACGGGCTGGCGCGCAGACTGCCTGGGCGACATGAGCGTGGGGGAATTTTTCGACGAGCAGGGCAACGGCGAGAACCACCAGCTCAACCGCTACCCGAGGATAATCGGCAAGTTCGTGGAGCCGGAGGCCTGGAAACGCGCCCCGGTCGTGTTCGAGACCTGCTGGAACATGGCCCGCTGGGTGGAGCAGGGCTGGGACGTGGATTCAATCCTGAACCAGGCGCTCGAATGGCATGTCTCCGTGCTCAACAACAAGTCATTCGGCGTGCCGTCCCAGTGCCGGGAGAAAGTGGATTCGTTCCTCAGGCGCATGGGTTACAGGCTGGTTCCCGTCTCTCTGAGCTATCCGGAGCGGGTGTCAGCCGGAGACTCGCTCGCCGTGGAGATGAACTGGCTCAACCGCGGGGTGGCTCCCTGCTACGCCGGGTATCGTTTGGCCCTGTGCCTGCGCAACCCGCAGACCAGTGAGACGCGGGTTTGCCCGACCGGATTGGATGTCAGCGACTGGCTTCCCGGCGAGACCCGGCTGAACTTCCGGATACAGGCACCGCCGCAGCTTGCCTCGGGCAGCTATGACCTTCTGCTCGGGATTGTCGATCCTTCGGACAGCAGGCCGCGCGTGAAACTGGCGATCCAGGGCCGTGAAGATGACGGCTGGTGCAAAGTGGGAGCGTTGATAATCGGATGACCGTAATAAGTATTATCCGTAGCTTCTCTATCCATTCCATTCTCTTTCAGGGAGCCTGGCACGATGAGAACCATGTCCGTAATGCTGCTGCTCTGCCTGGTTGCTCTTGCCGCCTGCGGCAAGACCGACAACCGCTACCCCTACCGCTGGGTTTATGCCTCCAGCGGGCTGCGCAACGATGAAGACGCGCAGAAAGTCAAGGACATCATCCAGACCGCGGCCGGCCACGGACTCAACGGCATCCTTCTTTCCTGCGGCGCTGACCGTCTGGACATGCAGCCCCCCGAGTACGTGACCCGCCTGACCGATCTCAAGACCTTCGCCGAACAGCGCGGAGTGGAGATTGTCCCCTCCATATTCTCGATCGGTTACGGCGGCACCACCCTGGCCCATGACCGCAACCTGGCCGAGGGCCTGCCGGTCACCGACGCCCTGTTCGTGGTGAAAGGGGCCGAGGCGGTTTTCACGCCCGACTCGCCCGCCGGGCTTATCAATGGCTCGTTCGAGAAGAACGATGGGACCAAAGCCGCCGGTTTCGAATATCAGGGCGATACAGAGGGCAAGGTGTTCGTGGACAAGGAAACGGTGAAAGACGGCAAAGTGTCGGTGCGCTTCGAGTCGGCCCCGGACACGCTGGACGAGGACGAGCGCCAGGATCGCGCCGCTCTCAGCCAGACTTTCGAGGTCAAGCCGGGACGGACCTACCGCGTGAGCGCCTGGATCAAGACCGAGGGCCTCGATGAATCCAGGCCATTCAGCTCGGGCAACGTGCGGATCAAGACCTACGCCGCCGCAGACAATCATCAGCTCGAATGGATCAATATCAACGCCCCCGCCGGAGGGGACTGGTTCCAGGTCAACCTGGGATTCAACAGCCTGGGCTACGACAAGGTGAAGATCGTGCTGGGACCCAGCGGCGAATCGGCCGGCAAATTCTGGATCGACGGTCTCGAAGTGCGCGAGGTCGGACTGGTCAATGTCCTGCGCCGCCCCGGCTGCCCGCTGGTTGTCAAAAGCGATAAGGACGGCAAGGTATACGAGGAGGGCAGGGATTTCGAGGGAATCTCCGACCCGAACCTCAATTTCGACTGGGACCACGACTGCCCGGTGATCAAGCTGGTCCAGGGCGGCGGGATCAAGGAGGGCGAGCGGCTGCGCGTAAGCTACTACCACGGCACGCATGTCTATGACAGCCAGGTCACGATCTGCATGAGCGAGCCGAAAACTTACGAGATATGGCGCGAGAATGCCCGCCTTATGAAAGAGAAGTTCGGTTTCAAGAAGTATTTCTTCCACATGGATGAGATTCGCGCGGGCGGCACCTGCGCCGCCTGCAAGGCCCGTGCTCTGCCGATCCATCAGATATTGGGCGACTGTATCACCAAGGCCCACGGGATAATCCGTGAGGTCGAGCCCGAGGCCGAGATATTCATCTGGTCGGACATGATCGACCCGAACCATAACGCCGGCGACAAGCGCTCCTACTACTACCATGTGCCTGAGAACTACTACGGCTCCTGGAATTACATCCCGAAGGACCTGGTCATAGCCTGCTGGTGGTACGACATGCGTGAAAAAAGCCTGGCTCATTTCTCGGGGCTGGGATACCGGACAATCGGCGCCTCGTACTATGACGGCGACGATCTGGAGAACATCAAGGGCTGGCTGGAAACCCTGGGCAAGACACCTGGAGCCAGCGGTATCATATATACCACCTGGCTGGCCAAGTATGATCTTCTGCCCGGTTTCGGCGACCTGGTCGCCAAGGCCGAGCGCCCGAAACTTTAATTATAGCCATCTGCACGCGGTTCGGGCAGCCTCTGATGGACAGGGCCGCCCGAACCGCGTAAACAATAGTCAGAAAAGGATTTTTTCATCCTGATAGTTTTTATCCCGAACAATACTATGGAGACAACCGATGAAAAGAATACTTGTCCTGCTGCTGCTCCTCTGTGTCAGCCTGCCCTGTTCCCGCGCCGCGGCCCAGGAGAAGATATACCCCTACCGCTTCATCTACCTGCACGGCAAAGGGCTCGAGGACATGGCCCAGGTGGATCTGGTCCGGAAGCTCGCCATTACAGGCAAAGACCACGGCCTGAACGGCATCATCCTGAGCGCCCTTCTGGACCAGTTGCCGCTGGAGCCGCCCTACAACATCAAGAACCTCTACGAGATCAAGCGTATCTGCGACAGTTGCAACGTAGAGCTGATCCCGGCGGTTTTCCCGATGGGCTACAACGCGCCCACGCTCGCCTGGGACAAGAACCTGCTGGAGGGGCTGCCTGTCAAGGACGCCCTGTTCGTGGTCAAGGGCGGTCTGGCGAATATCGCGCCTGATCCGGCTGTCTCAATACCCAACGGCTCGTTCGAGCAGGCCGAGGGATGCCTGCCCGCGGGTTGGGAGCTTATGATCAAAAAGGGCGCCAGGATCTCCCTGGACAGCAAGGTGTTCAAGGAAGGCAAGTCCTCGCTGCGGGTCGAGATGACAGATCAGATCGCCGATCTCTCGGGCGAGTTCCAGGACTGGAGCGCCTTCATTTCGCGCCAGATACCGGTGCGCCCCGGCCGCTGCTACAGCCTTACCTGCTGGGTGAAGACCGAGGGCCTCGCCGACCGGGGCGACGTGTTCCCGATGCTGGTGCAGGGGCCGGATGGCCGCCGGTTGCAGTTTTATATCCCGGTGATCGCCGCCACTACGGATGGCTGGGTGAAAGCGCAGGTCGGGTTTAACAGCCTGGGCTTTGACCGCGTGACTGTCTCGGTCGGCTGTCCCTCGGGCAGGAGCGGCAGGTTCTGGATCGACCAGTACGAGATTGCCGAGGAGGGCCTGATCAACGTGATACGCCGCGAGGGCGCGCCTGTGGTGGTCAAAAGCGACAAGACCGGCCAGGTGTATGTCGAGGGCCGCGACTACGCCCGCATCGAGGACCCGCTCAAGACCCTGCTGTTCGACCACCCGTCCCCGCCCATCCGGATTATCCCCGGCGGCTGGATCAAAGAAGGCGAGCGTCTGCGGGTGAGCTTCTACAACAACTACCCGATCTACAACGGCCAGACTCCGGCCTGTATCTCGGAGCCTCGCTACTATGACATCTGCCGTCAGGTGGCCGTGCTGCTGGACGGGCTGATCAAGCCGAAGAAATATTTCCTGAGCCTTGACGAGCTGCGCATGTGCGGCTCCTGCGAGACCTGCAAGGCCCGCGGCGCGAGCGTGGCCCAGCTCGCCGGGGAATGCGTCGCCCGCCAGCGCGACATTATCAAGGCGATCAATCCCGAGGCGGAAATTTTTGTCTGGTCGGACATGTTCGACCCGCACCACAACGCTCCGGGCAGCTATAACAAGGGAAAGTATTTCTACCATGTGGACGGGACGTTCGAGGGTTCCTGGAACTACCTGCCCAAGGACGTGATCCCGGTCTGCTGGTACAGCGAGGTGTGCGACAAGAGCCTGGCGCATTTCTCAGGCCAGGGGTTCCGCACCCTCGGCTCCTCCTCCGGCAACCTGGACACAGCCCGCAAGTGGCTTAAGTCCCTGGATGCGACCCCCAACGCGATGGGGATAATGTACACCACCTGGAACGAAAACTTCGATATCCTCTCGCAGTTCGGCGACCTGGTCAACCGGAAGATCAAGTGATCCGGAGGCCGCAACCGTTTAACCGG
Source organism: uncultured Gemmatimonadales bacterium (assembly GCA_964473155.1). Classification (GTDB taxonomy): domain Bacteria; phylum Gemmatimonadota; class Glassbacteria; order GWA2-58-10; family GWA2-58-10; genus JAJFUG01. Next base: position 19,577 of record CAYYNT010000008.1, on the reverse strand, counting down.
GAGACTCGATTATGCTGCGCAAATCAATGTTCGGCCTGACGGTTCTTGCCTTGGCTTTGACCATCGCCTGCCAGCGCGGGCAGGTTTATCCGATCCGCTGGGTCTATCTGAACAGCGGGCTGCAGAACGATGAGGAACTGGCCCGGATCGAGGGGCTGGTCCAGACCGCGCACGACCACAAGCTCAACGGCATCTATTTCTCATCCGGTTTCGATGCCATAGACCTCAAGGACGATGCTTATCTGGACCGCCTGCACCGCCTGAAGGCTTTCTGCGACAGCCTGGGCGTGGATATCGCCGCGCGCTGCTGCGATGTCGGCTACAACGGCTCGCTGCTTTCGCACAACCGTAACCTGGCCGAGGGCCTGCCCGTGGTGGACGCCGTGTTCGTGGCGGACAAGGCCGAGGCGCGCCTGGTGGCCGACCCGGCGGTGGCCGCGGCCAACGGGTCGTTCGAGGAACTGGACGGGGAGCGGGCCGCCGGCGTGGTCTACGGCGACAGTTCCGAGGGCTGCGTGTTTGTCGACCGGGAGGTGGCGCATTCCGGAAAGAGCAGCCTGCGTTTCGAGAACCTTGAGAACGCCGGCCGAGGCGCGGGCGTGCTGAAACTCCCCGTGAAAGTGGCCCCCAACCGCAGCTACCGCCTGAGGGTCTGGATCAAGGTGCAGAGCATGGGCGAATCACAGCCTTTCGGCTCGGGCAACCTGCGCCTGACCGCGATCGGCCAGGATGGCCGTCAGCTTGGCTACCGCAACATCCGCGACCCGAAAAGCGAGGACTGGTTCGAGGCCCTGATCGGTTTCAACAGCTTCGAGAACAACTCGGTCGATATATCGTTCGGCGTGCAGTCCAGTACACCCGGAAAAATCTGGTTCGATGACTTGAGCATCGAGGAAATAGGCCTGGTCAACGTGTTGCGCCGTCCGGGCGCGCCGCTGACCGTGCGCGGCGAGAAGAGCGGGATCGAATACGAGGAAGGCCGCGATTTCGAGCCGGTGTCCGACACGCTGATGGATTTCGATTTCGACCACGAGGGGCCGGCGATCCGGCTGGTCAAAGGCGGACGGATCAAGCCCGGCGAGCGTCTGCGCGTGAGCTGGTATCATGGAACGAAGATATACAACGACCAGATCACCGCTTGCATGAGTGAGCCGGAGGTCTACGAGATATGGCGGCGCAACGTGCCCCTGATCAAGCAGCACCTGAACCCGAAATACTATTTCCTGAACGTGGACGAGGTCCGGGTTGGCGGGACCTGCAAGGCCTGCCGCGACCGCAACCTCACGATGGGAGAGATTATCGGCGACTGCGTGCAGAAACAGGTGGAGATTGTCAAAAGCGCCGATCCCGAGGCCGAGATAATAATCTGGTCGGACATGTTCGATCCGTTCCACAACGCCAACACGCGCCGCGGGGATAATTATTACCTGTGCGCCGGCAACTACGACAAGTCCTGGGAGCACCTGCCCAAGGGCCTGATTATCGCCTGCTGGCACCACAGGATGCGCTATGAGAGCCTGAAGCACTTCTCGGACCTGGGCTACCGGACATTCGCCTGCGGCTACTATGATGAAGACAATCTGGACAACGATGTCACCTGGCTCGAAGCCCTGGATGCAACTCCCGGAGCGATGGGGATCATGTACACGACCTGGCTGCGCAAGTTCGACCTTCTGCCGGCTTTCGGCGACCTGGTCTCGCAACCGCGCAAGAAAACGGCGGGGCCTCTGGCCGTGAAGCAGTGACCGGTCCGTTTACTGAATCGCTCTATTGGTTGTAAGCAACAGCTTTCACGGGAAAATAAAACGCAGGGGCGCATCGCGCCCCTGCGTTTTGACTGCGCCGGAACAGCTTTCCGTTATCAGTTATGGATATCAATCAACTTCCCGTTGCTTCCCGTCTCACTCCCACTTGCGTCCCTCAGTCTTTCCGGGCGAGTTGTCTGTGCGGAAAGGAGAGGCGGGGAGCCAGAGCTTGCCCTCAATTTTATTATAAATATTAGCCTCGGCCGGATTGTCGCTCCAGGCGTAGCGCACCGCCGCCGGGGCCTTGACCGCCTCGCTCCAGACCACCAGTTCGCGGCCCTCGATTTTTGCCTCGGCCGGGACGAATTTCTGGTCCGCGCCCGCGATCAGCAGCCCAGCCGGAGCCTTCCCGTCCCGAGTGACCAGGCCCTCGCCGGCGTGCTCGAAACTGATCCGTATCTTTTTACTCTCGATCGACATACTGCCGTACAGGGGGCCGGACCATTCAAGAGCGGTTTCCCCGTAGACCGTGGCCCGGGCGGCCAGGGCCAGGCGGCGGCCCACTTCCTGCTTGTTCTTAGGGTGAATGTCATTCGCCTCGCCGACATCCGTGGCCACAATCATGGCCGAGTTCGGGATACGGCTCATGGCCATGAGCTGAGCCTCGCGAAGCTCGGCCCAGGTTCCGGCCCCGGCCTCGAAATTGGCGAGCTGGACAATCAGGAACGGGAACTCGCGTTCCCAGCCGGACCGCCAGTTCTGGACCATGGCAGGCAGAAGGTCTCGATACTGGAATGCGCGGAAAATATTCGACTCGCCCTGGTACCAGAGAGCACCCTGCATGCTATAGCCCATCAGCGGGCAGATCATGGCGTTGAACAGCACCGAGGGTTGGTTGAAATACAGCGGTTCGGGCTTGCCCGCCTCACGCGCGTCTTTTTTCTCCTGCTCGAACTTCGCGTACTGTTCCTTAAGCCAGTCCTCATCATTGTTGTATTTCGGCCAGTCGGTAAGAATGCTTTTCAGCGCGGGAGTGTTCTCGATGATGCACTCACAGGTCCAGGCCTCGGCGGTGGTGCCGCCCCAGGAACTGTGAATCAGTCCCACCGGCACTCCCAGCCGTTTGTGTATCTCGCGGGCAAAGAAATATCCCACTCCGGTGAAACTTCCTGCCGTGGCGGGGGTGCAGGGGACCCAGGCGTTGAGAAGGCCTTTCTGGTCCGGGGTCACCGCAATCAGAGTGTCCTGCGCCGTGGCGGCCTTGCCGCGCTTGACCTGAAACTGCCGTATCTGCGGGTAATTCGCGGCGGCTATCTCCTCCCTGGCGTTAAGGCATCCCTGCACCTCCATCGCCATATTGGACTGACCCGAGCAGAGCCAGACCTCACCCACCAGCACGTCCTTGATCAGGATCGTGTTTTTGGCCGTAATTTTAAGCTCGTAAGGTCCGCCGGCTTTAATCGGGTCGAGCAGGACCTTGAAATATCCGTTGAAATCCGGTGCCGTGCGTTTTGTCTGTCCCGCGATCTCGATTGTTATGCGTTCGCCGCGTTCGGCCCTGCCGAACACCGGGACCGGCATGTCTCTCTGCAGCACCATGCCGTCACAGAAAAGCCCGTTCAGGCGCACATCCGCCCGGAGAGAACCCCAGGATAAAGCTATGACAAATATCGCCACGGCGCACAGACGCCAGTCGGCGCGTACACTCGAAAAATACATTAAAGAACCTCCGGTGAAAGACTGTTTGATTTCCGTCCAAACCGAACGTCAGAAAAGGTTGATTATCTCAAAGGTTCTGTTTAAGCCACTCCAGGATATCGCTGTTGTATTTCGCCGGGTCAAGGTAGTGCCCGTCATCGTATTCGATCATTTTCTTCGGTCCGGGCACGCGCTCGAAAAGAGCCCGTGAGCGGGCAATCCTGCCGGGGCTGTCCTTGAGGGCATTGACCACCAGCAGCGGTGGCCTGATCCGCCCGTAGAAATTGGAGGAGTTGATCACGCTCAGGGCACCCTCCTGGCTGGTGACAAACTCGCTGGCCGGTACAGTCAGAACGGCGGCTTTTATCCGCGGCTCCACCGCGGACATAATCGAACCGATCCAGCCGCCCAGGCTTCCCCCAAGCACAGCGATCCTGGCCGGGTCCACCTCGGGGCGGCTGGCCAGGTAATCTATGCCGCGGCGAAGGTCCACCACGGTCTGGGTCATCCAGTCTCGAAGGTAATACGGGCCGAGTTCTTTCAGATCGTCCAGGCCGCCCAGGGCGGGCTTGCGCTCACCGAAAAGGAAATGGTCCGGGGCCAGCACTACGTATCCCGCGGCGGTAAGGACCGGTATCCAGGCCTGCACCCAGTCCTCGTTCTTGCCCCAGAAAAGGTTCCAGCCGTGCATGAGAAGAACGGCCGGACGGCGCTCGCCCTGCTTGTAGTCCCTGGGTACGCAGAAATAGGCGCTCACCCGCAACTCATGCGTGCTGCGGTAGGAGACCTTGTAAATTGTCTGCGGACCGCGCCAGGGCCATTCGCCGAAAACCTCGGGGGCAAGGGCCAGGTTCCGGTCGTACTGGTAATACTCCGCGATCCCGGCGAACGAAGCGTCGTTCACCGCCGGCTCGGACTGGGCGAAAGCATGGCCGGAGCAACCAGGATACAGCGCAAGGAATACACCAACAGACCAAAGCAGCATCAAGCCTTTTCTGATCACTTCCAGACCTCCTGCGGATTGTTTACTGCCTGCCGATCCCCGACTGCGGCTGCACCATATCGGTCAGCGGTTTGTCCACGATGGCCTTCCCGGAGCGGTCGCGGATGGTCACATGCCCGCCCGCGATTCCTTCGGTGCTGAATGTCACCCGATATCTGAGGTTCCGATAAGCGAACTCCACGCCCTGGTAATTCTCCCCGGATACCGGCCTCACCTCGACCGCGCGGCGGCGGGAGCGCTCGGTGGCCTGAAGAACAGTCAGGAAAGTGTCTTTCTCTCTCGGCTTGCCGGGTGTTATTTCCAGGCGCCAGCCGCCCCACTGCTCACCGGGAGAACGGCCGTAATGGGTCAGCGCGGGCGGGTAGTTCCGTCCGAACACCAGGAACTCGTTGCCCCGTCCGCCGACTTTCGACAGCTTCGAGTCCGCCGGGAACACCGTGCGCACGAAAAGACGGCCGGCGCGCTCACGCACCGAGGCCTCGCGCTTGCGGACATCCGGCTCGTTGACCGTGTGCAGGAGCCAGTACTTACGGTGCTCCGGCCGGACGGCCTCCACCCGGTCGAAAATCAGGAAAAGCTCGGGTTGAATGTGCAGGAACTGGCGGGTGAAGGATTTGAGCTTGTGCGCGCTGTAAGCCCGGCTGGCATCGCCACAGGCATAGCTGTACCAGGGGCCGGTCTCGAATGCGATTATGTCGCCGGTGTCCCAGACCGTCCCACGGCTGTCCCCGAGACTGGTGCGCTCCGGGTGCGGCCACATCTGGCCCCCGTCGTTGCTCAACAGGAGGCCGTCCGGCCCGTTGTTCGCCTCCTCATCCCCGCCTGCGGTCACGAACCGCTCGTTCTCGTCGTACACCAGCATCGTGTTGCTGGCAATCGTGCGGGCCATGTAGTTGGGACGGTGCTCCGAGCCCCATTCATAGCGCCCGGAGTTGATCGCCAGGCTGCCCCCGCGGAAGATCACGAACCCGCCCTCGGCCGGGTGCTGGTGGCCGTAATAGAAATCTCCGCAGTCGAACACCGCGTGCACGGCGCTGCTGTCCCAGCCACTGCGCATGGCCACCCAGCCGATACCCTCGAAATGGCGGGCCAGGGGCCAGGTGCTGTCGGGTCCGGCGGCCTCGATGTCCAGCCCGGAGGGGTCCCAGATGATGTCCCAGACTGTCAGCGGCTCATTTCCGGCGCGGTTCCGCAGATACCACAGGGCCACCGGGTCACGGTAACGGCAGGCCAGGTACTTGAAGTGCCAGGGGGCTATCTCGCCTAACACGCTCCCGGCGTCGTCTATGCGCAGCCATTCGCCGTTGGGCTTGGTCGAGTAGAGCCACCAGACTGGGAAAAGTTTCAGATAGCCGTTTCTCTCCGCCAGGTCCTCTCCGGTCAGGCTTTTCCAGACCTCGAAATCGAAAATCGGGGTGCGGACATAGTTGTAGGCGGCATAGGCCATCCCGGAGTACATCCCGCCATCGTCCGCCGCCACCTGCTGCTGCATTCCACGCCACTGATGGATGCAACTGTCGCTCCAGGCCAGCCAGCGCGTGGCCAGGCTGTCGTTCACTCCGCTTTCCGCCAGGCTGACCGCGGGCCAGAACACGGGGTCCAGCGTGCCGTAACCCCCGCCGCCGTAAGGGGTGAAATAACGTTTCTGCCAGGCCAGGGTCCCGGCCTGCTCGATCCGCCGTCCGAATGCCAGCCGAAGGCTGTCGTTCATGCCGGGCCAGAGCCAGTCGTAGGCGAACGCGCAGCGCCGCCGAAGCTCGACTGTCTCCCAGAAACCGCCGCTTTCCGTGTCCTCCAGCTCGACATAGCGCTCTAGGGCGCGCTCCAGGCAGGCCACACCCGGAGCATGGAACGAGCTGTCTCCGGCCGCCAGGTAGAGGAAGGCGCATTTTTCGGCCAGTTCGCCCGCGGCGCGGGGTGAAATATCATCCTGGCCGAGCCGCCGCCGGACAGAGGCTGCCAGACTATCGCAGAGCGTCCTGCTTCCGCCGGCGCACTGCTGCCTGATCTGTTCCAGGGACCCGCCGCTCAGGAGCAGACGGGGGTGAGGGGGATACTTTGGGGGCGGACTGGCGCAGCCTGTGAAGAGGCTGGATACTGTCAGCGCAAGGCTGAAAATGAAACTGGCGGAACGTAATACCATGCGGGACCGCCTTTCTTTTTTGTGAAACGGCTGAATGAGCATACATTTTAACTGTCGGGGCGATGATGCGCCAGAGCCATTTCCACATGTTTTTTTCACTGTCATATTTTTCAACAGGGCTTTATCTTGAAAAATAATTCAAGTATAAGGAATGCATCGAACTGAATTATTCTACATCATAAAGTAAAACGCCAACCGGAGTCGTCCAGATGAAGAAGAGTCTCGTTTTCGCGTTACTTCTGCTGGCTTCAACAGTTACGGGCGCGGCGGCTTACACTCTCGGCGCCCATCCGCGCATTTTCATCACCCGCCAGGGCCTTCCGTCTCTGGCACAGCGCTCCCAGGGCGCCATGGCGGCCGAATATGCCGTAATAAAAGCCCTGGCCGACAGTGCGGTGAGTAAAGGAGTTGAGCGTAACAACAGCCGTTTCCGCCCGCCGATGGCTCTGGTCTGCGCCGGAATCTGCTACCTGGTGGAGGGTCAACTCGGACATGACAGCAAGCCGTACCTCGATGCAGTGCGCAAGTACTGGGGCGACGGGAGCGTGCTCGATATGGACGGCGACGGGTATTTCGGGTTCCACGGGATGCTGTTCGACTGGGTGTACGATGGCCTGACCCCGGCCGAGCGTAAACTCTACGGGGACCGTCTGGGCAAATGGCTGCGCTACTGGAGCGACACTCCCGAGATTACGCTCAATTTCGGCGGCTGGCTGTACAACCAGACCTGGGGGCCGGCGCACCTCAACACCCCCAACACCCGCGACGGGATAACGCCCAAGCTGATGGTGGCGCTGGCGCTGGAGGGGGCGGGCACTGCGGTGCAGGCGGATTGTGAGAGGTTCCTGACATCCTGGGAGAAACGCGTGCCTGCGGAATGCATCCCGGCGTTCGACGATATGGGCGAGGTCTGGTCCGAGAGCATGGGCCACGGCGGCTACGGGCCTATCGAGGTGATAGCCTGGGCTTTCGAGGCCTGGCGCACGGCAACTGGCGAGGACCTGTTCGCCCGCTGCGCCCCCACCAGTTACCTTCCCGGTATGACCCGCTGGGCGGTGAACCTGGTTGTTCCGTTCGCCGGCCACACCGCCTGGATCGATGACAACCATGCAGACAAGCTGCGCGACTACGCCCGTATAGCTCCACTGCTGGCCGCCCGCTACAATGATCCGGTGGCTGCATTCATCAGCGACCAGGACTGGAGCGAGAAATGGAACCGTCTGCCCTGGGCGCGTTTCCTGTTCCAGGACCCGTCAGTGAGCGGGAAATCCCCCCTGGCGGCGGGCTACCCCACTGCCGAATGGTTCAAGAGCGCGGGCCATGTCTACATGCGCTCGGCGTGGGACGACCCCAACGCGGCCTGGGCCTTTTTCGGAGTCGGTCCCAAGTTCGAGGGACACTCGCGGGATGACGAGGGCGGGTTCCTGATCGCCAAAAAGGGCTGGGTCGCCCTGCGCGCCGGGGGACAGGGGCACAATGACGGGGACTACTATATCGGCGGCTCCCTGGCCTACAATATCGTCACGATCTACGACCCGGAGGAAAAGTTCCGCCGCACCGATCCGGGAGCGGGCCAGGAGGACGGGATAAAGAACGAGAACGACGGCGGGCTGATCCGCTATGTCTACAGCAGCCACGAGAAAGATGAGCGCGGCCGCATAGTGGCTTACAAACATGATGACCGCTACACTTACGCCGCCGGGGATATCAGCCTTGGCTACTCGAAAAGCAAGGCCTCAGAGGTGACCCGCCAGTTCCTGTTCCTGCGCGGCAAGCGTGAGTTCTTTGTGGTGTTCGACCGCGTGGAGGCCACCAGCGCGGAATACCCGAAGATATGGTTCCTGCACGTGCCGTCCGAGCCCTCCGTGGACGGCAAACAGACAGAAATAGTCCCGGGACATGTATTCGCTTACGACAACGCCTCGGTTTCCACCTGGCTGAGTGATCCGGCGGGCGAGGAGGGTGTCCTGTCCAGCGGCAAATGCAGGGTGTTCCTGAAAACTCTTCTCCCTCTCGGCGCCGGTATCGGCAAACGCGGCGGCGAGGGTTACACCCACTGGGGACATCCGTATGAGCCGAGCGCCCAGTATAATCACGTCAACCGCAACAGCCTTCGGCCGCCGGTTGTCCCCTGGCGTCTGGAGGTGGAGGCCAGGCGCAAAACCAAGCGGGCTTATTTCTTCCATGTGTTCGAACTGGGAGAGGAATCGGACAGCCGGATGTCGCCGGTGACCCTGGTCGAGCAGGAGGGGGCGCTGGGTGCGGATATCGACGCCGCCGGGCAGAAGGTGCGGGTGATGTTCTCGACCGGTGGACCGCTGACTGCCAGAATAAAGATCGGCGACAGCCCGGAGGAAGTGATCGAGCCGGTCAGAAGCGAATAACGATTTGAAAACTAACAGGTTGGAAGACAGAGAGATGCTGTTCGGAGAAAAATGCCTCGCCGCGGGAACCGGATCGCTCGAGCAGGCCCTGGCCCTGGGCTGGAAGGAGAAATGGCTGCTGGATGGTGATCCGGCCGGGTTGGGCGCGGATGCCCTGGTCTGCCTGGGCGAATATCGCTGCGGACACCTCGAACATCCATACTCGCGCGCGCTGATGGAGTTCAAGGATAACGGCGGACGGTTCGGGCGGGAGGCGGATGGGCGGCGCAGGCACGCGGCATTTTTCGCCCGCTGTCTGGCCGCGGTGCTGATAGCCGCGCCCTGGCCGGATAGCGCGGTCCTGGCCGCGATAGTGCCGCCCAAGCTGAACCAGCCGCCGGAGGATTACCACCTTCATGACCTGACCCTGGAGGTGGACGGCCTTCTCAGGCCGGCCGGCGTATCCGGACGGGTCAGCCTGGCGCCGGGCCTGCTGGCGTTCAGGAATGAGATTCCGCCGCTCAAGAGCCTGGCGCTGAGCTGCCGCGAGGAGGTGATCCACCGCGGAATTATCTGCGGGGATGAATTGAACGGCCGGGGCGTGGTCCTTCTGGATGACATAATCGCCAGCGGGGCCACGGCTCGGGAGTGCGTGCGCGCCTTGCGCGAGAGCGGCGCCGGGTTTGTGGGCGTGGCAGCGCTGGCCCGAAGGGTGGAATAATCGTCAATCGGTCAGTGAACTAATGCAGGGAGCGTCCTGTAAGTCTTGGACGCAGGGGCGCGGCGCGCTGCACAACGCGGTTGGATTGACTTGATCCGGGCCGGACTTCAGTTTCCGGCCCGTTTCTGGTTGTGACGGTAGGCCAGCACGCGCACCTTCTCGATTGTCACCATCCCCTCATCGATCATCCCGTCAAGCTCGGGCAGGAAATCCTCGATCTTCTCCGTGCTGTCCACGATCTCGATAATTACCGGCAGGTCCTCGGACAGGCGCAGGACTTTGGCCGTGTGCATGCGGCTGTCCGCGCCGAAACCCATCACCCCTTTCAGCACCGTGGCCCCGGCCAGGCCCCAGAGACGGGCGATCTCCACTATGGCCTCGTACAGCGGCCTGCCGTGCCAGCGGTCGCTCTCACCGATAAAGATGCGCAGAAGTTCGGCTTCCCGCGGAATTTCCATCCTGTATCCCTCCGGTCAGACCAGCCGTCCCAGGGCGAACCCCAGGAACATGAGCAGTATCCCAGCCGCGTTCTGGGCCAGTATGTTGACAGCCGCGGCGGCCCACTGCGCCTCGCCCAGGAACGAGGCGCTCTCGAAAGCGAAGGTGGAGAAGGTGGTGAAGGAACCCATGAATCCGACAAAGGCGGCGGCGCGGAACTGCGGCCCCAGGTTCAGGCGCTCCACTCCGGCGGCCCAGAGCAGGCCGAACAGGAAGCAGCCGCTCAGGTTGACCGCCAGGGTGCCCCAGGGGAAGAGGCTGCCCGGAAGGGCGCGCTGGACCAGCCCGGCCAGGCCCCAGCGGGCCAGCGCCCCGGCCGCTCCGAATACGGCGATGAGGATGAGGTTGTGCAAAGGCGGTCCCCGGACTGAAGACAAGTATGCTGAAAGATACAGCCCTGCTGGCGTTACGGCAAGGGACGGGCGGAGTTTTGAGGCGAATTGATATTATTAACACATTGCGGCAAAAGCATGATTAACGTATAAAACATAAACAAGATAACACGAAATATCCCTTGACAAACGCAGAGGGGGGGGTAGAATTAAATAGAAGATTAAATGGCTTTAAAGCGTTGCAGAGAGAAATAAGCAAAAAACAGCCCATACCGCGTCAATCTTCCAGGACCTTCACGGTATGGGCCGCGTGGCAATCCCCTGGGGGACTGCTGACTTAAGCATAACAGCATCCCCCGGGGATTGTCAACCTCTTTACGGCGTAAGTGGATACGCTCAGCGAAAGGAGGTTGGCATGGAGCATTGAGGAGTTGTTGGTTGCGGGTAAAGTACGATCAGAGGCAACAATTATTCCACAGCAGGGGGAGAAAATGACAAGATTGCTATTTATACTTATTTCAATGATTGCGGTTTTCTTGGTGTCTTGCAATGATGATCAAGTTAATTCTGATGTGATGAATCCAGGACTGATAAATGCAGAAACAAGTTTAAGCAATGCGGAAGCAGAAGAAGATCTGGGATGGACCTGGGAACTGAAAACGAAATATGGAGATGGACCTGAGACGACTAAAACTTTCACAACGGGAGTCAGATGGGATGGCAAGAGCGATTTTAAATCAGGGAAAATTTATATTATTTCTCTCGAGCAAGCATTGAAGAAGTGGAAAGATGATCCAGAAATGATTTCTTGGTTAACAGAAGAAACGGGAAACATTAAAACCAAGAAATCAACTGAGTTATCATACACATACGATCAGGGACACGAGTGTGATACTCAGTTAGAGTGTTATTATGACCCGACAGTGCAGAAGTGTAAGGCCGATGCGTGGCTTTACACCGGTTATGATCCGGGAATAGAAGGAACTATTACCATGTCTCATATGGTTTATAACTTGACCCTTTCGCAAATAGTATATTCATGGAATATTACTGGAAACAACCCGGAGGGGTTGTATATGGACTCTCATACGTGGAATCACCTCGATTATCAATGCTATTATAATATTAGAGCTCGATCGGCAGTAAGTAATCCTAGTATGGGTCTGCAAATATCGGAAGAAGAGACTGATAACGGGATGAATTAGGGAAGGAGCCCTAAGTATTGGAAGGAGTATAAATCCAATACTTAGGGTTTTATCAATGCCTTGAGGAGAGAAGATATGAATATCAAAGGGAATATTGTAAAGTCAATAAAGGGAGCATTGATATTTATTGTGTTGTGCTGTGAAATTAGTTGGGCGCTCAAAGAGCAGATATTTGAATTAGATAGTGTGTTTATTAGAGAGATACTTGAAGAGTCCAGTGACAGAAAAAGCGCAACACTGCTTGAGGATGCTTACGGATGTCTAAAAAGCGGTAAAGTCGCAGAATCGCGCGATTATTATAGGAAAGCATTATCTTCCAAAGATCGGCGGCTCCGTTCGTTGGCGTATACAGGATTGGGGCAAACGTTCCAATCCGATAAGAATAAAGGAAAGCAGTTGATTTTAAATCTGAATAAAGCTTTGATTCTTTGGCCTGAAAACAAGGAGGCGCTGTATCTTAAATACAAAACTCTTTTTGATCCTGATGATTTTGGTGATATGCTGGCATCAAAAGTAGTCTTGCTTGATCTACTTGCACTGGATCTTTTTTATAGAGATGTCTGTTCTATTTGGCAGGACAGCATAGAAGACAAAACAATAAAAGAAATTCGAACGGTGAATCAAATCATTAAGAATAATCTGGAGCGTAGTGATATTGCTCCTGAAATATGGCTTAATATGGCATGGGATGAATTATTGGCGAATGGACCCGACAGTGCATTATGTGCAATAAATGGAATAAGAAGACGTTTTCCACATTTTAATCATGCCGACTTGTATTTAATTGAAGCGCGCTGCAAGTTGTCTCACAATGATTATTTTTCCTTCCAGAAATTATACTGGCAATCAGTGGATTTGGCCGATAAAGAAAACAGTTTTAACCGTCTTCTTATGGATGCTGAAACTATTTTTGGGCAAGAGGACATTGAGAGATGCACCAGTGCAATAAACCAGAATAGAGAGAAAGAATTTCTTCAGTACTTCTGGAACAGCATCAACCCTCAGAAATTATCCGATATTAACTTTCGCCTCGTGGAGCATTATAAACGTCTGCAATATGCCGAGAATAATTATCGCCTGCGAATGATAGGTACACGCTTTCAGAAGAGCATCGATACGAATTATATGCTTTCATTCAGATCTTTGACGAATAATTTTTCCCCTCGAGATCTCTTTCATAAAAGCAGGGGGAAAACTTTGGATACCAGAGGTCTCCTTTATTTGCGTTTTGGGCCGCCGGATAATCTGATAATAGGGCATCCGGAAAACAATCCAAGAATGCTGAGGGGAACCTCGATTACTTACAACGAAAAATTAATGAACAAGATGGAAATATGGTGGTACGGTCGGGTGCCGTTCATTTTTGAAGAATACCCTTTTGCGGGAGGGTTCATTTATCGTACTCTTGACTGGCCGGGGATTGCCCTTGGAGATATTAATAAGGCGATGGATAGGCAATTGTATGAGGATACGACAATTGTTGAGCAAGACGATTACTATGTTGTTCAGTTTAAAGACACCACCAATTACGGTATTGAAGTAACTATTCTACAGGAGCAGCCTCAGGGGCCTCAAATACGGCCCCTGGCGAGGGCTGCAATCTTTGACACGTTGTGGCAGGAGCTTGTAAGGTTTGATAGCCCGGTTTATCCGGTTAATAATCGGGGAGACTCCAACTGGCTTGCCGTGCATAGTTTGTCGTGCTTGCCGGGAATGCAGAAGTACTATTTCGAAATGAAATCTGATTGTAAATCTTGGGTCGGTGGGGGTGAATTGGATTTAATAGCTTTTAAGAAAGACAGTCTTCAAATATCTGGCATTGTGTTGGGAATTGATCCTGATGAGAATAAGGAATGCTTTAACAGATGCGGCGTGGACTTCATTCCAAGACCATCTTTCGTTTTCAGCCGTGGTGAGAAGGTTAGAGTTTATCTTGAATATTATAATCTCAAACTTGCAGCGGACAGTATCGGGAGATATAAAGAATATATCGATGTGGTGCGGATCGAAGGAGAATCCGGGATTCTTGGACGTATTAAAAATGTAATGACCGAATGGCTGTCATTCGGTGAACAAAAAGGCGGCACCAGCATCACTCTTGCCTTTGGACGTGAGAGCAACAGGGATTTTAAAGATAGGGCAGTCGAGTCGTTCATTCTCGAAACAGATCAGTTACAATCCGGTAAATACCGTCTGCTTGTCGAGGCATATGATCTTACGTCCGGTTGCTGGGATAATGAAGGGGTGGTGTTTGAGATCAAGGCGGAGTAATTAGAATAATTCAGCACAGCCTGGAGTCTGAGTAATCAGGAAGGAGTGTATTGCCTCTTCCGATCCCGCCCCTTTCTGGCCCGGCGCTTTTTCCCCCATTGCGTCCGGGCCTGAAAAACGCTAAAATATAGTCAGTCTCATTCAATCACTCGCAACCGCGCCACGCCCGGAGCCGGGCGGCCGCCGGACCGGGAAGTTTCCGGCGGGCGGGCCTCCGGCCTTTCGCTTTCCCGGCCCCGGAATACATACGGAGAAAAGATCATGCCCTTTGCAAAGCTGCCGGGCGCCACGCTCGAAAAAATGAAACAGGCGGATGTCCTGGTCCCCTGCCCCCTGATGCTGAACGAGAAGGGCCACATGCTCACCGCCCAGCAGGAATGCCTGACCCGCTACTACATCGACTCCGGGGCCGCGGCCGTGGTCCCAGGCACGCACACCGGCCAGTTCGCCCGCGGAAGTCTTGAACTGTACGCCCAATGGCTGGAGCTGGTCTCCCGCATGCAGGCGCGACACGGCGACAGCGCGCGCATGTTCCGCATGGCCGCGGTGGGCGGCCCCAGGGGCTTCGAGATGCTGCGCCTGGCGAAAGAGGCCGGGTTCGAGGTGGTGATGGTCGCCCCGACTGCCCTGGTGGACAGCCGTGGAAAGGCTCTGGATGAGAAGGACAGCCTGGCGCTTCTGCGCGAAATGGCTACCGTTGTCCCGGTCTATGGGTTCTACCTTCAGCGGGCCGTGGGCGGGCGCGATTTCAGCCCGCCGTTCTGGGAGGGGCTGTTCGAGTTCGCAGCCGGGGCCAAGGCCGCTCCGTTCGACCGGCGGCGCACGGATGACCTGATGATAGCCGCGGTGCGCAGCGGGCGCACGTCTGAGCTGGTGATGGCCACGGGCAACGACGACTACATCGTGGGCGACCTGGCCCGCGCCTGGACGCACCCGGAAAAGCCTGAAATACGCCTTCGGATCACGGCCGGTCTGCTCGGGCATTTCGCCAGCGAGACGCACGCGGCGGTGGACCTGGTGCGGCGTGTCAAGCGCTGGCGCGAGCTGGAGGAGCAGGGACGCGGCGATGAGGCGCTGACCCGCGATCAGCTTACTGAACTGGCGGCGGATGTGACCGCGATGAACTGGGCCGTGTTCGACAGCATGGACCTGCCCGGCTCGCCGCCTTTCGAGAACAGCGTCTATGGTATTCATTACCGTCTGCGCCGCCTGGGCGTGATCCATGAGAAGACCACCGATATCCGCTGGTTCGGCCCCGGCGATGCGGTGCGCGTGGAGTGCGGACGCCCCGGCCTGGAGCGCGAGATAGACCTGGCCTACGGCGCGCGTCCGCAACTGACCGATGACGCTTTCGTGACCCGCGAGCGCCTGGAGGCCTGGAGGAGCGGGAAGTGACCGGACGGAAGGAGAACGATCTATAATGGCCTGGAAAGACCTGACGGGCATGGACACTGTCAGCCCGGACGACCTGAACGAGTACATGTCGCGCCCGGACAGCCGGGTGCTGGAGCTGGTCGCGCGGCGCGGCCGGGAAGATATTGTCATCTATGGGGCCACGGGCAAGTGGATGAGCGACCTGACCGAGATGGTCCTGCGCGCGGTGCGCGAGACCGGGACCGCCGGGCGCAAGGTGCACCTGGTCAGCCGGTTCAGCACGGACCGTGAGATAAAGGGACGGTTCGCGCCGTATGCGGGCCTGTTCGATGTACACCGGGTGGACATGCTGCGCCTGACTTTCCGCGACCTGGCTGCGGTGCCGGTTGACGCGCCCTGGATTATCTACGGGATCGGCTACAAGTTCCGCACCACGGAGACCCGCGAGGAGTACATGCGCCTGTGTGACCTGTACGGCAAGGTGATCCCCTCGCTCATTTTCACCCTGCACCGCCGCGGGGCGGATATCGCCATGATCGGCTCGGGCAACCCGCTGCCGCTCACCCCGATAGACAGTCAGGCGCGGGAGGATGCCTGGCTGATGGCCAAGCCGGGCAATATCTACGGCGAGTCGATCCGGAACAAGGAGGAGATACTCAGGCTTGTCTTGCAGAGCGGCGAGGAGGGGGCTTCGCGGGGGGTGATCCTGCGCGCCATGTACATGACCAATTTCACCTACGGCGGTCTGGAGCCGCCGATGCTGTCCGTGCGCGACGGGGCCGGGCTGGACCGGCGCAAGCTCTGGGCGTTCAACATAATCAGCCACCGCGACGCCAACATTTACGCGATCCTGGCCGTGCAGGCGGCCTCTAACCCGGTGAGCGTGCTCAACATCTCGGGCCACACGGTGACCCTGGACCAGGTTGCCGGGGCGGCCGGACTGGAGTTCGGGACAGAGCCGCGCATTTTCGGCGCGCCGCGGCGGTTCCACCTTCTGGCGGATGACTCCCGCACGCGGAAACTCTACGGCCCGCCCCTGGACTCGCTGGAGGACCTTCTTGCCTGCCAGGCGCGCTGGATAAAGCGCGGCGGGGTATCGTTGCACCTGGACCACAAGGTGGGTCTGGCGATCTGAGGCAGTTAAAACAGAATAATGAAAAGATAAGGCCGCTTCCGGATACATTAAGGAGGCGGCCTTTTTATTGGCAGAGGGAAACAGGCCTGATAATTATTCCGCACTTTTCGCTCTGTTCGTTATTAAATGAACCAAGCACGCTGGACAGACTTATTCGGGAATGTTAAATTGTCGTAACAGATTTAAGGGTATTGAAATACTGAAATACATGTACAAATTAAACCTTAATCGATTGTCGTGAGCGGTGGGGAGATATGGAAGAGCTGGCTGTCGCAACCGGGAAGAGGACTGTCTGGATCTGGTGGGGCGGTGACTGTGAGGCTTGTCTGGGCCGTTGCGGGCTGCATCACACCGAGCCGGAATGCCGTCCGCCGTTGCACCCGAATTGTGATTGCAGCTTGGGCCGGGTGGATCTGGAGGAAAAACTGGAGACGCGGCTGAAAGAGCAGTTAAAGCGCAGCCTGCGCCTGGTGCGGGAAATGAACCTTCTGGCCGGGGACAGCAACCTCAGCGGGCGGGAGGGCGAGCTGCTCTCTCTCAGCCGGAGCAACCTTGATGATGCGCTGCGGCAGGTGGCAGAGACGGGCCGGGTGGAGGAATACCATCTGGCCTGGAATGAGTGGGTGCTGGCGGATGCCGAACGGCAGTCCAGCCGGATCAAGTATCGTCTGTCGTTGGAAGCGGCGGAGAAGGATTCCGGTAAGGTGATGGAGGAGAACGAGTACAAAGAGCGGGCTTTGGATAAGGTGGCGGAGCTGCATGAGCTGTTGAGCGTTGCGGCGCGGGAGTTCCAGGCAAACCTGCGCGCGGTCGAGGCCGCTTTTGCGGATGAGTATGGGCGCAGGAGGTGGTGGTTTGACCCAATTCAGGACAGAATGCCAGGGATATTGAAGAATAAGCCGAGATATAATGACTTTGGAAAGAGCAATATTGATTATTTTACTGCTGAGAGATTAAAAGCGCGTTATTCAATTGCTATACCCCAAAATATGGCTTTGGAAGATTATCTTTGCACCGATAAAGGCTGTGTCAGGTTTACAGCCGCCGCAATACGCGAAGCGCAGGATTGTCTGGCTGATTATGTAAACCGTCTTCCCTCGGAGATGAGAAAAGTATTCGAAAACCTGAACAAGGAAGAAAAGGACGCGCTGCTTGTGACGTTCTTCAAGCGGGGATTGGAAAAAGAAAATAAAAGCCTCGAAGTTCAACTGGAGAGGATGTCCGAAAGTAGTAAAAAGCAGAAGTATCTTTACATAGGCGAGGGCTATCTTGCCTGGCATCTTTGGGTGAT
>CAYYNT010000008.1:0-1698 GCA_964473155.1 uncultured Gemmatimonadales bacterium | reverse complement strand
AGCAGAAGTATCTTTACATAGGCGAGGGCTATCTTGCCTGGCATCTTTGGGTGATAAAGGAGTGTCTAAACGATGAACGGTGACAGGGCGCTCTGTTTGCATATAATTCATATGTCCATCGTGGTCTTTGTAGTGGTCATCAGTGTCCTTCTGGGCGATGTTTTTGGAATGGACAGTATTGATGAGTATTCAATCATGTATGCGCATGGGAGTTATACTCTTCTGGCCCATGTCCATGGCGTAATAATAATGCTGTTCCTTGTTCTGGTGGTCTTGTTGACTGCTTTAAACGCATTGCCATATACCGTCTTGTTCTGGCTGAACTGGATCAGGAAAAGGAATAAATCGAACGGCGTTGCAGTACGCGGGATAATCTTGACAATGGCGGTACTCGTATTAATCGCAGTCCATCCTTATGTCACAATCCATTTGACGGGATTGACAGCCGGATCGGGTGAAAATTGGAGCAAAGCTTTCTGGTCAATAATATTCTCAATTCTTTTTCTGGCGGTCTATGTTATTCCTTCCCTGCTTTTGCGTTTCAGCTACACTGAAATTCAACGGCTAAAAAAATATTCATTATACAAAAAGGTTTTAATCTTGCAGGCTGCGCTGTACAGCCTGCTTGTGCTGTACTGGAACACTCCGCTGCCTGGAATGCTGAGGCATTTCATGGACAGCCGTTTCCTTTATTAATCAAACGGCCAGATTATACAAAGGATAGCTTCGGGTTCACCGCCGGTGCTATCCGTGAGGCGTGGGACCTCGCTGCACCTGGACCACAAGGTGGGCATGGCGATCTGAGGCAGTTAAACAAGAGAAATGAAAAGAAAAGGCCGTTCCGGATAAATTAAGGAGACGGCCTTTTTATGTTTGATTGACCTTTCTCATCCGGCGTTTTAATATCATACCTGCACAAAGTTTTTCCCGGAATCGCCTATCAACTCTCAAGTAAGTTTCAGACCACGTGGTTGTCCGGGCTGTTGCCCGGAGGAGGTCTGTCATGCGCAAAGCAAAGCCGGGCCTGGACCGCAGGCGCTTTATCACCCTGGCCGCCGGAGGGCTGGCCGGAGCGGCGCTCTCCATGCCCGCCTCCTCTCTGGCCCGTGTGCCCGGCGCCAATGACCGTCTGCGTATCGGCGTGGTCGGCTGCGGCAACCGGTTCGCCTCGCTGATGGGCGACATGTTCGCTTTCATGGACGCGGAGAATTTCGAGTTCGCCGCCCTGTGCGATGTCTGGAAAGTGAACCTGGAAAAGACAGCCGCGGCGGTGAAGGAGAAAACCGGCCGCGCCCCGCGCACTTTCACGCGCTACCAGGACCTCCTGGCCGCCCCGGACATAGACGCCGTGATGGTCACCACTCCGGACCACGGCCACTGCACCATACTCAAGGCCGCGGTGGAGGCGGGCAAGGACGCGTTCTGCGAAAAGCCGCTCTCGCGCACCCTGGAGGAGCTGATTGCCGCCACTGAAGCGGTCAAACGCAGCGGACGGATCGTGCAGGTGGGCACCCAGCGCCGCAGCGACGGGATATACATGGCCGGGGCGGAGTTCATGCTGCGCGGCGGGCTGGGCCAGGTGAGCGTGATCGACCTGAAATGGAACGACGCAGGGCCGCGCTGGGAGCGCCAGTTCGGGGATGTCCGCCGGGAGGACGTGGACTGGGAGGGCTACCTTCTGGGCCAGAGCGACCGTCC
>CAYYNT010000007.1:13174-102021 GCA_964473155.1 uncultured Gemmatimonadales bacterium | reverse complement strand
CCGCTCTGACCATGGCCGAGTATTTCCGCGAGGAAGAGAAGCAGGACGTGCTCCTTTTTATCGACAATATTTTCCGCTTCACCCAGGCCGGCTCCGAGGTCAGCGCCCTGCTGGGCCGCATGCCCTCCGCCGTGGGCTACCAGCCGACACTGGGCACCGAGATGGGTGAGCTTCAGGAGCGTATCACGAGCACGCGCAACGGTTCGATCACCTCGGTCCAGGCGATCTACGTCCCGGCGGATGATCTTACCGATCCGGCCCCGGCTACCGCGTTCAGTCATCTGGACGCCACGACCGTGTTAAGCCGCCGCATCGTCGAACTGGGCATCTACCCGGCAGTCGATCCGCTGGATTCCACCAGCCGGATCATGGACGCCAATATCATCGGCGAGGAGCATTATAGCGTTGCCCGGCGGGTCCAGGAAATCCTTCAGCGCTACAAGGACCTCCAGGACATTATCGCCATCCTGGGCATGGATGAATTGAGCGAGGAAGACAAGGTGGTGGTGAACCGCGCCCGCCGTATCCAAAAATTCCTGTCCCAGCCGTTCCATGTGGCCGAGCAGTTTACCGGCAGGGCCGGGAAATATGTAAAGCTCGCTGATAACATCCGCAGTTTCAAGGGCCTGGTAAATGGCGACTATGATGAGATACCGGAACAGTTGTTCACCATGGCCGGAGCGATCGACGAGGTTCTGGAGCGTTACGAGGAATACAAGAAGCAGCAGTGAGGTCCATGCAGACCTCGAAACAGAGGGAAACGTTTATGTTTGTTGAGCCTCTCAAAACGAGGATCATCACCCAGGAAAAAATCCTATTCGATGCGCTGGCGGATTCTGTCGTCGCCCCGGCAGCGAGCGGTTATCTGGGAGTTTTGCCGGGTCATGCCCCTATGATGGCGGCCCTGGGCGATGGAGTGCTGAAGATAAGGAAAGGCAAGGATGTCGTTTATTATGCGGTGTTTGGCGGTTTTCTGCAGGTAAAAGACAACCAATTGATCATTCTTGCGGACAAGGCCTCCGCGGCGGATAAACTCAGCCTGGCGGCTGTTCGCGATGAGCTGGCGAGCGCAGAGGCGGCCCTGGATGCCGGAGTTGCAGAGAAAAATAAACGGAATGCCCTGAACCGCGATATAAACGCCGCCCGGATTAAAATAAAGGCGGCCAACCTGGCCGCCGGAATACAGGACTGAAAAGAATCAGAGCGGACGGCCGTGATAGGTTAATTCCTGATCCTCGTCATCCTTGCCGCTCTCTTCAACTTTGACTTTTTTCCCCTGAGGCGGCTGCACCGCTTTGGATGATGTTTGAGCAGGAGAAACCGCAGGCTTGGAGAGATCCTTGCTCTCCTGCGATTTCGGCTTTTCGTTTTCTTCTGGCTTTGCAGTCTGCGTCTGCCCCGCCCTTGCTGCCTGTTCCTCTTTCATATTGCACAGGCCGTGGAAAAACACTCCCTCCTCCACCACCAGGCGGCGGGCGGCGATATCACCCTCTACACTCGCTCCGGTCTGAAGTTCGAGACGGCCCTCGGCAATGACGCTCCCGTCGATCTTCCCACCGACAATTGCATTGTGCACCATCAGGTCACCTTTGATCTGACCGGATTTGCCAAGAATAGCCATGCCTTTTGCGGTCAGGCTGCCATCGATAACCCCATCCACACGCACTGTCCCGTTGACCGAGCATTCCCCCTTGATCACGGTTCCCTGCCCGATAATGGTGTTCAGCCTTTCCTCATCTTTTCCAGTGAACTTGTCCCCCATTTGGAACGACCTCTTCAGTGGGTTCAATGCTGCAGAAATGGCAACGGATCAACCGGGTTGCCGTTCTCGTCGAACACAGCGTAATGAAGGTGCGGCCCGCTTGAAACTCCGAGATTACCGCTATATGCGATCAGGTCTCCCTTGCGCACCCGTGCGCCCTTCTCCACTGTCAGGCGGCTGTTGTGGGCGTACATGGTGCTGAAACCGTTCCCGTGCTTGATCATTATATAATAGCCCAGGTTGTCGTTTTTTTCAGCGATCGTAACAGCGCCGTCCGCAGTGGATTTTACTGGAGTGCCCTGCTTGATAGCGAAATCGACTCCATAATGGTATATCTTGGGATTGAAAGTGCGGCTGATAAAGCTTTTTTCATCGATAGGCATTCCGAATGGTATGTCGGTGCGGCTTGTATCTGTCGGGACAGCAACCGTTGAGAGCACCTGAGGCTCACTCGAACCGTAATCCTCCGGCAGAACTTCCGTGGGAACATGGTCCTGACGTTCAACCGGCTGGGCCATCACAGCGGTCAGTCCTTTTTCATCCGATTCCTGTGGAGGTTTCACTCCCTGGGCTACCTGTATCCTGCCGATCATCTTGTCGATGGCGCTGATTTTTTTCTGCAACTCTACTATCTTGCTGTTCTGTTTCGCCAGTTCCCGGTTTTCCGCGACCAGACTTTCAAAACGGCTGGCCTTGTAAAAAACAGGTTTCAGGTAGATGGCGAAAGCCACGGTCGCGCTGGCCAGAAGCGTAAACGTCACCGCAAGTATTTTCAGCGTGCGGTGACTTATTTTCATGCTCCTGACATCCGCACCCGGATATGGAATGATCATCAGCGTCATGTATTTCATCGTACATCTCCACCAAGATGCCGGTGACAATCCATTTAACGGCGTCTCAGGCCAGCGGCACGTCGAGCAGCTCCATCAACCGCTCGAATTCATCGAAAGAGAAAAACTCGATTTCTATCCGGCCCTTTCCGTCCTTGCCGTCCCGGATACGCACCCTTGTTCCCAGGCGGCTTTTCAGACGGAATTCCAGATCGCGTATCTGGGACTCATGCTCCAGTTCGGGCGTCTGTTCCTTTCCGGCCTTTTTTCCGCTTACCCCTGAGGTAAGGTCGCGGACTATCGATTCAAGCTTCCTGACTGAAAGCTCCTGCTTCACCGCCTTCCGGGCCAGTTCAATCTGTACGGCCTGGTCCTCCAGACCCAGTAGAGCGCGGGCATGCCCGGCGGAAAGCTCGCCGTCTGAAACTGACTTGCGGAGCACTTCCGGCAGCTTTAGCAGCCGAAGCGCATTCGCCACCGTGGCCCGGTCCTTGCCTACCTTTTCCGCCACCTGGGCCTGTGTCTGTCCGAAATCCTCGATCAGGGAACGATAGCCCTGCGCCTCATCTATCGGGTTGAGGTCTTCGCGCTGCAGGTTCTCGACCAGAGTCATTTCGAGCAGTTCGTTGTCGCTCACGCTGCGCACGACAGCGGGAACCTCGCTCCAACCGAGCTGCTTGACCGCCCGCAGACGGCGTTCTCCACTGATCAGCTCGTAAGATCCATCCTGCCCGCGGTTGACCACGATGGGCTGGATCAGGCCCTGAGCCTTGATCGAGGCGGCCAGCTCGGCTATGGAATCCGGCCGGAAAGTGTGTCTGGGCTGGAACCGGTTGGGGTGGATCGACTCCACCGGCAACGACACTTCCGCATTCTCCGAAGGGCCGGCTGTCAGGCTACTCTCCGCTCCGGCGGAAAAATCGACACTGGAGTCGGCCTCGTCAATCAGCGCGCCCAGTCCCCTGCCCAGCCTTCTCTTTTTGCTCATGCTCAAGCATCTCTCGCGCGAGTTCCATGTATTTTCGCGCCCCGGTCGACAGGACATCGTAAAGCACTATCGGCTTGCCGAAACTCGGGGCTTCGCTCAGACGAACATTTCGCGGGATCACCGTACCGTAAACCTTATCGGAAAAATAGCTTTTTGCCTCCTCCAGAACCTGATGGCTGAGGTTCACCCGCGTATCGAACATGGTCATCAGGATGCCCTCGATGGTCAGGCGCGGATTCAGGCGGGCCGCAACAAGACGGATCGTGTTGATAAGCTGACTCAAGCCCTCGAGTGCGTAATATTCGCACTGGATGGGTATAAGCACCGAATCAGCGGCAGTCAGGGCGTTCAGGGTAAGAAGACCCAGCGAGGGCGGACAATCTATCAGTATATAGCGGTAACGGCCATTAAGTTGCTCCAGCGCCCGGCGCAGACGTTCCTCGCGGTGCGGAACCGGCACAAGCTCCACCTCGGCGCCAAAAAGGTCGAGACTGGAAGGGACCATGTCCAGGTATTCCAGCTCCGTGGAAATCAATGCGGCCTCAATCGGCTGCCCGCCTATAAGTATGTCGTAAATATCGCTTTCCAGCTCTTTCTTGTTGATTCCCATACCGCTGGTGCAGTTGGCCTGGGGGTCGATATCGACCAGTAACGTAGGAACCTCGGCCACGGCCAGCGAGGCGGCAAGATTGATCGCGGTGGTGGTCTTGCCCACCCCGCCTTTCTGGTTTGCTACCGCTATTATCCTTGTCATGGCGCCCCTGTGAACCGTGTTGTCACAACCGGAACGAATTTGTCGTCACGGTCTGGCGGTGTCGGGAATACCTGTGTTATATTAATATCCAGCATAAAGTTTGAAAAGAAAATTCTCCCTCCGCCACTCACCGCTTCATCAGGTTGCCAGACCCGACAACAAATTTAACGACTTGCAATTTCAAATCTTAACCCGCCATAATTTCCGGCTGAGACTTCCGTATGCTGCATTTGAAGACCTTTTGAAGGATTCTTTTCCGTTATTCAGGCGGACCAGTCAAAAGAAAATCTGTTACACGCTGAAATATGGCTTGACTTTTTGTATTACTGATTTTATTTCTTTTTACAGCTTACACATTAATTATGCCTAAAATAGCAATAAACACAATTATATCAAAACCATATATATGGATAAAGAAATTCTCACGACGTT
This sequence comes from uncultured Gemmatimonadales bacterium, assembly GCA_964473155.1. Classification (GTDB taxonomy): domain Bacteria; phylum Gemmatimonadota; class Glassbacteria; order GWA2-58-10; family GWA2-58-10; genus JAJFUG01. The sequence continues at coordinate 97,255 of CAYYNT010000007.1, read as the reverse complement.
CGAGGCGGCGAAATATTGCCATGTGCATCTTGGAACGATCAAAAACTGGATCCGGGATGAAAACCTTAAAGCTTTCAGGACCCTTGGCGGACACCGCCGTATTTACCGCAAGGACCTGGATGACTTCCTGAAAGACAACAATATCCCGATAAGCAACGATACTTTGACCTGCCGCCGGCGCGTACTGATAATCGATTCCAGTACACAGGCGCGGGAGATCATTCTAAAAGGCTTGCAGCGTGGAACAAGCTATGAGGTGGCGACCGCCGCGGATGCTTTCGAGGGCGGAGAACTGCTGGCGTCTTTCAAACCCGACCTCGTGATTCTTAATCAGGAGTTGAACGGCCTTAACACCGAGGAAATCGCCCACCGGATAAAAAGAACACAGTACCTGAACAGGGTGCGCGTGATCATGCTTACCACCGCCGCGGAACGGAAGACACCAGCCGAAAATGCCGTGGATCACTATTTTCCGCTCCCGGTCGATCCTGAAAGACTCAGCCGGGAGACCGCCCGCATTCTGTCTCTCGACAGTAAAAAATGAGTAATTTTCCTTCCATTTCAATGTAAAAATAATTCACTGTGATTCCACACTGTCGATTATGCCTCCGCCCAGAACTATCCTGCCCGAGTAAAAGACCGCTGATTGTCCGGGAGTCACCGCCCGTTGAGCTTTATCCAGCGTCACCCGAGCCTGATCCGGTCCCAATTGCTCCACTCTGCCCGAGACCGGTTTATGGCGGTGACGGATGCTTATCATCGCCTCGAAGGCTTTTTCAGGCTGCGGGACAAGATAATTCAATCTTTTTACCAGAAAAGCCCCTGATAGCAGCCGCTCCTGACCGCCCACCACCACCGTGTTCGTTGTCGTGTCCACAGCGGTGACATAAGCCGGAAACCCGAGCGCCGCGCCCACGCCACGCCTCTGCCCGATAGTGTAGAACGCCGCTCCGCGATGCGTGCCTATCCTCCGGCCGGATTCATCCAGAAGAGGGCCGGGATGCATTCCCGGAAGAATTTCCGGACCATGCATGCGCCGGATGAACTCTTCCAACGAATCACGCCCCACGAAACAAACCTCCTGGCTCTCTTTTTTCTGTGACACTCTCAAGCCCATCCGTGAGGCGATCTGTCTCACGGTGGTCTTTTCCAGGCGGCCAAGCGGAAAAGCATGCAACCGCAGGTCCTGTCGTCTCAATCCCCAGAGGAAATAGCTCTGGTCCTTGGCTGAGTCCAGTCCCCGTGCCAGGACAATCCGAGGTCCGTTGCCTTCATCCGGCTGCGGCGGGATCAGAAGACGGGCGTAATGCCCGGTGGCAAGACAGCTCGCTCCCAGGGCTTGCGCCCTTGACAAGGCAACCGGGAACTTGACGAAAGCGTTACAGTCCACGCACGGATTGGGGGTCCGTCCAGCCAGGTATTCCCGGATGAATGGCTCGATCACCCGCTCGCGGAACAGAGCGGCGCCATCCAGCACGTAATGCGGAACACCAAGAGAATCGCAAACCGAACGGGCATCCGCAATCGAATCGATATTGCAGCAGCTCCGCTCACCCGGCTCATTTTCAGAATAGCAGAACATCTTCATTGTCAGGCCGATCATCTTGCAGCCACGCTCCGCCAGAAGGCAGGCGGCGACTGAACTGTCGACCCCGCCGCTCATCGCGACGGCCACCGTTTCTCCCGGTGGCGGAAGATGATCCGTCCAACCGCTGAAATTCATCTGTCCCTGCTCCAGATTCAGATATAAGGGGCTGTCCCAAAAGTCTTAAACGCAGGGGCACGGCGCGCCGTGCCCCTACAGAACTGCTTTTATTTCAATTGTTTAGAGATTGCATCAATTTGCAAAGAGCAAAATCGGAGACTTTTGGGACAGCCCCTTTTATTTGCCAAGATGCCTGTACAGAGCCATATAAATGCTTCCCGGAGGGCTGTTTGCATCCAGCCCGAGGCAGTCTCTCCGATCCAAGGCTCCGGCCAGACCGCACCTGACCGGCTGTTCCCGGCCGAACCAGTCCCGCGCTTCCCGCAGCCAGCAATACCTTGCCAGAACCCCGAAGGCATATTCATCCGGCAGATCAGGGATCGCGGCGGCGGCCAGAGCGGGCAGCGGGTTCTCATTCAGGAAAGCTTCCAGGGTTTCACCTGTCCGGTCGAGATTTTGCAGAAGACCGTCCGGTCCGAAATTATCCGAAAAGCGCCCGGCGACCTCAACCGCTTTGTCCCCGCCCCGGCTCGCCAGTATCTCGAAAGGCAGCGTGAAAAGGGTGTCGGCTGCCAGAAGGACCAGAGCCTCAGAATGTTCCGCGGATATTTTCCGCGCCAGGCCGTCATTGCCCGATTCCAGCTTCACGCTTACAAAAACCGACTGCAGAAGCCAGCCGCGCAACAACATCTCCTGGGCCGCCATGATATACCCTTCCACCTGCGGAATTCCACGGTAAGATGAAACAACGGCAGTCAGAAGGGCCGTGGCGCGTAATGCGCCTTCCCCAGGAAAAAGCACTTTCCGCAGAAGCGCATACAGGGAAGCGGGATAATGCTCCCTGTCCAGGCCATCCAGTAGGTCTGCCAGAGCCTTGTCGCAGGCGGCCTTGACTTTTGCGGGATTAAATTCACCAGCCTTACCCATTACGATAGTTTCTCCCGGACCAGGTTCCTGAAAACTCCAACCGCCTCATCCAGTTTTTCCGGCTGTCTGCCGCCTGCGGTCGCCAGGTGCGGCTTGCCTCCCCCGCCGCCCCCCGCGGCCTTCGCCACCTGGCCGACCAGTTCCCCGGCCTTGACTCCGGCTTTCACCAGTTCATCGGTCACGGCGCAGGCGAACAGCAGTTTCCCGTCCTGGACCGAGGTGAAAAGCCCTACCGCATTCGCGCCGGCGGATTCACGGAACTTGTCCGCGGCCAGCTTCAGGGCCTCGACATCGCAGTCCATCAGCGGAGAGACGTACATTTTCCCTTTCGGCAAATCCTCAAAATTACTGGCAAGGTCTTTCTCCACCTGCTGCTGTATTTTTTCCTTCTTCAGTTCATCGATCTCTTTCTGCAAGGCTTTCCGTTCCCGCAGAACCTCATCCACCTGTGCGGCCAGGTTTTCATCTCCCGCTGTCAGCATCGAGCGCAGGCTGTCCACCAGATGGCTGCGCTCCAGAAGGCGCTCTATCGCCCTCGCGCCGGTCAGGGCCTCGATGCGGCGCACGCCCGAGGCCACGCTCGATTCGGCGGTGATCACGAACGCGCCGATCTCGCCGCTGGCCCTGACATGCGTCCCGCCGCAAAGCTCCTGGCTGAAACCTTCCACCTCCACCACGCGCACCCGGCTTTCGTATTTCTCGCCGAACAGGGCGGTCGCCCCCTCTGCCACGGCCTGGTCGTAAGGCTTGATCCGGGTGAGGACCGGACGGTCCTCGCGCACAACTGCGTTCACGCGTTTCTCGATCTCAAGGATTGTCTCCTCGGGCACGCGCGAGTAGTAATTGAAATCGAACCGCAGATACTCCGGACTGACCAGCGAACCCGCCTGCACTGCACCCTCTCCCAGCAAGTCACGCAGGGCGCGGTGCAGCAGATGTGTGGCGGTGTGGTTGCGCGCTGTCGCCGCCCGGCGTGCCATATCGATCCTGGCCTCGACCACGCTTCCCGGTCTGGCCGCCTCCGGGCCTCCTGCAATGAACTTCCCCTCGTGCACCACCAGCGACCCGGCCTTGCGCACCGATTCAACCCGGAACGCGAAACCCGGCCCTGTTATCTCGCCGCAATCCGCTGTCTGGCCGCCGCTCTCGGCATAGAACGGAGTCTGATCCAGGACTATTGAGTTCTCATCCGCACCCAGGACATGGGCCTCAGTCATTCTGAGGTCATAACCCACGAACTGCGTGACAGCCTGATCCCCAAGCTGCTTGGCCCAGCGAGCCGGGTCGGACTGCCAGCCGAAACGGCTGTCCGCGCGGGACTGCTCGCGCTGTTTATTCATCAGTGCCAGGAACCCGGCCTCATCCACCCCAAAGCCTTTCTCGCGGGCGATCTGGTCGGTCATGTCCGGCGGGAAACCATAGGTGTCGGCCAGCCTGAACTTGTCCTCCGCCGGGATCATGTTTCCGCCAGCGGCTTTCACCCGGCCGATGATACCGTAGATAAACTCCAGGCCGCGGTCCAGGGTCAGTCCGAAACTTTCCTCCTCGGCCCGGACCACCTGCATCACGTGGGCCTGGCGCTCAGATATTTCGGGGTATGCGCCACCCAGCACCCGGACCACCGTGGGGACCAGCTTGTGTATGAACGGCTCTTTCACCCCCAGTTCCCGGCCGAAACGGGCGGCCCGCCTGAGGATACGGCGCGCCACGTAACCGCGCCCCTCGTTGGATGGAGTTACGCCATCGGTCAGGGCAAAAGTGAGCATGCGCACGTGGTCGGCTATCACGCGGTGCGGCGTGCCATCCTCGCCCGGAGTATAGGCGCGTCCGCTCAGTTCGCTTATATGGTCTATTATCGGACGGAAAACATCGGTCTCGAAATTCGAGTTCGATCCCTGCAAGACCGAAAGGATACGCTCGAAACCCATGCCGGTGTCCACGTGCGTCCTGGCGAGCGGGACAAGCGAGTGGTCGGCCTGGCGTTCGAAACGGATAAACACCAGGTTCCACAGCTCGATGAAACGAGGGTCGCCGCTGTTCACCCCGCGTTTCGGGTCAGCCGCCAGGGACAGGGGGCCGGGGGTTTCGCCCAGGTCGATATGAATCTCGCTGCACGGGCCGCAGGGGCCGGTCTCTCCCATCTCCCAGAAATTCTCGTGCTCGAAGCGGAATATATGCGCTGGGTCGATATCGGTCTCGCTTTTCCATAGCGATTCGGCCTCGTCATCATCCAGATACACGGTGGCGTACAGGCGTTCTTTCGGCAGGCCCCATAGTCCGGTCAAAAGCTCCCAGGCCCAGGTGATCGCCTCGCGCTTGCCGTAATCGCCGAAACTCCAGTTGCCTAACATCTCGAAGAAAGTATGATGGTAGGTGTCGCGCCCCACCTGCTCCAGGTCATTGTGCTTGCCCGAGACCCGGATGCATTTCTGGCTGTTCACGGCGCGGCTGTAGTCGCGGCGGCCGGTCCCCAGGAACACGTCCTTGAACTGGTTCATCCCGGCGTTGATAAACAGCAGGGTCGGATCTCCCGCCGGAACCACCGGCGAGCTGGGGGCGAACGTGTGTCCACGCTGTTTGAAAAACTCGATGAATTCCCTTCTTACCTGGTCCGCACTGCGCATTGTCATTCCCAGTCAAAAAAGATAAAATTCCATTGCATCCCTTTCCGGTTGAGAAATGTCCGGAGACGGGATAAAAAAGACCTAATATGAAACAAGTGAATGTGATTACGTCACTCCGGGATTAAAAGCCGATCGAGCCGGCTGGCACCGCCCAAACCCCGTTCGATGGGGAAATGGCATACCACGCTCACTTGATAAAGACACCTTGAGCCCGTTGAAAAAGCAACCTGAACGAGAGCATTCCTGTCAGTACAACCGCCATCCCTGTTACGATCGAGTAGAGACAGCTTTGCGTAACGTCAAAAAGCCATCCTCCAGCCCACGGTCCGGTCATTCCGGCTATTCCATATGCCAGAAAAACGAGCGGATAGACATCTACCATTCTGTCCGCCCCTTACCTGCCGCCCACAAGAGAAGCATGGATCACGAAACACGCGCCGAACCCGAATCCTGTTAAAGCCGTAAAATAGTTGTACGATGACCGAAACCGCCAGAACAGCATATTTCAAGCTACACTCCCGGCCTGGTTGGTCACGATGAACAAAACAAACAGTCCTTGCAGCATCTTAAGGGACGGGATCGTATCCTCGAACAACACCACCTGAGAAGGAGATGACAGATCGCCTCTATCTTCAATAATGACGCCATCCCGGTCAAGAAACACCGCCGGACGGGCAAAGGCTTCTCCCGTTCCTAAATCCACTCAGATCTCCCGAGGAGAAGCTCATAATCTTCAACCGATCCGTTTTCAAGACAGCACTCGATTATACTCCGTCCCAGTGGGGACAAATCCGGCTCAAGGTATTGTCGCAGGCACTGGTGAAAAAATTCCCTCAGTATCTCCGCTCCCTTGTCGTATCCCTCATCGCCCACCTCGGGTTGAGTGTTCACCTCGAGAAACCATTGGTGCACTCTAACCCCTTCGATGCGCATTGACCTGAGGGCATAACCGAGCAATGAACATCTTGCTTCAATTACCTGGTCTTTGACGAATTTCGCCGCTCCCCTTCTGGCAAGATACTCCCGCGCCAGCCACTGCGGCATAAAACCTGTCTTCCAGGCCCCGACATGCTGATTGGGAACCAATATATAACGGGTCTGAGGAGTGCTTTTTATCTGCTCTAACAGCAGGTTGGCCTGAACGACTTTCCTTCCCGTGGCGAAGGGCCAGTAGCTGCCCACGCCTTCGCTGCTCATTGAATCCGTATCGACTATGCTGGGATTGGAATACCCTCTCGGCGCCACCAGCCGCCAGAGCCATGCCAGGGCAGGCGGTAAAATGTGAAACAATCCCAGGATTCCGTAACTTGGATTATCGCGCGTGCACGGAGGTGTGCGGATACCGAAACTTCGTATGTCAACGCTCACCGGTTTTTCAATTATTCCAGGAACCTGATCTCGCGGCAGGATTACACGCGGATTGGAACATCGCACCCCGGGAGCATCCTCTATGTGCTCCCAGATCAGGGCCCGGCTTCTCGGGACAGCGTCAATGTTCAAAAACATCAGGGGACGCGACGGTTGCGCCGTCAACTTCTCAAGGTTCGGATCAGTTCCGTATTCGACAATATGATCCACCCGGACAAACCAGGCATCCTCGGCATCAGCCACCCAAAGCTTGCCGTTGCTCTGTTGAATGTCAGAATGGCATAAAGCGATGTCGTCGCACACCGGGCGAAGGTCGCAAGTGCGGGGAAGCTCGACGAAACGCTCCTCGCCGGTGACAAGATTGCGGCCTTTCAGCAACTGCCCGTCCGGAAGACGGTGCGGCTGTTCAAGCATCTCACTCTTGCCTCCTCCGCTGGCCCCCTCATGCATGATAGTGACTATATTATCGTACGGAGTCACAATCTGCACAGTCGAACAATGAGCCGCAACCCAGTTCTGCTGTTCGCCTAAATGGATCAGAGCGCCGTATATTCCTTTCTTGGCGCTCGGTCCGGGATAAAGATTGTAAGAAAAAATTTCGTGTATAACTCCAGACCGGTTGTGGACCACAACCTGTTTACCGTTAAAAAACGTATGTCTGAACGGTGGCGCCACATACACGAAAACTTCCGGAGAAAAGCCTTCCGGCAGATCATTCGGGGGGATTATTCCCTGAAGAAGCGAAAGCGCAAGGGGGAAAAAAGCCGCATTCGCCGGGGCGACAGCTATGGCAGGCTGCCCCATTGCACCCCGCCCTGTCTGAAAAACGAAAGCCGCCAGTTCCTGCCTGGCGAGCCATTCGAACGTCTGCTGACGCAGCCCGCCGAACGGCTGTCCAAAACGGTCATGAAACCGCACCTTGTCGGATGGCTGCTCATCTGCGATGACCATCGTATCCGGATCCCGTCTCCGCATGTACGGCTCAGTGTAATTAACAGCCAGGCCGTTGCGGACCCTGGACACAGTAGCTTCCACCACCCGTCTCCCATCCGGCAACCCGTATTCGACCTCGAAATAATTATTCTCAGGCCCCTGGCATGCCAAGCCGAACAGCTCATCGACAGAACCGGCGACATGAACACATGGAGATTGTCTGAAAATATCGCGCAATTCCTGTGGAAGATTCAGCTTCCAAGCCAAAGAATCTATCATTTGCTTCCCTCGATCCATGAACTTTCCTGGTTTTCATCCCGTGGACCGGTTCAATGTCCAGTATGCGCGATCACTGCTGATCCGTCCGGATTTTTCAGCCTCTTTATCTTCCGTTATGACAGAACCGTCTTCACTTTTCTTTTATTCAACCGGATTTCCACCACCATTGATCAAGCCTTGCACAGAAGGGCGGTGTAGCTGAAAAACACTCCTGGCGGCCCATCCTGCGCCTTAAAACCGGCGGCTGCTGCAAACCCGAGCGTGACGTCGAAAGCTTTCTTCGACACGTGGAACGGTGGCTCCACCACCAGGAACCGTCCCCCTGGCCCCAGGGCGGCGAAAACTTCCCGAAAGAACCGTTCCTTGTCCGGGACCTCATGAACCATGTAGAATGCCAGTGCGAAATCGGCGGCGACGCAGCCGTCAAGGTTAAGGCTGTCCTCCTCGCACCTGTGCGGCCTGACAATACTTTCCAGTTCCGTACCGCGGACCTTACCCCGCACGATTTCAAGCATTCCTTCCTGAAGGTCCACAGCGAAGACTTTCCCGCCCGCTCCGGCCAGGCGGGCCATATCGAGCGTGAAAAATCCCGGGCCACAGCCGAGGTCTATAGCAGTCATGCCGGGCCGGACAAACGGCTCAAGGATACGCCGCGGGTCCTGCAGCCAGCGCCTGACACGGCTGTCCAGCATACCCGCCCGTTCCACCTGACAGACATGCTCCTTGTCCCGTCCCGTCAAAACCCCCATAGTGCTTCCCTCCACAAGAAAACCACCCTCGATCCACTCGCCTGTAGCATACCCTGAGAGCGTGGATTCAATGGGACGTTAAGCAGGAGTTTTCTTCAGAGATCGCGCCTCAACTATCCAATAGTTTTTCCACCGCTGTCAGCGCTGCCTCTGAACTGAATCCCCGCCCGGTGAGAAATCGCAGCAGCTTATTGCGGCGTTCATCTTTATCCAAGAGACTTAAAAGCTCGGTCCGGCGCCCGGCTGCCCGCAAAGCCAGGCCGGTTTCATCCTGCCCCAGTTCGTTCAGCGCCTGTTTCACCGCCCGGCGTGCGGTCTCCGCATCCACGCCGCGGGAGCGCAACTCTGCGACAAGCATGGCTGTCCCGCGCGGTGAACGCTCCAGGCGCTCTGCGGCGTACTCCAGGGCAAAACGGCTGTCATCCAGATAGCGCAGTGCGGCCAGACGGTCCAGGACATGCTCCACTGTATCCGGCTCGAACGTGCGGCTCAGTTTCTGCCTCAACTGACGGGCCGAGTGCGGCCGCCGGGCCAGGAAATCGCAGGCCTTGCGGAAAGCTTTCCGCTGAGGTTCATCCCCTTCCGGTCCGCTTTCACTTCTTCCAACAGGACTCATACGGCCTCGCTGCTTTTACACGCGCCACCGGGCGATCATTTTCCGCTTTCAGACTGCTCCTCCGAGGCCAGCATCCCGGATTTATTTAGCACGGCCTCCGCCACGGCCTCGCAGATATCGGCATGTTCCTCGATAAAGGTCTTCGCATTCTCCCGTCCCTGCCCCAGGCGCTCGGAACCGTAGGAGAACCAGGCCCCGCTCTTTTCGATAATCCCCAGGTCCACGGCCAGGTCGAGCAGGGTCCCCGTGTAGCTGATTCCCCTGTCGAACATGATATCGAACTCGGCCTCGCGGAACGGCGGGGCGACCTTGTTCTTGACCACCTTAACCCGCGTGCGCATGCCGGTGACCGTGTCACCTTCCTTGACATTGCCTATCTTGCGTATATCCAGCCGCAGCGAGGCGTAGAACTTGAGCGCCCGTCCGCCGGTCGTGGTCTCCGGATTGCCGAACATCACGCCGATCTTCTCGCGTATCTGGTTGATGAAGATCATCGAGGTGTGGCTTTTCTGGATCGTGGAGGTGAGCTTGCGCATGGCCTGGCTCATCAGGCGCGCCTGAAGGCCCACGTGGCTGTCTCCCATCTCGCCCTCGATCTCAGCCCGCGGCACCAGGGCAGCCACGGAATCGATCACTATCACATCGATGGCGTTCGAGCGCACCAGAACCTCGGCGATATCCAGAGCCTGCTCGCCGGTGTCGGGCTGGGAGATAAGAAGATCGTCCAGGTTCACACCTAACTTGGCCGCGTACGAGGGGTCCAGCGCGTGTTCCGCGTCGATAAACGCCGCCGCGCCTCCGCGTTTCTGGGAGTTGGCGATCACGTGCAGGGCCAGGGTTGTTTTGCCCGAGGACTCCGGCCCGAAAATTTCGGTCACCCGGCCACAGGGTATCCCGCCGATGCCGATAGCGATGTCCAGGTTGAGCGCGCCGGTCGGGATTGCGTCCACCCGCACCTTGGCCCCGTGCTCGCCCAGTTTCATGATCGCGCCCTTACCGTACTGACGCTCGATGTGGCTGATCGCCAGACCGATTGCTTTCTGCTTTTCCTGCTGGATATCGGTTGCCATCCGGCGCTCCTCGCAAATAGTGCGTTATTCCTGCAACTCATTGAAATTATAAGATATTACACGCGCACCGGCTTGTCAATAGCCTCACCCGGCGATTGACACATCCCCGCTGCGCGGCAGTCCTCCTCCATATTGCTCCACTTTCTCCGCGGTGAACCGCGCCAGCGTTTCCAGCTCTGTTTTCTGAAGGCTGGATGGTGCATAAATCACGACCAGGGCGCGTTCTGAATCCTCGCGGATCGCCGTGCGTTCGCTGTCCGAGGTCGGGCTGCCGAACGGACCGGCCAGGTCGGCCAGGGTGTAGCGCCCGGCCACGTTGACCTGGTCCTTGCGGATCCCGCCAAAACTCTCGCCGGGCAAGCCCTTGCGCAGAGTGATTCTATCTCCCCCGATCCGGTCCAGATCGAACAGGCCGAGCGGGAGAAGGTAATACAGGCTGCAATAATTGATCGTATCCACCAGCGAATTGATCCGGTAGAGCGGCTTGCCCTTGATAACGCGCCGGATCAGGGCCTCGGAGGCTGGCCGCCAGCGGGTCGGGTCTATCCCGATGGCCTTGTACAGGTCGCGCGCCCGCTCGATTCCCGGAACGTGGCTGATAGTGGTTTCTCCGTAACGGTCAAACAGTTCACTGCAAAGTGGCTCAAAAAGGTTATTCCAGAGATTCTCGCCTCTGCCGATACGCAGACTCTCGACTGCAAAAGAGGCCAGGCGAACCGTGCCCTGCAGGGATTGATCGATCTGTATGGAAGGCTGACTTATCAAGGTCTGTTCCATGCTGAAGTATCGGGAGAAAAAGAAATAGCCGGAGAAAAGATAAATAATCCGAGCGGGCGGGGCAAGAAACAGGAAGGCCGCCCGGCTCAGTGACAGCCGGGCGGCCTTAGATGCCTTCAGATATCTCTGAAGTTATTTTGTTTCGGCGTCGCCGTTCTCCACCAGTTTCCGATAGGAGCCGTACTTGCCGGATTCGAGCATCTTTTCCTGGATTTCCCTGGCGCGCACCCGCTGCGGTGCGGTGATACGATAGTAGACCAGCAGGGCCACGCCGACCGCGGTCGAGGCGATGGCGGCGAAAAACATATCCTCGTCGCCGTAATGAAGCCAGATCGAGACAACACCGGACAGACCCACGGCCAGGAACACCAGGCCCCAACCGAGGGCCTTATCACCGGGCAAGCTTATTTTCAGGGTATTGCCGTCCGGATTGACGCCCTGCTTGATCAATTCCACGCGCTCCATATGACGGCGGGAAACTATGATCCAGACGATGAAACCGGGCAGACCAATGGAAAACACGATTGCTATTACGGGGACGATGTCGAACATTTTAGCCTCCAGATGAAGTTTATTAAGATGAAACCGGATTTGTTTTCCTCTTCCTGGTGGTTATGACGAGGCCTGTTCGAGAATGATTTCAACTTTTTTCAAAAATTATTTATAAAAAATTGAAATTTTTCTGAACTGCTCCTTGTCTTATTACATGTAAAGGGGCCGGAGTGAAAAAAAGCAGACGTTTCCGGCCGGAGAGTATTATAATGAACTAAGCAAACTTTCTCCCGGCTGGCGTCATGCTGGAAACCAGATACGATTTCCGGACCATCCTGGAAGAATACCAGGACCGGGTGTACAACCAGGCCTGGCGCATGTTAGGCAACCGCGAGGAGGCCGAGGAGGCGGCGCAGGACGCCTTCCTGCGCATCCACCGGGGACTGGAGGATTTCCGCGGGGAGAGCCAGCTTTCGAGCTGGATATTCAGGATCGTGGCCAATGTCTGCATCACCCGCCTTCGGCGCAAGCAGATGAAGACAGACAGCCTGGATGAGCCGCTGGAAGACAGCGGCCATGCGGTGATTGACAGCCTGGCGGATGAAAGCCTGAATCCGGAGGAAGAAATGGAAGCCGAACAGACAGCCGAAAACCTGCGCGCCCAGGTGCGGAGGCTCCCGCCTCTCTGGGCACAGGCGATAAGCCTGCACCATTTCGAGGGCCTCTCGTACGAGGAAGTGGCCGAGGCGATGCAGATTCCACGGCCCACGGTGGCTACCTATATAATGCGTGGACGCCATCAACTGGCAAAACAATTGATTGCGCAAACTGGTTAAAGCGCCATATATTAGACCTGAGGAGGGCGCAATGGACTGCAAAGAGTTCGATAGACTGGCGGCTGAATACGCCGAGGGGCTGCTCAGCCCGGAAGTGAAGGAGCAGATGGACGCTCACCGCGCAGTGTGCCAGATCTGTGACGAACTGGCACTGGCCAGCGAAAGTGTGTTTATGGCCTTAAACGAGGCTCCCCAGGTAAAAGCCCCGGCAGGTTTCAGCAACTGCGTTATGGCTGCCGTGGCGCTGGAGGAAAAGCGGATCGCCATGGAACAACTGGCTTACAATCGGATGATGAAGCGGGCTTACGCTGCCGTAGCCGCACTGGCCGGGATATTCGGCACGGTCTGGTATATCTGGTTTAAAACCTCGACTATTGCACCGATCGAGCAGGCTTCGGCAAACCTGGAAAGCGCTTATTTTGGACGCTGGCTTGGATTTCTGAATGAATGCGGACGACTGATGAGCACCCCTGTTGCGCTGCCGGGATTCGATTCCGGTGTGCCAACTCTGTATGTCGGCGCGGCACTGATGTTCGCCGGAACGATGTTCTGGCTCTGGATGTACCAGCGGAAAACTGTCGGCTGCACGATCTGAATGAAATGTTTCTTATAACAAAAGCCTGCCCCGTTTGAGCGGGGCAGGCTTTTTTTGGCGTAAAACCGGTTTGATTATTCCTCCGGTTTCTTTTCCGTTTCTGAATCGAGGTCGAGCTTCTGGGAAAGAACCATTTCCTCCTGGATTTTCAGCGCCCGCTCGCGCTGGCGGGCGGTGAGCTTCCAGTGGGCAATGAACCCTGTTCCCCCCAGAGCACTGGCCAACGAAAAAGCAAGTCCACCCATATAGTGTCCGTTCTGCCATAAGCCCGTAACGATAAAAGCAATCAAGAAACCCAGACCCAGAGCAAGAAAAATAATGCCGAATACCAGAGAATACTGGCCCGGGATAGACAGCACCAGATGGCGCAATAAATAGCGGGGGATACGATTTTCATTCGGATTGATCCCACGTCTGATCAGCTCAACGTTCTGAAGGTACTCGAAACGCGCTTTAAAAAAGGTGGTCAGCACCACCATGGCGAATGCTCCCAGAGCTACAATACCCAAAATCATATTTTGTGACATAGTTGCTCCCTCCTGAGAAGATTGGCTGGATGAGTGGTATTCCCTTCATTCGATCCGCCGCCTTTTGACGCATGTTTTTTCTCGCCGGTTTCAACTATTTTATCTTAAAAATGATTATTTCTTAAAAATTTGAAAGTTTTTCGGTCTCCGTTGCGTCTTATGGCCCTGACATCACCCGTTAACTGATAAACATCGAGATCATGATCCAGTCCGACACCGATTTCCGTACGCTGGTAAAAACTTTCCAGCACAAAGTTTACAACCATGCGTACCGTATGCTGGGCAACCGCGAAGAAGCCGAGGATGCGACTCAGGACATTTTCCTGAGGGTCCACGGCGCGCTGAAAAATTTTCGTGGCGAGGCCAGGCTGTCAAGCTGGATTTACAAGATCACGGCCAACGTATGTATCAGCCGGATGCGAAGTAAACAACCGCCTGTTGCCAGCCTGGACGAGCCGTTAGCCGCAGAGGGCCGCAGTCTGGCGGAACTGGTGGCCGATGAGAAAAACAATCCGGAAACCGCCTGCTCGAACAACGAGATGGGGACTATCGTTCGGGAGCAGCTCAGGCGGCTCAAGCCGGAGTGGGCGCAGGCGATAGGACTGCACTATTTCGGCGGCCTGAGTTACGAGGAGGTTGCGGAAGTGATGGAAATCCCGCGCGAGACTGTGGCTACTCATATCCGCCGGGGCAAGATGCAGTTGGCCGGCCTGATCGTGGCGCGGTTGGGTGCGGGCAATATATAATTGTATCAAATTCAGCGAGGTATTTATGGATTACCGGGAATTTGAACAGCATGTAGCCGACTATGTCGAGGGTGGCCTGGACAGTGAGCTACGCCGCCGCATGGATGAAGCCCGCGCGTCGGACCCATCCTGCGAGCGGCTTGTCTGTCTGCACGAGCAACTGCTTGACGAACTAAAAGATACTGAGGAAATCCACGCTCCGGATGGTTTGGCTGAGAGGATAATATTCAGAGCGGAAAACCTTGAGCATCTTCTGGCTGCCGAAAAAAGGGCCTTTCGTCGCGGCATGTGGCTGGGTGCGGCAGGGGCTGCGCTGGGGGCCACGGCATTGGCTTTGCTGCTATTCATCTTCAACCAGAGCAGCGTGTCTGGCATACTCAACGAAATCACTAATACAGGAAATGATTGGTTGACGCAGGTATCTTACCCTCTGTACCGCTGGCTTGGATCAGCAGGCGCACTGATGGAATCGGAGATAACCCTGCCGTTCCTGGGCGTCTCGGCGCCGGTTTACGTCCTGATACTCAGTGCAGTTGTCACCGCATTTCTGGCCTGTTTCCGCGAACAGATCATGGAAGCCGTGGAGGGTCTTTAAGCTGCAGTCTATTTTTATTGATACTGAAGTTCAGGAACAGCATCCTCTGTTTCCGGTATGCTCCGGCCCGGAACCAGTCCTTCACTCCTTACCTGTCATCACAGTCAGCCCTGTCTCTCCCTCGCTGGCGGCGATAAGCGCCGTGCTGCTGAGGTCGCCCCACACATTCAGCGTGGTGCGGGCCATGTCCAGAATCCGGTCCACGGCCAGTATCAGGCCGATACCCTCGAGCGGCAGACCAACCGCGCTCAGCACCATGCTCATCATCACCACTCCCGCCATCGGAATGCCGGCTGATCCAACCCCGGCAAGCAGCGCGGTGAAAACCACCAGTATCTGCTGAACCGCGCCCAGAGGCGCGGTCATGCCGTGCGAGCTGTAGTACTGCGCGATGAACAGCACGGCGACGCATTCATAAAGCGAAGTGCCGTTCATGTTGACTGTCGTGCCGACAGGCAGCACGAAATTGCACACCCGGTTCGATATGCCAACCCGCTTTTCGGCGCACTCGAGCGAGAGCGGCAGGGTGGCTGCGCTGGATGAGGTGGAGAACGCGGTCAGCAGCGCCGGAGCCACGGCTTTCACCATTTTGAGCGGGCTGATCCCACCCACCAGCCGGAGGATAAGCGGAAGAGTGACAAGTCCATGCAGGAGAATGCCCAGAATAACGCATGACGCATAAAGGGCGAGAGGAATGAACGGGGCAAAGCCGGTGCGTGCCACAATCGTCGCCACCAGGCCGAAAGCTCCGAACGGGGCCAGCCGGATGATGAAGCCGGTGACTTTCATCATCAGCTCGGACACTCCGGCGGCAAAGGCCTGAACCGGACGGGAATACTGCGGATCCAGGCTGTTCATTGCAACACCGGCCAGAATGGCGAAAAAGATCACCGGCAGGATATCGCCCCTGGCCGCGGCTCCCACGAGATTGTCAGGGATTATTCTGAGCAGGATATCGATGGCTCTCACCTTCTCAGCGTTAAATCCCTCCGGAAGCTTGTGCAGACCAAGCTCGGCGCCGACACCCGGCTGAATCAGATTGACCAGCAGAAGCCCGGTAAGAATTGCCAGCAGGCAGGTGATCACAACCCAGGCCGCGGTTTTGAGTCCAAGCCGTCCGAGACCTCCTGTGCCGCTCAATCCGGCCACTCCGCTGAACACAGTGCTCGCGATCAGCGGCACGATAATCATCTTCAGCAACGTCAGGAAAGCGTTCCCCAAAGGCTCGGTCACCACGACCAGCGGCTCGCCGACAACCCTCCCGAGCACCACTCCCGCGAGAATGGCGATAAATATCCACCCGGTCAATCCGATCTTTTTGATGATTTCCTCCCGGCTCGTTCCGTTATCCGGCGGAGGCCTGCTCAGGCGCCACCCTGACAGGATATGGATATGCCTTCAGTTGCTCGAAGCGCACAAGCTCGCTGATCCCGTTGCGATCCAGCAGACCGGCAAGACGGTCAAATTTGCGGCCAACCTCCTCCGGTCGGTGCGAATCGCTGCCCGCGGTTATACGCACTCCCCGCGCGGCGGCGGCGGCGATGATATCCTCGGACGGGTATTGCTCGGCGCAGGGTTTGTCCCAGCCGGAGGTGTTTATCTCCATGGCGGTTCCGGATGCGGCCAGCGCATCCAGCACTTTCAGCACAAGGGCACGATGATCGTTTTTCGGAGTAAGTCCAGGGGCTTCACCGGCCAGCTTTTTGACCAGGTCCAGGTGGCCGATTGTAGTGCAGTAGCCGGGCCGGGCCAGCACCAGAAGAGTGGTCCAGTAACGCTCGTACAGGTCATCCATACTCCAGCCCCGGCGCTCCAGGCCCTTAAGCAGCATCTCGGGGCTGTAATCCACCACCACTCCATCGACCAGATGAAGCGAGGCCAGGCAATAATCCAGTCCCAGGCGTTCCGCCTCACGCAGCGGACAGATCGGCCATTCGGGGCCCAGGTAATCGAATTCAGCCGCCAGGCGGATTATTATCCTGCCAAGGTAACGCTCACGCAGTTCTCTGGCCCGCTCCAGGTATTCACCGAACAGCTCCACCGGGATGGAACAGTTCGGAGCCGGCTCCTCGAAACCGGGAGGATACGGGTAGTGGCAACTGAAGCCCATTTCATCCAGGCCGATTTTTAGGGCATGCTCAACATACTGTTCCATCTCCCCCCAGGCATGGCCGCAATACCGGGTATGGATATGATAATCAAGCATATCTTTTCCAAGGCTGGTACGGGCCAAAATATCTGGCCCGCTAATGGAATCCTTGTCCGGCAGACCTCAAGGATCCGGTCTCCGGACAGCGGGGGAAAAAAGGCGGGGTTACTTATCGTAAAACCCGACAATACCCTTATCTATTTCCTCGATTCTGTTTGTCAGCAACTCACGGATTTTCGCCGGGCTGTTGAGAGTCAACGCCCGGTCCGCCAATGCCCTGGCTTCGGTAAAAGTCACTGAGCGGATCACTTTTTTAATCTGCGGTATGACCGCCGGACTTGTCGATAACTCCTTGACGCCCATGCCCAGCAAAAGCAGCGCCGTATGCGGGTAACCAGCCATTTCGCCGCAGACTCCCACCAGCTTTCCGGCTGCGTCACCGGCATCCACGACATGCTTTATCAGGCGGATTACAGCCGGATTCAGCGGTTGATAAAGGTGCGCCACTCTTTCGTTGCCGCGGTCGGTGGCCAGCACGTACTGGATAAGATCATTCGTGCCGATTGAAACGAAATCGACAAAACGAATGAACTCGGCCGCCATCAAAGCCGCGGACGGCACCTCAATCATTATTCCGATCTCAACCCGCTCAGCAACAGGGACTCCCTCTCTCTCCAACTCACGGCGCACCCGCCGGATAAAGGCAAGGGATTTTTTCAGTTCTTCCAGCGTAGTAATAAAAGGCAGCAGAATTTTTACGTTGCCGTGCACAGTGCTACGCAGGAGCGCCCGCAACTGAGTGCGGAAAATATCACGCCGTTTCAGACAGATGCGTATGGCCCGGTTGCCCAGGAACGGATTTGGATCTGGCGAGGTCTGAAGAAGATTATGGAACTTATCCGCACCGGCATCCAGGGTCCGGATAATCACCGCGTCCGGTTTCAGCGCCCGTGCGACTTCTGAATAGCTGCGGAACTGCTCCTCCTCGGAAGGCAAATAATCCCTTGTCAGGTAAAGAAACTCAGTCCTGAACAGCCCGACTCCCCTGGCCCCGTGACTTTTCACCGAGCGGGTTTCAGAGGGGAACTCGATATTTGCCGAAAGTTCCACCGAACGGCCATCCAGTGTCCGGGCCGGGAGGTTGCGCAACTGGTCGAGACGGCTTTCCAAGACCCGGAATTTCATCTCCAGCATTTTATAGCGTTCCAGCGTACCAGGCTGCGGATTTATTATCACCCTCCCGGCATAACCGTCAAGAATAATCTCTACTCCTGTACTGACCAGCGGCGTCACCCTTTCCAGGCCGACAACCGCCGGTATTTCAAGTGAGCGGCTGAGAATGGCCGTATGGCTTGTGGTCCCTCCCACATCCGTTACACAACCCAGAATAAAACGGCGGTCGAACTGCGCGGTCTGGGAAGGAGTCAGGTCGTGAGCCACAATGACAGCTTCCCGATCAAGACTGATACGGGAGGTGTCTTCACTGCCCAGCATGTTGGCCAGCACCCGCCGCTCCACATCCCTGATATCATCCAGACGTTCCTGCAGGTAGTTTCCCTTAAGCGGGCTTTTCAGGGAAGAGGTTATTTTATTTATTGCGCTGGCAAAAGCCTTTTCCGCGCAGTATTTATTCTGACGGATAAGAGTTTCGGTCTGTTCCACCGCAACTACATCGTCCAGCATCAGAAGGTGGGCATCGAAGATACGGCTGGTCTGCTCGGTCAATTTTGATTTGAGATTCTCTTTGATGTCCAGGAGCTGACGGCGGGTGGCTTCGAGGGCTTCATGAAAACGGTTTATCTCATTCTGGATATCTGCATCGCTGATAGTGCGCTCCGGCACAGGAGGATGGTCCTGGGTTATGACAAATGCCCGTCCGATAGCAATACCCGGAGAAGCCGCCAGTCCGGAAAGTACTGTTTCACCCTCAGCTTTCTTTTTAGCTCCGTATTTCTTTCTTCCGCTGCCCAAGGCGGACATGTTTCACTCCCCTTCATCAAACCTGCGAGCGAACAGTTCCTCCACCGCATCCAGGGCTTGCTCCGCCTGATCCCCCTCGCCGCTCAACAACAGAGTCGAGCCGCATTCCGCAGCAAGCATCATCACGCCCATAATGCTTTTTGCGTTAACCGTCATATCGTCTCTTGTCATAGTCATCTCGCACTTGAAACGGCTGACCAGTTGCACCAGCATGGCGGCCGGCCGGGCATGAAGACCCAGCTTGTTCTGCACTTTTATCTCGCGTCTCAGAAGAGTCATTTTCAAACCATCGTATTTGCATTCATTTCCGCAGAACTTGACCGGGCCGGTCATCAGCAACGGACGTCATCAGTCTTTAGGTCATTCGGATAACTCGTCAATATAATATTCCTGTTTCATTTGTTCAAGCAATCTGCGGTTGAACTCCTCGGCAACGTTATGCCCCTTGAGCTTCAGAAGGTAATTCATGGCTATCACTTCACTGATTACAGTGATATTCTTGCCTGGAACGAGAGGCAGTTTTATGAGAGGCACCTCCACATCCAGAATTCTCGTTGTCGTTTCATCCAATCCAGTTCGCTCGTAGTCCTCTTTCTCATCCCACATGGAAAGCTGCACTACCACCTCGATCCGTTTACGGGCGCGCACCGCGCGTATGCCGAACAGACGGAAAACATCGATAATCCCGAGGCCGCGTATCTCCATGTGATGTCCGAACTTTTCGTTGCCCAACATGCCATCCAGCGAGTTGTCGCCTACCCGTATCACGTGCACCAGGTCATCGCAGACCAGACGGTGGCCGCGCTCAACCAGGTCCAGAACGCATTCGCTCTTGCCTATCCCGCTCGGACCGATGTAAAGAATTCCCACCCCGAAAACATCCGCCAGGGTCCCGTGCACCCAGGTCTGAGGCGCAAAAAACGTCTCCAGCGCATTGGTCAGCTTGCGGATCAAATCCTGCGTTCCGAGACGGCTCCCCAGGACCGGAATCCCCCGCCTGTCAGCAGCCTCTATCATGTATCGCGGTGGTTGGAGGCCCTTTGACACTATTATCATCGGGACCTGAAAACCAAACATCAGATCGAGAATTTCACGCAGACGTTCCCCGGGCAATTCATCCAGATATACGATTTCAGTCTCGCCCAGGATCATGCTGCGGTGATAAGCGAAGCGGCTGGTAAAACCTGCCAGAACCAGACCCGGACGGCTGACCTCGCTGTTGTTCAACTCCCCTTGAAGAGTATCCGGCCCTGTGAAAACACTGAGCTGGAACTTTTCCATGTAAAGCTTCAGAAAATCCTCTAACTTGAGAGTTTTTGACATCCGGACCATCCAGGCAGGGGTTGCGAATTAAACAAAGCCGTATCTTCCACTGCTGCTGGAAGACACGGCTTCGCGGTCATAACAGATCAATCGGAATTCGATCCTCAGTCAGCGGTGCCGGTCCTTTCCTCTGACTCAAGGATAAGCTCCTCGCTTTCTATAGCCAGAAGAGGCTGATCCTCTCCCATGATTTCAAATTCAAGCACTTCCTCCTCGGCGCCAAACTGAACACCCCGGAGATCGTCGGACTTGCGGCCCTTCTTCCGGTATTTCCCTTTCACCTTGTCCAACTGTTTGTCCAGCTTGTCCACGCACCCGTCGATCGCAGCCCGAAGGTTCGTACTGGCCAACCTTGAAACCAGCGTGCGGCCGACTACGCGCAGGGTGATTTCAACTGATCTGTCTCTTCCCTCCGAATCAATTATTACATGCCCCTCGATGATCCGTGGAAAATGCCGATTCAGTTCGGAAACCCTTGTCTCGATGTAGCTCTTCAGGCTGTCGCTCAGATTACCATTTTTTCTCGTGATCAAGACCTTCATTTAATCCTCCTTCCATCAGCCGATTATTGGCACAGCAAACCGCCTACGGCTCCCATCCATTAACCCATACCGAGATCACGCTGTCATAAGCCTGAGCATCGACGAATCAGGTGTCCGTTGCCTCCCGTGGTTCATTGTTTGAGATATACATCGCTCTCCTGCCGTCTCGTTTGCGGACAGAAAGCCTGGCCGGTTTCAGTTTCTGCGGCCGTTCCCGTCCGGGAATCTCCGCCGCTTCATATTCGGCCTGCTTTCAGTCCGTTCCGCTCAATTTGACTGACAGGCATCCCTGGTCATATACGCTTCCGCATACGCGCCGGGAGGATTCCAAGCTGGTCGCGGTACTTCGCCACCGTCCTCCGGGCGATCTGCAAGCCATCCTTTTTCAGACGGATCACTATCTCCTGGTCGGTCAGGGGATTGGCCTGATCTTCCCCCTCGATCATCTTGGATATCTTGTCCTTGATACCGCGCGCCGAGACATCTTCTCCCGTGTCGCTGCTGAGGCCGACGCTGAAAAAGAACTTGAGCTGAAACACTCCGCGCGGAGTCTGGCAGTACTTGTCATTGGTGACACGGCTTATGGTCGATTCATGCATGCTGATCGCCTCCGACACCTCGCGCAGTGTCAGCGGCTTAAGCTGACTGATGCCGTGCTCGAAGAAATCGTGCTGTTTCTCCACGATAAAGCGCATCACCTTGAGCATTGTCTGCTTACGCTGCTCTATCGCCTGGATCAGCCAGTTGGCGTTATTCAGCTTGGAGTAAATGAACTCACGCGCCTCGCCGGTGAACTTGCGGCGGTCGCGGGCCACATCCTGATAAGCCTTGGATATCCTGAGCCGCGGGAGGTTCGAGTCGTTCACATAAACGAAATATTCTCCCTCCACTTTTTCCACCACCAGATCGGGAATGACATAGTTGTCATCCCGCGAGCTGCTGTACAACCGCCCCGGGCGCGGTTCGAGATGGGCCACCTCATCAGCGGCGTCCTGAATCTGCTTGAGCGTCATGTCGGTGGAGCGTGAGATATCCTGCCAGTGACGGCGGGTGAGCTGTTCGAAGAAATCATGCACCAGACGGTAGGCGACAGTATCTTCGCGGCCCGTTTCCCGGAGCTGGATCAGAAGGCACTCACGAAGGTCGCGCGCACCCACCCCAAGCGGATCGAGAGACTGGATAAGAACCAGAACCTTCTCAACATCGGCCTCCCGGCGGCGCATCCGGAAAGCGATCTCAGGCGCAGGACTGGACAGGTATCCATCCTCGTTTATATCCCCGATTATTTCCTCGCCGATCTCTTTCTCGGCTGTGGTCAATTTAAGCAGAACGAACTGCTCGGTCAGAAATTCGCTGAGAGTTCTTCCGCCGGTGGGAGCTTTTTCATGGTATTCCCGGTCATCTATTTCCTGGGCGTAATTATCGTAATCGAAATCACCCTCATCGAGCACCTTGTCCCAGTCAACATCCTCCTGGGAATTGGTGGTGAGGTCTCCCTCGGCCAACGGATCATCCGCGGTGAATGAATCTCCAAAATCAGTCTCCGAAGATTCGTAATCCTCCATCTCCGTTGTTCCGGCATCCTCAGCCCTGTCCTCCGCCTCAGGCTCGTATTCCTGCGACTCGTCCTCCGCAACCGCATCCCCTTCATCGCCGTACTCTAAATCCTCCCCAGGCTCCAGACTTTCCTCGGCCTCCTCGCTCAATTCAAGAAACGGATTGATCAGGAGTTCCTGTTTCAGATGCATCTGAAGGTCCAGCAGGGGCATCTGAAGCAGATCCATAGCCTGATAGAGCCTCGGATTAATCGTCAGCTCCTGGCGATACTGCAATTCCATTCTGTTGTGCAGCGCCATTCTTCAGTCCGCTTTCTGAAACCTGTTTCCATCTCTCCGGTTCAACATACACCGGATTACATCCTGAAATCCTCTCCAAGATACAGCTTTTTGGCAGTCGGGTCGTTTATCAGAGTTTCAGCATCTCCGCTCAGATGGATGCGCCCCTCGAACATTATGTAGGCGCGGTCCGTTATCTGCAGCGTCTCCCTGACATTATGATCCGTTATCAGCACGCCGATCCCCCGCTGCTTGAGCCGGGCGATAATGGACTGGATATCGTCCACCGCTATCGGATCGACCCCGGCAAACGGCTCATCCAGAAGGATAAACCGCGGATCAGTGATCAGCGCCCGCGTAATTTCCAGCCGCCGGCGCTCCCCGCCGGAAAGCGAATATGCCCGGCTTTTCCTTAGCCCCTCCAGCCCCAGTTCACCCAGAAGGTTTTCCAGGCGGTTGCGGCGTTCGGCGCGCGGTATAGGAAGAGTTTCAAGGATTGCGGTCAGGTTCTCTTCCACCGAGAGCTTCCTGAACACCGAGGCTTCCTGCGGCAGATAACCTATCCCCTGCCTGGCCCGCCTGTACATCGGCAATCCGGTTATATTGTCATCACCCAGAAAGATATTCCCGGCTTCCGGACGGATAAGACCCACCATCATATAAAAAGTCGTAGTCTTGCCCGCTCCATTCGGCCCAAGCAACCCCACCACCTCGCCCTGGTGCACTTCCACATCCACCGAATTCACGACGGCGCGATTCTTGTACACTTTAACCAGTCCACTGGTATACAGTCGGCTCAGAGTACTGCCCTCCATTGGTTTGCCGCTTACCGCCACAACAGAATCACAGAGTGGCAACAACTCCGCATCAAGATTCATGCCAGCCGGAACATGTCTCTCTTAATTGTATGTTCATCCTGTGTGCGTGTCAATGTATTTATTGCTTTCCAGTATGTACCGAATCGTGGGCAGATGCGGCGGAATCAGGCACGGTCTGCTTCAGGCTGCTGTCCGGAAGCACGAAAAGCCCCCGCCCTCCCCCATCCACCTGCACCCTTTCAACCACTCCGTTTTCCCAGACCAGCTTTATCCAGCGGCCAAGAATATAGTTTACCCCTGATTCGGCGCTCTCACGGAAATAGCTTCTCGAACCGCCCGAGGAAGCCAGGCTGTCGATCCCGGATGCGCCGAAATATAAATCAAGTGTATCTCCTGTAATCCAGCTCCCGGCCTGCGCGGGACCGGCCGTGATAGAATCAGCCGCGGCCAGTGTGGAATCGGGCCGGAATTCACCCCGGGCCGAGCCAAGGGCGGTCACGCGCTGCAGTTTGCGTTGCGCGGCCTGCACGTCTATCTCCGCGCCGCGCAGATTGAATTTCGGATCCTGAACCAGCGGCGGCCCGCCCCGGAAATAGCTTATCCCCGGCCCGAGATTGTGGAACAGGCTGTCGGAGGTGACAGTCAGGCTGTCCCGCCAAAGCCGCACGCGCCCCACAGCCACGATGCTGTCAGGACCGAAACGCCGGAGCAGGTCGCTCACGAGATGGTAAGGCGACACACTGTCACCTTTTTCATAGTAGATTATCTCCGGACGGCCGGTAAGGACTGCCGTTCCTTTATCCCGGCCATAGACCGCGCTGGCTGACCGGGCAGTGGAGCGGCTTCCGTATTCGAGCATCCGGACATTGCCGAGCGCGCGAAGCACCTCAGCCGTGGATTCGTATTCCAGTACATCGGCGTCAATCCTGCGCAGACTGTCCCTGGCCTCGGCCTCACCCTCGAGGCGCATCAGCCCGCGGTCACGGAAATATTCTCCGATCCTCCCGCTGCCCGAAACTCCGCGGCTGGCCCAGCGGACCGAGCCGGCCGCCCTGTAATACTCCCGGTCCACGTAATACAGCAGCGAGTCGGAGCGAAGGTCGCGCTCCGGGTCGGAGAGATGGACCGAGTCCAGACAGAGGAAATATCCGCTCGCCGGGAAATAAGAAAGGCTGCCGCACAGGATTCTCGATTCGCCGCGTGCGATATCCACCTCACCCTGGAGCAAATAATACTGCGCTCCCGTGCTGTCGCGTTTCTGCTGAAAAACATCGGCGTGCTCTATGCGGAATGGAATCTGGCTGCTGCTGTCAGCGGATTCAGGTCCGGCTGAAAAGGCAGGCGAGAAAGAAATAAAGAGGGAAAGAAATGCGGTTAAGCCTGGCCGATCATATTTACTGGCGCAGGACATTGATATCTCCGGTCGGATTCTTGACCTGCACATCGGTGAAAGAGGCATCCGACTCCATCCCGTCGCCGAACACCACCCCCTGACGGCTGCGCACCTCGACCGTGGTGTCACTCAGGATACGGTTGTCTGATTTCCGCCAGAGAAGGCGCTCGGTGAGCAGCACCCGAGAACTGTCCGCCGAAAACACCACGACCGAGTCCATCGCTTCCATGTCGCCGTTTTCGATATGGATTATGCCCCGTCTTGAGGTCAGGATAGAATTTACCTGTCCGGCGGGGTTGTAGAACACCACTTTAAGCTCACGGGCGGTGTACACTTTCCGGCTTACGTACTTCTCAGCCTCCAGGGCGGTCACCCAGCCTTTGCGCACCCCGCTGTCCGTTATCGTAAGATCGAAAGAATCGATAATCTGATCCGGCGTTTCCCCGGCTTGTTCACCTCCCGGAGACAGCGCCCGAGAATCCTCATTCCCGCAGGCCACTGTCAGAAAAAACAGGATCGCCAGGCAGAACGCGAGGGACATTCCCACCGCACGTCGCACCCGCGCCGCTTTCCATCCGCTTAACGAAGCGCTCAAATCCGTCTCCTGTCATCAAAGCACGCGAGCACGCATCATATCGTGCAGGTGCACCGATCCTACCACCCGGCCGTCATCATCCACCACGGGCATCGAGATGATGCCATACTTCTCCATGGACTGAAGAACACTCACGCACAACTCATCCGGCCGGGTTATTTTCGGACTGGAATTCATCACCTCCGCCACCGGCACACTCATGAACTCGGCTGTCCGGCCGATCAATCTCTTGAAGTCACCGTCGGTGACCACGCCCAGCAGCTTGCCGCTGTCATCGGTTACGGCGCAGAGGCCTCGTTTGGTGACCAGTTCCATCAGCGCCTCTTTCATCGTCGATCCCGCCGATACCATTCCTGTCTGATCCAGGGGGAGCATCACTTCCTCGACTCTCAGCAGAAGGCGCTTGCCAAGCGCTCCGCCCGGATGCAGGGCCGCAAAATCCTCGGCCCGGAAATCCCGTTTCACCAGCAGCGCCACCGCCAGAGCGTCGCCCATGACAAGGGCCGCCGTGGTGCTTGCGGTGGGAGCCAGATCGTGCGGACAGGCTTCCTGCGGCACGCCCACGTCAAGCACGATATCCGCGGTGCGGGCCAGTGAACTGCCGCGCCCCCCGGTAATCGCTATCACGGGGACGCTCAGACGCTTGAAAAGCAGCAGAAGGCGCTCCATCTCGCTCGTCTCGCCGCTTTTCGAGATGGCGATAAAAATGTCCTCCCGGCTGACAAGGCCCAGATCGCCATGCATGCAGTCCACCGGATGGATAAACAAAGCCGGCGTCCCGGTGCTCGTGAGCGTTGCAGCCAGCTTGCGTCCGATGATTCCGCTCTTGCCGACCCCGGAGACAATCACCCTCCCGCGGCAGTCCAGGATCATGTCCACCGCCCGCACGAAAGAGCCGTTCAGACGGTCGAGCAGGCTTTCCACGGCCCGCAACTCGATCCGCACCACGCGCCGGGCCTGCTCCAGAACCTCAGCATCCTTTTCGGCTTTTCCAATGTCTTTTTTATTCTGCATTTCTTTCAATGTTCCTCGATATAGTGTTTCACCGCGTCCGCATATAAGCCGCGGGCCTTGAGCACCAGAGTGACAAGCTCGCGCACTGCTCCGTGCCCGCCCGCGCTTCCGGTTATGTACAGCGCCATCTTTCTGGCCTCCGGCACGGCATTCGGCACGCTGACCGGCAGTCCGGCCATTTCCAGCAGCGGCAGGTCGATCAGATCATCACCGATATACGCTGTATTTTCAAGCGGAATGCCAAGCCGGCGGCTGATTTCCATAAGCACCGGCGCTTTTCTGATCACGCCCATATGCAGTTCGATCTGCGGAAACCGTCCCATGCGGATTCGCGCCGCCGGGACATCGCGTCCGGAGATAACGGCGAGCCGGATCCCGGCGATACGGCAGAGCGTCAGGGCCAGCCCGTCCTGTGCGTCAAAGCACAGCATCTGCTCGCCGTTGTCCAACTGGTAGACATGCCCGTCGGTCAGTACGCCGTCCACATCCATCACTATCAGTTCGACCTTTTCAGCCGCCTTTCGGACCGCATCCGGGAGGTCAACCTCATTGTCAAGCGAGTTTATCACCGCCAGCCGCCTCCTCACGGATGTAATCCCCAAGCCGCAGCAGAGGCGGTATGATCCTCGCCGCCTGCTCCAGGCTCAGCATTGTTTCGCGGTCACTCAGCGCGCGTGACGGGTCCGGGTGGATTTCCATGAACAGGCCGTCCGCTCCGGCCGCCACGGCCGAACGCGCCAGGATTTCGGCGAATTCGCGGTGACCGCCCGAGGACTGCCCGGCCCCTCCGGGAGCCTGAACGCTGTGGGTCGCGTCATACACAACCGGACAACCGGCCCGCCTCATTATCGCCAGCGAGCGGAAATCCACCACCAGATCGCCGTAGCCGAAAAACGCGCCGCGCTCGGTAAGAAGAACCCTCTTCGCTCCGCCGGTCCGGGCTTTTTCCGCAGCCGAGGTCATCAGGCGCGGGTCCATGAACTGGCCTTTCTTGATATTGACTACCCGGCCGGTGGAGGCCGCAGCCTGGATCAGAGCGGTCTGACGGCAGAGGAATGCCGGTATCTGAAGAATCTCAGCCACCTCTGCAGCCGGTGCAGCCTCGTTGCTTTCATGAATGTCGGTCGTGACCGGCAGGCCGGACTCCCTGGCGATGCG
Organism: uncultured Gemmatimonadales bacterium; assembly: GCA_964473155.1. GTDB lineage: Bacteria > Gemmatimonadota > Glassbacteria > GWA2-58-10 > GWA2-58-10 > JAJFUG01. The sequence continues at coordinate 69,609 of CAYYNT010000007.1, read as the reverse complement.
GGCCAGCTCAGACAGGCCCGCTTCAATTCCCGGCCCGCTCGGACTGGCTCCGGAGGTGCGGTTGGCCTTGCGATAGGAAGCTTTGAAAATGCAGAGTATGTCAAGTTTTGCCGCCAGTTCCGCCAGGAAGCCTGCTGTACGCTGCATGGTCTCACGGTCTTCGACCACGCAGGGACCGGCAATCAGGAAAAGACGGCATCCCTTGCCAGCCTCGCGGCCGGCGATTCTGACCACGCGCCCCGGCATCAGGATTTTCCTGTTACGCTTTTACTCCGCGCCGACTGGAAACGGATGGCCGCGGCCACGAAATCACGGAACAGCGGGTGCGGACGCATCGGACGGCTTTTCAGTTCAGGGTGGAACTGACAGCCGATGAACCAGGGATGGCCGGGCAGTTCGATAATCTCCACCAGACGGCCGTCCGGTGAAAGTCCGCTGAAAACCATTCCCTTCTCTTCCAGAACCTGACGGTACTTATTGTTGACCTCGAAACGGTGGCGATGGCGCTCAGTGATCTTATCCGCGCCATATATCTTCCTGACCTGGCTTCCGGACCGTAAATCACACGGGTAGGCCCCCAGACGCATAGTGCCCCCCATGTCGATCACCTTTTCCTGATCCGGCAGAAGGCTGATGACGAGATCCGGCGAGCCGGAGTCGAATTCCTCGCTGGCCGCTTCCTCAAGACCGCACACATTTCGGGCGAACTCGATAATGGCGCATTGCAGCCCCAGGCATATGCCGAACATCGGCACGCCGTTCATCCTGGAATAGCGTATGGCCTCCAGCTTGCCTTCGATCCCGCGGTAGCCGAATCCTCCAGGAATGAGAATGCCATCGAAACGGCCCAGTTCCTGAGCCGCGTTATCGCGATTGATTTTTTCAGTGTCCACCCAGCTCAGCCTGACTTTCGCGCCGTTAGCCACCCCGGCATGGAAAAACGATTCGTTGATCGACTTGTAGGCATCCGCGAGGTTTACATACTTGCCGCAAATCGCAATTTCCACTGTCCGCGCTGCAGAGGAGCCTTTCTGCACCATCTCGGTCCAGGGCGCAAGGTCCGGCTCGCGGGTTGACAGCCTCAGGTGCTCCACCACCAGACTGTCCAGTTTCTGCTGATTGAAGCGCAGCGGAATCTGGTAAATCGAGCTGACATCCTCGGCCTCTATCACCGCCTCGTTCCGCACGTTGCAGAACAGGGCGATCTTGCTCTTCATGTCCTCGCTCAGGTGGTGGCTGGTGCGGCATATCAGCATGTCCGGCTGGATGCCTATCTCGCGCAGGGCCTTCACACTGTGCTGCGTGGGCTTGGTTTTCAGCTCGCCGCCGGCCTGAAGGTAAGGAACGAGCGTAACATGAATATACATCACATTGTCGCGCCCCAGGTCAAGCCCGAGCTGACGGATGGCTTCGAGGAACGGCTGCGACTCGATGTCACCCACCGTGCCGCCGATCTCGCCTATCACCACGTCGACTTTGTTCTTGGTGGCCAGACGGACCAGCGTGGCCTTGATCTCATCCGTAACGTGCGGGATCACCTGCACCGTGGCGCCAAGGTAGTCGCCCCGGCGTTCCTTGGTGATAATGGTATTGTAAATGCGGCCGGTGGTGATGTTGTTGTCCTGGGAAAGCGACTGGTCCAGGAAGCGTTCGTAATGGCCGAGATCGAGGTCCGTTTCAGCTCCATCGTCGGTTACGTAAACCTCGCCGTGCTGGAAAGGATTCATCGTGCCCGGATCGACATTCAGGTACGGATCGAACTTCATGATCGTAACCGAGAGGCCGCGGGCCTTCAGCAACATCCCAAGCGCACTGGCGCAGATACCCTTGCCCAGGGAAGATACCACTCCGCCTGTCACAAATACGTATTTCACCCCTTCAGGGTGTTTCAGATATTCCCTTTTAATCATCGGGTCCACCGGTTGATGCCAATAAGTTTACAACATTGTTAAAGAAAATATTATCTGAGGATTCCGATCTGCTGCAACTGCATTGAACTACTGGGAAATATAAACCGCGTCCATCCGGATTGCAAACAATACAGCAGTCAGTCCAGCCCGAGACGCCGAAGCATTTCCTCCACTCTTGTCACATCCTCCGGAACATCCACCCCGATCGAAAGCGTCCCCTCAAGACGCGCGGCGTATATCTTCTGGCCGTTAGCCAGAGCGCGGAGTTGTTCCAGCCCCTCCATCCGCTCGCAGAGGGCCACCGGCCAGCGCACCAGTTTCAGCAGCGATTCGACCCGATAGGCGTACAGGCCGATATGGATCACGTGCGCTTCCCGCCCCTTTTCAGCCGCCAGCCAGTCCTCACCGGCCCGCCCCACCCAGGGGGCCTTGCCGCGTGAAAAATAGAGCGCCCGGTCCTCTTCCCCCATGACCACTTTCACGCAGTTCGGATCATCCGCTTCCTCGCTCATCCTCACCGGACGGACCAGCGTGGTGATATCGGCATCCGGGCGCCTGTTGAACAACCGGATCGCCGTGTCGACATTCTCCGGCTCCAGCAGCGGCTCATCGCCCTGGATGTTCAGCACGATATCGTATCCCGGCGAAGCCGCCGCCACCAGGGCCACCCGTTCCGTGCCGGTCGGACAGTTTTCATCGGTCATCATCACTTTCCCGCCGAAAGAGCGGACGCAGTCGGCGATACGGCTGTCATCCGTGGCCACCAGCAGCTCATTCAGAAGAGAGGCCTGGCCTGCCCTGCGGTAAACCCGTTCGATCATTGTTTTCCCGGCTATCCGCACAAGCGGCTTGCCTGGAAAACGGGAGCTTTTATAACGCGCCGGTATTACTCCAAGTGCTTTCATACAATTATTCTCACGGTTGGACAGGTAAGCATTGGTTTGTCAGCCGGCAGGAAAAAGTATGTCCATGCGGCCGGCCTGGAGGAATGCTGAAAACTAACTCAACTCTCAGTGTCTGTAAAGTGCCTGCTCCTTCTCCAATACAAACCGCACGGGAAAATCCATGCACGAATTGCGCGTTTAGCGCTGACCCGCTGTTCCATATACGCGGGCATCGCATTATATTGAAGAAGAGAAGACAAAGCAGGAGCATCTTTTCCGGTCCCGTGGTGGATTTCAGAACAATGACAGGGTCAGCAGAGTGAAAGTATTTCTCGCCGAGACAGCCGGATTCTGCAAAGGAGTGCGCCGGGCGATGAACATGGTCCTGGAGCGCAGCGAGCACGACTCGCGGGGTTTGTACACCGATGGCCCGCTGATTCACAATCCGCAGACTATCGAGATGTTGCAGAACCGCGGGGTGAAAGTGCTTTCCGGACAACACACCCCCGGGGGGGGCGACACGGTCGTCATCCGCTCCCACGGGGTGCCTCCGGCAAGACGGGAGGAATTGAAAACCCTGGGGGTGAATCTCTGTGACGCCACCTGCCCGGATGTGGCACGCATCCAGGGGCTTATCCGACGTCATGTGCGCCAGGGGTTCACCGCGATCATAGCCGGAGACAAGAACCACGCCGAGGTTCTCGGTCTTGAGGGTTACGCCGAGGGGCGCGGCCACGTGGTAAGCAGCCCGGACGAGGTGGACGCTCTCCCGCAGGCCGAAAAGGTATGCGTTGTGGCCCAGTCCACCCTGTATCCCGAAACATTCCGCGCCATATCGGACAAGGTGAAAAAGCGCTGGCCGGGGGCGGTGATACTGGACACGATCTGCCCCAGCACCTACCACCGCCAGGAGGAGCTTCAAAGGCTCGCGCTGACCGCGGATGCGGTGGTCGTTGTCGGCGGCAGAAACAGCGCGAACACGCAGCGCCTGGCTCAGATTAGCGCCGGGCTCGGCACGCCGACATTCCACGTGGAGACCGCCGAGGAACTGGACAGTGAGCAGCTCAAGCGCTACCGCAGCGTGGCTGTAACAGCCGGAGCTTCCACTCCCAACTGGATAATCCTTCAGGCAGTCGAGAAACTGAGGGGAATCGAGCACGAGTCCTCGCCAGCCATCTGGCGCCTGCTCCGTCAAATCGCGCGCTTTGCCCTGAAGACCGATCTGTTCATCGCCGCAGGGGCCGCATTTCTTTGTCACGCCAATGCCAGACTGATGGACCTCGATCCGGGATGGATACCTTATGCGGTCGCTTTCTGTTATATAATGAGCGCCCACCTTCTCACTCATTTCACCAACCGCGGCGTATTCGAGCGCTCTCTGGACCGGAATCCCTCGGTCCGGCAGAGCCAGGACCGCCTGTATTTCATCCTCGCGGTTTCAGCGGCGACGGCAGGCCTGGCTTTCGCTTCCCTGAAAGGCTCGCTGACATTTATAATAATGCTCGGCCTGATCGTGATGGCCGCTCTGTACAGACTGGACATTCTTCCGCCGGTCCTGAACCTGGCCGGACGGCGCATTCCGCTGCGCCTCGTACCCGCTTCCAAGGACCTGAACATGTCGCTGGGCTGGTCCACCGTTACGGTTTTCTTTCCGCTGCTGATGACCGGCCACAAGGTGTTGACCCCCACATTCTTTTTGACGTTCACCTATACGTTCCTGATCGTGCTTTCCCGCTCCCTGTTTTTCGACCTGAGGGACATGCAGGGAGACAGAATTGTCGGCCGGGAGACTCTGCCCATAATCATCGGGCGGCGTGGCACAATGCGCCTTCAGGCGCTGCTGGTGGCGGCGCAGGCCGTGATACTGGCTTGCGGATCGGCGTTGGGCTGGCTGAATCAGTTCGGCTGGGTCATGCTGCTTGTCACCGGCTATATCTGTCTTTATCTGTTTCTCTTCCAGCGTGGCACAATCCGTCAGGCTGTCGCCATCGAAGTGGCCGGGGATTCGCAGTTCATCCTGGCCGGGTCTCTGGCCTGCCTGTACGGTCTGCTCTGACTCATCCAACAAGCGGCTCGGGCAAAGAGCGGCTCCCGGGTCTTTCAACATAGATTGGCAGCAACTCTCTATTCCCGGTCTTATATCCCCGTGTTTCGACGGAGCCGGCAGGCCGCAACCGGTCCCATCGAGCGCCTCCACTCGAGTGAAGGAGCGTGGCATGGATATCCGAATCAACAAACCTCAATCCAAAGACCGCTTCAGGCTTGTGGAAGACCAGTTTCACATGTGGGAAGCCTCAGGCACGAGGAAGGAAGCCGAAGAGGCCAACCGCGTGAGATTCATTACAATTTCACGGCAGTACGGCTGCGCCGGCTTCCGTGTCGGAGACCGCCTGGCCGATGTGCTTAACGGTATGTTCCCTTCGGCCGGGAACGCTCCTCCCTGGACCGTTTATGACCGCAAGCTGGTGGAGACGGTCTGCCAGGACCACAACCTCTCCAGCGTGCTTGTCAAAGCCCTCAGCACCCAGCGTAAAAACCTGTTCACAGAACTGATCACCGGGATGTTCACCGGCGAACCCTCCTCACTGAAAGTGTTTAAAAAATGCGCCGGTACAATCTTCCATCTGGCCGCGGCGGGACGGGTCATCCTGATCGGACGGGCGGCGGCCATGGTCACTTCCAGGTTGACCGGAGGACTGCATGTGCGGATTGTCGGTTCTCTGGACTGGCGGATAAAACAGGTTGCAGCGTACGAGAAGATCGAATCACCGGCCGAAGCCCGCAAGTATGTGCTCAAGCAGGATGGCGAGCGCGAGCAGTTCTCCAGGGATTTCATGGGCCACAGTGTAAGCGAGCCGGAGTTTTATGACATGATCCTGAACCAGGAAAAACTGGGTGTGGAGAGGATTGTAAAGCTGATACTGCGGGCAATGGAGTTGAAACGTTACCAGACTGAAGATGTGTAAGCGCTGCCGGAGTATTTTCAGCCGGCGCATTCACCTGCCGGGATCAGCAGGCGGAAACAGGCGCCATGGCCGGGACTGCTTGTTACGCTTATCTCGCCGCCCATCGCGGTGACCAGGTCGCGCACCACAGCCAACCCGAGACCGCTGCCCTTGGTCCGGGCGCCCGCGCTCGACCGGCGGAACTTGTCGAAGATAAAGGGCAGGTCCTCTTCCGGAATGCCAGGTCCGTTGTCGGATACTTCCAGGCTCAAACGCCCGTCCGGTTCCGCCGCCGTGGCCAGCGTGATATGCCCGCCGTCGTTGTTGTACTTGATCGCGTTGCCCAGAAGGTTGGTTACGACGCGTTCGAACTGCACCGGATCGGCAAGGATAAATCCCGGCTCATATTCCGCGCGGAAAGTCACGGACAGGTTCTTCTCGCGCATCTGGTCGCTGAAAAGCTGCATGATGTCGCGAATAAGCACATTGACATCCATGCGCTCCGGGCTAAGGTTAAGCTTTCCGGCCTCCAGGCGCGACACGGCCAGGAAATCCTGGATCAGGCGCTCCATTGTGCCGCAGCTTTTTATGACATTGCTCAGATGGCGTTTCTGTTTCTCCGAAACCTCTCCGAGTTTGCCGCCCGAAATCAGCGTCGTGCTGCCGTAGATAATACCGAGCGGATTGATCAGATCGTGAGTGAGCATGGAGATAAAATCCTCGCGCATGCGCTCTATCTCACGGTCGCGGGTGACATCGCGGAAAACGGTGACCGCGGCCAGCCAGCCGCCGTCGGCTGATATCAGCCTCGCCCCGTCCGGACCGGTGACCGGAACGCTTCGCAGACGGTAAAACCGTCCGGCATGGGCCAGATCAGCCTCCACACCCGAATCCATCTTCTCGATCGCGCAACGCACGGCGCGTTGCACCTGCTCATCCGGAATGACCTCGTGAAGCGGACGGCCCTCGAACGGAGTGCTGCCTTTCTGCGCCCCGAAACACCTCAGCAGCGCTCCATTGGCAAGCAGCACGGCCCCATCTTTCCCAGTCACCACCACCGCCTCTTCCAGGCTGTTCAGGATCGTGCTTGTCCGTCCGCGCTCCGCCGACAGGATCGCCTCGTAGCGCTCGTTGAGTTCATCCCTCGAACGCTCGAGTTCCAGCACCTCTCGCCGCAAAGAGTCGCGGGTCAGCCGCCAGGCCTCCGCCGCCTGCCGGGCCTGTTCCGCCAGTGCGGAGGTCTCCTCGAACGACCAGACCCGCCCGGCGCCCCGTCCGCTGAATGAAACAACTCCGGCGGCGGCCAGCGCGTTCAGGCCCTCTTCCACCGACATCTCATCCAGGTTCAGCCACTTGGCCAGCCCGGCGCAGTTGTCCAGAGCGAACGGGTGGTCCACCAGATAGGTGACAAGCTCCAGCTTGACCGTGCTGTCGGCCACCGAGGCGATAAAACCGTTGATATTACCGTCCTGCATCAAAACGCCCTTTCTCCGAGGCTTTTCAGCTCAGACCAGGATCTCGCCTCTCGCGCAGACGCCGCGAAGCCTCGACCCAGCGGGCCGTGTCCTCCAGAACATCTTTCAGTTCCACGGTCTCCACCTTGGCTCTCGTCGCTCCACCCATAACATCTACGCCTTCGCTGAACTTTGTCCCCACCTCAATCCCGTTTTTCCCGATCTGGAACTCCTGGATCGACTTATGGTGGTCCGTACCGCGCATCTTGAGTATCGCAATAGCCCGGCGGATATCGCCCTCCAGCTCCACATAGCGCATCAGGACCAGGTTGTCGAAAAGACCGAGGCTGCGCTGGCTGTCCACCTCGAACGAGCCGAACATCTTGTCCACCTCCAGGGTGAACACGCTGGTCACGCCGTGACAGGCGAACAGACGGAGGAGCGCTCCGGTATAGTCCAGCAGGTAGCTTTCATCGTCGATAGCCTGTATGAGGTGAGTCAGGCCATCCACCGCCACGCGGGCCGGAGACAGCATCCGGAGGCGCTCGCGCAGTTCGTAAAGAAGCTGGTCCACCGACAGGCCGATCGAGCTGCGGTGCAGTATCTCAACCTGACCGTCCTCGGCGTAACGTCCGAGAAACACGCCCCAGGAGCGGCTCATTTCAACCAGGGCGCGCTGGTCGTGCTGGAAAGTAATAAGAAGAGCATTCTGACGGTTTTTCAGGCCCTCATGAATGAACTGCGAGGCCAGGACGGTCTTGCCGGTCCCGCTGCTGCCTGCCACAACCGTGGCGCTACCCGAGGGCAATCCGCCGCGGCACATGTCATCGAGTCCGCGTATGCCGGTTTTCTCCAAAGTTCTGGGCGAGGCGCTTCTGTTGCATCCCGAGGCGGCGGCCTCGATCGCCGCGCACACCGGGAAGACCGCCAGGCCGCTGGAGGTGAACTTAAGGGAATGACGGCCGGAGATGTGGTTCTGACCTCTCGATTTGATCACCTCCAGGAACCTTTCGCGGCGTTGCATCCCGCGCTTCTCGTACGAAAGGCGCAGGACAGTGTCCGCCACGTATTCCTCGATGTTCGCGCCCTCGCGCTCGGCTGTCTCGATCTCCTTGATCAGCACCGCGGAGGTGGTGATCTTTTTCAATCCGGCCAGGAACTTGCTGAGAAGGACGCGCAGTTCCTGGGTGTTATCGGTCAGGCGGCGGAAATGGGTTATCGAATCCACCAGTATCCGCCCCGCCCCGATGGAGCGAGAAAGCTTCGAAAACGGGCTTTCGGACTGAAGGAGCATCTCCCTCAGGGCCTCGGGCGAGGAGGGAATGATCCGCAGAAGGTTCCTTTTCTCGAGTTCAGCCAGGTCCCAGCCGAAAACAGCCGCATCACGGTACAGCTTCTCCGGCTCTTCCTCGAAGGTGATAATTATCCCCGGCTGTCCGTAAAGAAGCGCCCCGCTGTGGATATACTGGATGCCGAGAGTGGTTTTACCCGCTCCGGGAGTACCCTCCAGAAGCAGCATGTTGTCCGGCACCACCCCGCCGAACAGCACCTCGTCCAGCCCCTCTATCCCGGTCCTGATGAGTTCCAAGTGAATCTCCATCCGCAGTCGTTTCTTTATGTATTACTTCAATTATTATTTCTTATTGCTTATTTATCAATATAGTTTGACACGCAAGAAACACACAACTTGAGACGGGCGTGTCCGGTTAACTGAAGACGTCAGCGCACTCCTCGCGAACGAAGCGCTTCCAGCACCAGCGAGTCCTCCACCTCCAGGCCGTACCGCCCGGATTCATCCCGGGCCATCTCCCCGATCCTCCGGGGCAGAGCGTAGCGCGCGCGGCCGGAACGGGCCTTTTTATCCAGGTGCGTGTGCTCCAGGATACGCAAGGCGCTCACTCCTTTCAATTTCAGTTTCACCGGCAGTCCGAGTGCATCAAGCAGCCTTTCCAGACACCTGGCATCCTCCGCCGGGAAAAGTCCCATCCCCTCGGAAAGCCCGGCCTCCAGAATCATCCCGACCGCGACAGCCTGGCCGTGCAGAAGCCTGAACCCTGAAAGCGCTTCCACCGCGTGTCCGAGAGTATGGCCGAAATTCAATATCTGCCTCAGGTTGCTCTCCCGCTCGTCCCGGCCGACCACTCCGGCTTTGATCGCGCAGTTGCGCTCGATCAACACGGTCAGTATCTCCGGCGAGAGCGACAGAATCTCCCGCAAATGCTCCTCTATAAACCGGAAGAGTTCTCTGTCACTGATCACGCCGTGCTTGACCGCCTCGGCCATGCCTGAAACGAACTGTTCCTCCGGAAGGCTGTTCAGCACCAACGGGTCGATCAGCACCAGAGAGGGCTGGTGGAAAGCGCCCACCAGGTTCTTGCCCCAGGGCACATCAACGCCGGTCTTGCCGCCCACGCTGCTGTCTATCATGGACAGCAATGTGGTCGGAACCTGGACGAAAGGCACTCCACGCGCATATGTGGCGGCGACGAAACCGGCCAGGTCGCCGACAACTCCCCCGCCCACAGCTACAATAAAGCTGTCGCGCCCCAGGCCGGATGAAAACAGGCTGTCCTCGACTTCTTCCTTTATCTGACGCGTCTTGCTGGCCTCTCCCGCCGGGATAGTGACAACCTCCACCCGGCTGCATCCGGCGGCTGCAAGACTGCCGGCCAGAGGCTCGGCATATTTCTCCGCCACGTTGGAATCCGTGATCACGGCATAAGCGCCCCGGCCGAATCTTCCGCTGAGCATATCTGCGGCGCTGCTCAGCAATCCCGGTTCGATCAGGATGTCGTAGCTCTGATCGACGGCTTTACGCAACTCAAGCTCTACTTTTCTCATTGGCCATTTTTCATACAGAGTGGATAAAAGACCGCCGGACAGGCTCCGTGGCCCGTCCGGCGAGGCAAGTGCGTATCGTCCCGTTATTCGGCGCAGAGGCCGGACCGGATCATTCCACCACCTGGCGTTCCCTGGCATTGACTACCACAAGGCTGCCGTCCCCCCCGGCCCTGGCCCTTTCGCGGGCATACTGCTCCATTTCGTCAAGCTTATCGTCAAAATGAGTGGGCTCATGATGGAACAGCACCAGTTTTTTCACCCCCGCCTGAAGCGCCCAGTCCACAACATGGTCGGTGCTGCTGTGACCCCAGCCCTTGTGAGTTGGATATTCATCCGGCGTGTATGCGGCATCCGCCACCAGGATATCAACCCCCTGGAAGAACTGAACCAGCCGCCGATTCTGTTCGTCGACTATGGCCTGCACATCCTCGAAATCCGAATCGATTCCCCCGCCCGCGTCATCGTTGATGAAATCGTAATACGGCTCGTGGTCTCCGGTGTAGATGAAACTCTTTGTTCCATCGGTGACCCGGTAGCCCAGGGTAAGCACCGGGTGGTTCATGTAGTGGGTGGTCACATGCAGACGGCCAATATCGAACTCGCATTCCTTGAGATCGTGGAACTTGATATCCGCGGCCAGTTGAGCCGTGCTGATCGGGAAATAGCTGTAATCCATCTGCCCGGCGAATATTTCTTCCAATTTCTTTTCATAGTGCACCGGACCGTAAATATTTATCACCGTTCCCGGTACGAAAGCCGGAATGAAGAACGGGAAACCGTTGATATGGTCCATGTGAGTGTGGGTGATCAGGATATTGATCTTAAGCGGCTTGGGCATTTTCATCAGCTCGAGGCCCGCCTCGCGGATGCCCGTGCCGGCGTCTATCAGCAGATATTCCCCGTCAATCGCAGGTTCATTATCCCCGACAAGCTGCATACAGGTTGTATTTCCACCGTATCTGACCGTCCCCGGACCCGGCGTGGGTATCGAGCCTCTGACCCCCCAGAATCTTACTTTCATGTCAACCGTCCGCTCAAGTGGTAAGAAAAACGGATGCCTTGTTAAGCTCATCAGCCATGCCGCTCAGGATTGCACCGAAATCATCATTCCCCATTTCCAGATACCTGCCGGTTTCAGGATTAAGACAGGGTTGGGAGAATTCACCGGAATTGATATATCCGGCGCTGTTGATATGATAATTGGCCGCGTGAACGGCCCAGGCCAGCTTGTCATCCTGAGGCTCTGGATTATGATGGTGCAGGGTTGCGTTTATAAGAGATTCGCTCAATTTCCACTTACGGGCCAGCATGCCCCCCACGGCGGCATGATCCAGACCGATGACCTCCTGCTCGGCCAGGCTGCTGGGCAATTTCTTTTCCTCGGCCAGGGCGATCGCTTTGGCCAGCATTGTTGGAAGAGAGAGCGCAATCACCACCTTGCCGATATCATGGATCAGTCCGGCGACAAAATACTCCTCACGGAGCTGCGCATCGCTGACCACCCGCTTGGCAATCCGTTTCGCCGCGATGGCCGTGCCGAGAGAATGCTCCCAGAATCTGTGCTGGTCGAACGCCCGTATCTGAATCTTGCTTTTGCCCATATAGCCGACAATAGCGCTCGAAAGAGCAATGTTCTTGAGAGTGTTGATGCCCAGGAGGACTATCGCCTGCTGCAGGGAGACTTTATTCGGGAGCGCGAAGAAAGCCGAGTTGATCAGTTTAAGCACCTTGGCGGTCAGCACCGGATCCATCTGGATGACAGTCAGGAGATCTCTGGCAGAGGATTTCAAGTCGTTGGCCAGTTGAATCACTTTGGTAACTGTGGTCGGAAGGCTCGGCATTTTTTCGATCGAGTCTTCGATCCTTAACCTGATTGTGTCGGCGGACGGCAACAGTTCCTCCGTGTTAAAACATCAACGCTCACCTTGATAAAAAATCAATCAAGTTTGCTTTGATTTATATTAATAAGAAAATAGCCCGATATTTTCAAGGTTTTGTTTCCTGAAAACTATAATTTTCCATTTTATCCCGTTGCGCCGGACTGAGCGGAACGAGACGGATGGCCGTTATCTCGGCTGGTGCGGCGAAACGCCAGGGGAACACAACGCCCGCCCCGGCGCCAGGACTTATATGCACATCCAGACCATCCTGGCGCACCAATCCGGCGGCCGCCCTGCGGGGCGCTTCGCTCCCGGTTGACACGGCGCCTATCAACGGAAGCCGGATCTGGCCGCCGTGAGTGTGCCCGCAGAAAACCAGGTGCGGATTAAACGGCCTCAGCAAAGCCAGGCGCGTGGGAGCGTGGGTCAGGGCGAGGCGCAGCGCCGCGGGGTTGTCCTTTCCATACAGCGGGCGCGGATTGTCATGCCCCGTGACCGGATCATCCAGCCCGAACACCTGGAACTCACAACCGTTTTCTATCCTGCCCGAAACGAATTCATTGCGCAGAACGCGGATGCCCCTTTTCTCGAGCGCCGCGACCAGATCCTCCACTCCGAATTCCAGGCTCAGCCTGTCGCACCTGCCATGACGGAAACTGCCCAGCAGAACCTGCAACCATCGTCCTGGAGTATCCGCTCGATAATGGTAATAGTCATGGTTTCCCAGGACCGCCCAGACGCCATAACGGGCGCGTAACTGTCCCAGAGCATCGGCGACTGGCTCGATTCCATCGGGCTTCTCGGCGAAATCACCGCTCAGAAGCACCAGGTCCCATTCCCTCTGTGCTGCTTTCTTGACAGCATCCAGGCGCCACAGTGTATTTCCGGAGATATGCAGATCGGAAACATGAAGCACTTCCAGGCCCTTGTCCGGCAGGGACCGGCAGTCCAGCCTCATCTCCCGCTCATTGATACGCACCCGCACCGAGCGTCTGACTTCAAACCATACAAGCAGGGCCGCAACAGCCGCCGCTATCGGTAACCAGATCAATAACCGGCCGCTCCATTACCTGAAAATGTTCATGTCGAGCGAGACTCGCAGCCTCGCGTCAATATCGGCGCCGTCGAGGTTCCTGAACCAGTGCACCCCGAGCCGCCCCAGGAGTGTCCTTCCGCAGACTCCCAGACCGTAATCGCTCTTCATTTCACGGTATCTGCCGATCCTGTCAACGTCAAAAAAGGCGTTCCCGGTTTCGAAAATCACCTCCGGGCTCCAGGTGAAAAACAGGTAATCCAGAAGAGGTAATTTCGGCATTTCATAATTGTAGGAAGCCTGGAACATCAGCAAACGGTCGCCGGAAAAATCAAAATTGTTGTAGGCGCGCAGAGTGTTGCCCAGCGTGTAGCTGCGCTGAAAAGGAAGCGGGCGGTCGGAGCCGGTGACTTTGGTTCGGATGAAAGTGTGGTGACGTTTGAAAAAAGTGTCCCAGCGCTTGATCTCCACGTCGAACCGGCTGAATGCGCTTTTTCCGCCCAGACGCCCCCCCGCGATCTCAACCTCCGCGCCGATCCAGAAACCTTCCAACGTAATATAGGCGTCATTGCGCGTGTCCACGACCGCGCTCATTACAAGGCTGTTGATCTGATCCGAGGGCACCGGCAGGTTCGGAGCAAAAGTTTCCTGGGTCAGCAGGGTGAACGGCGAGAGATTGTTAAGGCTGTAGCAGCGCTCGTTGCGCCAATCCAGACGCAGGTGCGAATGTTTGCCGTAATCCCGGCGGAAATAAAGACCGTAACCCTCGCGCCGGAAATAATAGCGATAATCATAACCGAACAGGAAAGCCTTGACCGAGTTCTCAAGGTCATCCAGACGCCAGCGGTCATTCGTGTCCGTGAGGGAACGGGCAGCCAGGCCGATAACATAGCGCCTCTGCTTGTCCACCGGCAGTTCCATACGCGAATCGAAACCGAAAGCCTGACGCGTGGTGGCGGTGATTATTTTCGCTTCAATAAGAGGGCTTTTCTTGAAATCCGGGTCGATGAGCTTGAATCCCCATGACACCGAAAAACCGTCCACCCGGTCATAGCCCTCGATCAGAAATCCCCCCATTCGATTGGTTTGAAATTCGAGCCTTAAAGGCACGCCCTTTCCAGCCTCGCCCAGAAATCCTGTTACGGATCTGTAAGCCTCGGAAGAATTGGTCCGGCTGATTGTCCCGTCAATTTCGGCCCGGCGCGACTGGAAAAGCTGCGAACGGATGAGATATACATCGCCGCTTACCCTGGCGCGCATTCTCAGCCCAAGTTCACCGTCAAGCACAATCAGGCTGCCCTTGACCACCCGGTCGATCGCGGCCTTGCAGCCCACGAACACAAGGTCCTTTTCAAGGGCGACGGTATCGGCTTTCAGCACGGTATCGGCCCGGAAAACCAGAAAATTTTTACGATTCAGAACTTCCAGCAGCCTCTGGCTGTCCTGCTCCCGCCAAGCCAGGATCTCATCCTGCGCCAGGACTGTTCCTGCTTCATGGAGAAGAAACAAAAATACGATGAGAACAGCCGCGCGCCGATTATTCATCTGACCCGTCATGCTTCGAACCGGCCTTGATTACACTGTTATAAGCGTTCGAGAAGGGTATTCCGAAAACCTGAACCAGTTTGAAACTAAGCTTCAAGGAGGGTAAAAAGCAACACCAATCTTTTGATGAGGGGATTGAAGGCTGCTCCGCTGAGATCATCCTTCTTTTCCCAGCGTATGTTAAGGCGGTTACGGGCCAGGTAGGCATCTCCCACTTTCTCATTCTGCAAACCACGGAGTTCCAGATGGAGAAGTCCTGGCAACATTGCACTTGCCGGTGTTTCAAACGCCTGTATTACAGAATATCCGTTTTCATAAAGACTGAAAAGCGGGATGCCCATAAGCGCGGGGACAGCCTGCGGTAAGCGTTGACTATAGTGCGCAACCACCGCTACCGAATCTCCGTTCTGTGCCGGGGGAATGACCAGAAGCCCGGGCTGGGCCACGGAAAGATCGAAGCGCGCCTGTCCCTGCGAAACAAGAAGGTTTGTCTCGAGACGGCGGATAGCAGGGCGATAGAAAAAAAAGGCCAGTGGCGTCTCGGTGCTGTCTTTATTGATCCTGGCCAGCACACCCTGATTATGCAACGCTGAGGATGGCCGGAAAACCAGGTCCGGCGGGTACAGGGACAGCATGCGATCAGAAGTCGAGGTAAAATAAACGTAGCTTGTCATGCAAAACAGGACCCAGGCAATAAACAGCACTCCAAACAGCACAAAAACTCTGGCCCATGGATTGTCTGGCAGGGCGCGTTTCCACCAGTCCCCTTTATTCCCGGGCTGCCCGTTGATCTTGTCCTCGTCGTGACGGTGCATTTCCTTGCTGGCGTAATAGCTGAGACGTGAAAAATCGCGGCGGTCCATCAGTATCAAATCGTCATCGGCGGATTTTTTCCCACTTTCCTTGTCTTTATACAGGAGAAGGGTTTCTTCCTGGAACTTTTCGGGCTGGGCGTCTATTATAAGTTTGTCATCACCCGGGAGTTCCTTGCGTATCGCATGGAGCAGGTGCGGGACATTCTCGTCTCCTTCATACCCTTGCCCGCTCCCCTGCCCAGGTTCTCCAATAACCTCGGCGCGCCCAAGGGCCTCGAAAGTGATCCCCCCCGACTCCATGTCGCTGGGATCTATCTCAATTCTGGCCGGTCCGCCAAGCTTGTGTTTCAGATCCTGGACTACAGCCTGGAAATCCTCTCCATCCGCTATCCTGGAGTTAATCATGTTAATCCAGTCCGGCCCGAACTCCCGGGTCAGGACTTTTTCGAATTTTATTCCGAAATTCGCCTCGAGCGTGGCGACCCATACATCGAAATCAATGAACTGCGAAGAGTTATCTTCTCTTATTTCCTCAGCTCCAGCGGGGTGATACTCATGCGCATTCCGGGCGGCCCCCGCTTCATCAATACCGGATCCGCCGTTTGCAGGCGGCGGAGGAATGTCTCCCGGCGTTTGACGGTTATCCTTCTCCAGATTGTCATCCGAAAAAGTCATTTATCACCATTCAAGGTTGCAGTACCTTAGTTCCCGGCCCAACGGAGAGGCAAGATCGCCCGAGGCATTCAAATAACGGGTCAAAGCGGTGACTCCGACACTGTTGGCCCCGGACTCCAGAGCGGCGGTATTCTCTATCCTGATTGACAGTGGATACCTTCCCGGCCCCGGAAGCTCGATTCCCGAGGTATCTGAAACCAGAATCCCCACATCTCGCAGACCCACCGACACATCCAGCGTGATCTTCACGTACCTTTCGTTAATACGCTCCGGAGAGAGCGGACTGACTACTATCTCAAGAAATATCAGGCTGTCTTCACGGCTGCTCTCGATCCGGCAACTGTCGCCATATTCATTTTCTCCATCCGCCAGGATTGAAAGGGCGGCTCGCGGATACTCCGGATCGTCTGAAAGACGGTCAGCCTGAAAAAACGGCGATCTTCCCCTCTGCTCGCAGCCAAAACTTACAGCCAGGAGACAGATTATGACAATAACGGGCATCCCGGAATGATACTTTATCACAATGGCTGACCTCTAATAATATTATGCCTGATTCTCCTCTGTAAGTCCATTATTTAATTTATAAGTGCAAAAAACATACCTCAGGCGCATTTTTGAATATTGACTAAGATATCGATATGGGCTATGTTCTATTCTCTTTTTACAACCCGGATATTACAGGCGGCAAAGTATTCCCTTCATATGGAAAATGAATGACTTGCGATGAGCGATTCCGGGCAGCCCTGCTGTTTTTCGCACTTATAGCGACCGGGCTTTTTTCTCCGAATCTGATACAAGCCGGAAACGGCTATATACAGCCATACCGGATCGAGACTCCGGCTGTCGCTTTCGCCGGTGTTCCGATTACAGTTACTTTGCACTATCCTCCAACGGTCCCGGCAAGCCTGGAAGACTGGTCTTTAGAGCTTCAAAACGGTGAGTCCGTCCTGGCCAGGGCGCTGCCGGATTCCTCAGGAAAGGCAGTTTTCACTGTTTCGGAGAGCGGTCGCCACCGGATTATTGCGTTGCGCGGCGATCTCCGGATTGAATCGAGCCTGCGGGTGTATCCCGGTTTTCTCACCCTTCTTCCCCCCCTTGTGGCAATACTGTTTGCCCTCATCTTCCGTCAGGTCCTCCCGGCGCTGTTCATTGGCATATGGGTCGGGACAAGTCTGATGTCAGGACTTAATCCATGGACCGGCCTGATCCGGCTGATCGATACTTATTTTGTACAGGCGATGACAGATAAAGACCATGTAAGAATCATCATATTCAGCATGACCCTGGGCGGAATGGTCGGCTTGATCGCCAGGTCGGGCGGAGCCACCGGGCTGGTGGAAAAATTCTCGCGCCTGGCGGTCTCCCGCCGCATGGGACAGTTCAGCACCTGGCTGCTGGGGCTGCTGATTTTCTTCGATGATTATTCCAACACGCTGATGGTCGGCAACACGATGCGGCCTTTCACGGACAAACTCCGCATCTCGAGGGAAAAACTCTCCTATATCGTGGACAGCACCTCCGCCCCGGTGGCCTGCATAGCCCTTATCTCCACCTGGATCGGGTTCGAACTGGGGCTGCTCGGCACGAGCATAGCCGATCTGGGCTTGAACGAAAACGCCTACTGGTTGTTTCTGCAAGCGGTGCCGTTCAACTTCTATTCTATCATGACTCTTATTTTTGTTCTGATGATAGCCATAAGCGGTAGGGATTTCGGCCCGATGTGGCGGGCCGAAAACCGTTCGTTCAGGACCGGTGAGGTGCTGGGGCCGCGGGCGCAGCCCCTGGTTGATGACGAGATGACCAAGCTGCAGGACTCCTCGGACGCCCCGCCACGCTGGTACAACGCAATCGTTCCGATCGGAGTGATGAGCGCGGTGCTTCTTGCCGGCCTTTATTTCAGCGGAGTGGAACAACTGGAAGCGAGCGGCGGCGAAAAAACACTCTACAATATCATAGGAGCGGCCGATCCATTCCAGGTCCTGTTGTGGGCTGCATTCGCCGGAACGTTCGTCGCCATTATCATGTCGATAGCCCAGCGGATAATGACCCTGCGCGAGTGCGTCGACTCGTTCATCGTCGGGTTCAAATCCCTGACCATCGCCATGATAATCCTGACCCTGGCCCGTGTAATACAGATTATCTGCACCGACCTGGATACAGCCAGCTACCTTCTGGGCATAACCCGAGGCTTTATCAGCCCCGGCCTTCTGCCGTCGCTGACTTTTATCATCGGGGCGGCTATAAGTTTCTCCACCGGGACATCCTGGGGCACAATGGCGATACTGATGCCTCTGGTCATACCGCTGGCGCACCACCTCCCGATAGAAGCCGGGCTGCCGCCCGAGACGGTGGACCTGACCATGGTGGCCACTGTCGGAGCGGTCCTGTCCGGCGCCGTATTCGGAGACCATTGCAGCCCGATCAGCGACACCACTATAATGAGCTCGATGGCCAGCGGAGCGGACCATGTGGACCACGTGCGCACCCAGTTACCATATGCTCTGCTTGTCGGCGTAGTGACAACCCTTCTTGGCTATCTGCCCGCCGCCATGGGATTCATTCATCCCTTTGTTTCCATCCTGGTCTGTACTGTTGTACTCTGGGGGATTCTGCGCATTTTCGGGCGAACCGCCTGAACCCTCTATGCTGGATTGACAACCCTGTATACAAACCTTAAATTGCTTTATCTTAAGCGGTTCTTCAAGTCACCGCATGAAGCCATATAAAAACGGCAGAAATATGAATACTCGAATAATTCTCCGTCTATTGATCCTTTCAGCAGCACTTATCAGTTCATCCGAGGCCTTCCCGGCCCAGGTCGAGCTGATGCCGCTGGACCAGGTCCGGCCTGGGATGACCGGCTACGGCCGGACCGTGTTTTCCGGAGATAGTATCGAAGAATTCCAGGTCCGTATAATCGGGACGCTGAATAATTTCGCTCCCCGCAAGGATATAATACTCGCCGAGCTGCTGGGCGACCGGCTTCGCCATACAGGAGTCGTGGCCGGGATGAGCGGCAGCCCGGTCTATGTGGACGGTAAACTGGTCGGAGCGCTGGCCTACGGCTGGAGTTTCTCGAAAGACCCGATCGCCGGTATCACTCCTATCCAGCAGATGTTTGAAATACCGGTCGACACCACCGGCTCGGCCCCGGCAGAGGGTTCGCCATCTGGCGGTTTGCTGCCTCCCGGCGCTGCGTCCGAACTCTATGATCCCTTCAAGGCCCCGGCCGATCCACTTTCCGGGAACGAAGCGCTCTCCCCGGGAACAGGCCCAATGACCGCCAGGGATGGAATGCAACTGGAGCGCCTGGCCGTGCCGCTTGTTTTCTCCGGTTGCCGTCCTGAGGTGATGGAACGCTTTGGACCCTCTTTCAGCCGCCTGGGACTTATCCCGGTGATGGGGGGCGCCGCTGCCGGGATTTCCGGCGGAGCACAATCTCCTGTCCGGCTGGAAGCCGGAGCGCCGGTGACCGCACAGCTCGTGCGCGGCGATCTTTCGCTGGCCGCCACAGGCACGCTGACCTGGCGCGAGGGAAATAAAATCCTGGCTTTCGGCCATCCTTTCCTTCAATTTGGGCCGGTGAATTTCCCGATGACCGGAGCGGACATTGTCGCTGTCATGCCCAACCTGTCCAGCTCTTTCAAGCTGTCCAACGCCACCGGTTTCCTGGGAACGATCCGCACGGATCACGCGAGCGGTGTCCTGGGGATTCTGGGCGGGCAGCCCGACATGCTGCCGTTCAGCCTGGAGATAAACGACAAGGAGCGCGGGCCTGAAAAATTCAGCTTCGAGCTGGTCCGCCACAAGCGTCTCACCCCCACCCTGGCCTCGCTGGTGATGCTCAACTCCCTGACCTCCATGGGAGACATTGTAACCGAGCGGACTTACTGCATGAAGGCCAGGATAGAGCTGGGCGGGCTTCCCGAGGTGAAGATCGAGGACATGCTGGCCGGTCCGGCCGCCCCGATCGAGGTCATCCAGTCGGTGCAGATGGCGCTTCAGTACCTCTACGCCAACCAGTTCGGACCCGCGGATGTGCGTAATGTGAGCCTGCAACTCGATGTTGCGGAAGGTTCTCCCAGGGCTATGGTGAGCGAGGTCTTCCTGGACCGGACGACAGTATATGCCGGTGACACTCTGGGCCTGGATGTGCTGATCAAACCCTTCAACGGATCCAAGCGCCGGGAAAATTTCCGGCTTCCCATTCCCGGCCTGGAAGAGGATACCCGCCTGTTCGTTCTGGTCGGTTCTGGTGAAATGCTCACCCGCACTGAATTTCAGCTTTCGCCCAGCCGTTTCCGCTACACCAGCCTCGCGCATCTGGTCGAGCTGCTCAACTCCTCCCGCCGCGAGGACCATGTTTACGTGAAAATATTCCGGCAGGACCGCGGGCTGATGTTGGACAACCGGGAACTGGATGACCTCCCGCTCTCGGTCTGGAGTCTGCTGCGCTCGGGCAACACCAGCGGCGCGATAACCCCGCTGGCGGATGTACCGGTGGTGGAAGCCGAACGCCCGGCCGGTTACGTAATCAGCGGATTCAGGCTTCTCCAGTTGGACTACAAGTTGAGCCGGTGAAACTTCCGGCGCGTGCGATATATAAGCGAGATTTTGGAGGTTCTTGTGCCGGGACGCGGAATTAAAACCTTATTATTGTTAATTCTACTGGGGGTATCCGTAGTAAAGGCCGATGGTCCCTCGTTCTGGACGGATAACTCGCGCTCCGACTTCATTAAAGGCCGCGCCGAGGGCGTCTCGATCCTGGAAAACGAATCCCTGGCCCTTTCACCCGACCTCAAGGTCCTGGCCGCTCCCGGCGAACCGATAATCTGGAGTCTCGCGGCGGACAGCCGCGGACGGGTCTGGGCCGGAACCGGACACGACGGAAAGCTGCTGCGCCTGGAAGCGAACGGAGACACCACTCTGGTGAAGCGTTTCGATGAGCCGGAGGTTTCCGCCCTGGCGATCGACAAACAGGGGCAGGTGTTCGCGGCGACCTCCCCGGACGGCCGGATATACCGCCTTACAGACGATGGCGCACGGGTCGAACAGTGGTTCGATCCTCAGGAAAAATACATCTGGGCGCTGCTGTGTGCTCCGGATGGCAGCCTGTTCGCCGCCACAGGGCCCTCGGGCGCGGTCTACCGGATCAGCGGCATTGGAAAAGGGCGCTCGGTGCTGAAATCCGGCGATCAGCATATCATTTCCCTGGCCCTCGACCGCAGCGGCAACCTTCTGGCCGGAAGCAGCGGCAAGGGTCTTATCTATCAGGTGGCCCCCTCCGGCGAGGTCTCGATCCTGTACGACAGCCAGATGAAAGATATCCGCTCCATACTCGTTGACCGCGAAAACAATCTGTATGTAGCCGCTTTCACGATGCAGTCCCCCGGAGAACTGCCCAGCCCGCTCCTTCCGCCCCAGGATGGGCGAAGCGGCCAGACAGGTCAGTCCTCCGAGCCTAAAGAGGGTGATTCGGGCCAGGAACAGGACAAAAGCGGCCAGTTCATAATACAGGTCCCGGCCCTGCAGATGGGCGAGAGCGCGTCAAGCGAGATTTATTTTTTCGATACAGACCGTTTCCCAACCCGTATCTGGCAGGGCGCCGGTGAATCCGTGCTGGCAATCGGGCTGGACCGGCGCGGGCGCGCCCTGTTCGTTTCCACCAAGGACAAACCGGTCCTTTGCAGCGTGGACCGTCTGGGCGACCAGGCCCTGCTCTGCACTTTCCCGGATAACCAGGCCACTGTGTTCATTCAGGACATATCGACGGAACGGATATTTATCGGCGCAAGCAACATGGGCAAGATAATGGAGGTCCCAAGCCGCTACCGTTCGAGCGGCACGTTCCAGAGCCAGATTTACAACGCCGGGCTGACCGCTGAGTGGGGCGCTATCAGCTGGAAGGGCGGCTCTCCCGAGGGAACGCAGGTGCATTTCCGCACCCGGAGCGGCAACACCGCCCGCCCGGACACCACCTGGAGCGCATGGTCCGCGCCGTACATTCCCGGCTCCGGCGCACGAATAGAATCGCCAGCCCGGATGTACTTCCAGTGGGAAGCGGTCCTTTCCAGCCGGAACGAGGGCGTGAGCCCCTCGGTGCAGGAAGTCAGCGTCTCCTACCTTCGCCGCAACCGTCCGCCCCTGATCAGCCGGATCAAGTTCCTGCCGCAGGGCGTCTTCATCCGCAAAGGCGGACAGAATTCCTCATCCTCCGAGCCGATGATCCTGGATATGCCGGACGAGGCAGAGCAGCTCGTGAATCCGAAAAAAAATTCAGGCTCCACACAGAACCCGTTCTCAGGCAAGAAAGAATACGCCCGCGGCATGCGGATGGCAGGCTGGAACGCCAGCGACGCCAACGGCGACGAGTTGAGTTACAACGTATATTTCCGCGGAGTGGAGGAATCCGCCTGGAAGCCACTGGCTCTCGGTCTGACTGACAACGCCCTGACCTGGAGCACGGAAAGCATGGCGGATGGCTGGTACGTGCTGAAAGTAGTCGCCTCCGACTCGGCCGGCAACACCGGAGCGCGGCCAGCCTTGGCCGAGCGCGAAAGCGAGCGCTTCCTGGTGGACAACACCCCGCCGGTTATCGGCAGGGCCAGCTTCAACCGCGGTGAGGAACGCGCCGCTGTCCTTCTGTTCGAGGCCGCGGACGCGGTGGGCAGGATTGCTCAGGCTCAGGTTTCACTGGATGGCGAACGCTGGCGCAATGCGCCGCCCGAGGACGGGATAGCGGACACACCGAAAGAAAACTTCCGGGTGGATTTCAGGAACCTGGCCCCCGGTGAGCACACCGTGGCGGTCCAGGTGCTGGATGAGTTCCACAACACGGCCACTTTCAGCCGGACGATAAAAATACCATAAGCTACATGTGAGCGAAGTCCGAGAGATATTCTACCAAGAAACTCGATAAAGCCAAATAACAGATTGACAAATTGAAACGGTTATGAATAAATAAGCATGTGTTCATTGACTTATTTTTATCATTAACCGATATGAGTAGAAAGGCAGGTCAATGCGCAGAGTGATGATCTTCATTGATGGATCTAACGTCTTCCATTCTATGCACGAGTACGGGGTAAAAATTGGTAGACCGGACTATCGTATTGATTATCAAAAGCTTGTGACTATACTTAAAGGGTCAAATGATTTAATTCGAACTTATTATTTTGCATCATCGAAGGAACCACCCATACAAGAACAGACTGCCTTTTATGCTAAACTCAAAGAAGACTTTAAGTTTGATACCCATATTTTTCCTCTTAAATATCAAAAAGAAAAGGGCGTTGATGTATCCCTGGCTATATTTTATTTAGCGTTCGGTTTAAATGGTGGTTATGACGAAGGTATTCTTGTGACAGGAGATAGGGATTTAGCAACCGCTGTTAAGTTTGTTAAGAATAAAGGTCCTGTTACAAAGGTTGTTGCATTCGCACACTCGCTATCACGTGAACTTAAAGAAATTTCTGACGAGTGTGTCCTTCTTGATGCCATCGCTCCACAAATTGAAATGAAATAAAAAAAGCCAGGCAACCTTTCGGCCCCTGGCTTCTCTATCTTCACAGATCAGGCAACCGCAAGGTCCCTGATCTCTAATTTGTACTACAATTTAACTAATATTAAAATATCAAACTTGTTCCATTTTGTCAAGGGTTTTTCAGTATTTTTTATCGGCACGCAAAACCATATTCTTTAGGATCAGCAATAATCATGCCCAAGCTGACAATCACAAAGGAGAAAATCCATTGACCGTAAACGTTTAGATTTCGTCAAGTGTGATGTACAGCATGAAAAAAGCCTGAGCGGATAGATCGACCCTGAAGCTGTTGAATGTGTAACAATCTATGTATATTGTCTCTGGCAATCCTTAAGCAGATGAATTAATTCTCCTTATTGCATTTCAATACATCTTCTCCAGCTTCACGTCCTTATAGTAGTGCCCCAGTATCTTCCGGTAATCCTGGCCCTGCTCGGCGCGCGTCCTGGCGCCCCACTGGCACATGCCCAGGCCGTGCCCGAACCCGCGCCCCTCCGCCACTATCACCTGCTCCCCGTTCTCCTTGCCCGCGGACAGGCTGAACATCGTGCTCGGCAGCATCGCACCGTCCTGCTGGCGCAGTACACGGCGTATCTGGTCCCCGGCCACCTCGAAGCCGCGCTTGTCCGTGGTCACTTTGATACGCGCGTTCCTGCCGGACAGCCCCCGCTCGACTATCTCGATATCTTTCGGTTCGCCCGCCTGCTCGGCGCTCACTCCGGCGGCGGAAGGCAGGTTTTTCCTGATCCGATCCAGGAGCTGACGGCGGGTCCACTTGACACTCCAGGTCTGCCAGCGGGAACCCTTGTCAAAATCACCGTCATCCACCGAATGCAGAAAACCTGCCGTGCGCGCGAAATCCTCGCCCCAGACCTCTTTCGGGTCAGCGGTCCGCCCGCCGCATGTGCTGTGATAGTACGCGGTTATCACTGTTCCCCTGTAGCTCAAAACCTCACCCCGCGTGGCCTGCACCGCGCGGTCGGTCGCCCTGGCTTCACGCGCCACTCCCAGGTACACCTGGTCTCCCGTGTCGGCGCTCATATCGAAAGCATAACCGCGGTTCTGCCGCATCTTGGCCATGGCGAAACTGCGCGCCACCACGGCCTGGGCCTTGAGCGCCTCCATGCAGCTCTCATTCAGCGTCCCGATTTCCACCGGCACCACGGAACGAAGGTAATCTTCGAGCGGCAGTACATTTATCGCCCGCAGGTTTCCATCCGGCATCGTATAAATGTAGATACGCCCGCGGTAGGCTTTGCCATCCACCGTCACCGGGCTGCCCCCCGGACCCTCGGCATAAATTCCGTCAGGATGGTCCCGGCTGACCCGGCCATCCGGCATCGCCACCCGAAGCTGTGCGTTTTCCCCGAAACGCACCGCATCCCAGCTTTCGTTGGGCGAGAGCATGGCGATATCCGCGCCCGTGGCCGCGTCCCGGAAACGTATGCCGGTCTCAGTCCCTCCAAGGCGCACCACCGCCACATCCTCCAGCAGGCGCACACGGACATGCGGCACGCCGGTGGCTGTTACACCGGTGGCCGGAGCAGATGGCAGTTTCTGTTTTGGCGGTGCTTTTTCCTGGACAGGCGGTTTAGGAGCCACACGCGCCCTGTGGCAGGCAATGGCCTGGCACAACACGGCCAGAGCCAGGCAGAACGCTGCCGGGCGGATCAAACGGACGAGCAGTCGGGGGGTGGCGCTCATTCGGCGGTTGACTTCAAGGCTCAGGGTTCAGACCCGCCCGGAGGCAGGCTCAAAGGATTTTCCCGGACATTTTAAATCCAGGCATGATGGCCGTGGACAGATATTTTAATCAAGGCGGGTCAGGCGTGCGATTGTTTCACTTACCCAGCGACACTCTCAGTGCTTCCCGGTTCACCTGGAGCGCCAGGTCGATATCGGCCTCGTTCATGGCCGCGCTCACGAATGCTGCCTCGAACTGGCTGGGGGCCACGAACACGCCGCGCTCCAGCATAGCCTGGAAGTAACGGGCGAAAGCGGCCTTGTCCGAGCGCAGCGCCGAATTGAAATCGCTCACCGGCCCTGAGGTGAAAAACAGGGTCATCAGGCTGCCAGCGCGGTTCAGGCAGTAATCCAGGCCCAGGTCGCTCAGGTTGGAACGAATCCCCGCCTCCAGGCGCGCGGCCAGCGATTCAAGGTAGCTGTAAGGCGGACGGCTGTCCAGCTTTCCGAGCATGTAAATCCCCGCCGCCACGGCCAGCGGATTGCCGGAAAGCGTCCCGGCCTGGTAGACCGGACCCAGCGGAGACAGTTGCTCCATTATCACGCGCCGCCCGCCCACCGCGCCCACGGGCAGGCCGCCGCCGATTATCTTGCCCAGGCAGGTCAGGTCCGGGGTAATGCCGAAAACCTCCTGCGCCCCGCCGCGGGACAGACGGAAACCCGTGATGACCTCGTCGAAAATCAGGAGCGCACCATATTTATCGGTAATTTCCCGCAACCTGTTGAGGTATCCCGGCAACGGGGGCACGACACCCATGTTCCCGGCCACCGGCTCGACAATCATGGCCGCCACCTCCTCGCCCCGCTCCGCGAACACGCGCTCGACCGCATCCGGATCGTTATACGGCACGTTGACTGTCAGGGCGGAAAGCTCGGGAGGGACGCCCGCGCTGTCCGGCACGCCAAAAGTGGCCCCGCCGGAGCCGGCCTTGACCAGAAAGCTGTCCGAATGGCCGTGGTAGCAACCCTCGCATTTTATCACTCTCTTGCGGCCGGTGAAGCCGCGTGCCAGGCGGAGGGCGGTCATGGTGGCCTCGGTGCCGCTGTTGACCAGGCGCAGCATCTGGATCGAGGGCATAAACCGCGTTATCGTTTCAGCCAGCTCGACCTCGCCGGCAGTAGCCGCTCCGTAGCTGGTCCCGCGCTCCATCGCCCTGGACAGCGCCTGGCCCAGGCCCTCGGGCGCGTGTCCGAACAGCAGCGGCCCCCAGGAACAGACAAAATCCAGATACCGGTTTCCGTCCTCATCAAACAGATAGGCGCCCTTGCCGCGCTCCACGAAAAATGGCGCGCCGCCCACCGAGCGGAACGCGCGCACCGGCGAATTGACCCCGCCGGGTATTGTCCGCTGCGCCCGCAGGAACAGCTCTTCCGAGCGATTCCGTTTCACTGCGGCTCCTTTTCGGCGAAATACTTCATCGATGTCTTCTTCCACTCCCTGACACTGTAAACCAGACGGTAGTCACTCAGTCCCGAGGCGGCCGACATCCGCGACACCAGCGCCTTGATTGCAGCCTTATCAGAACCGTGCACCATCGTGTAAAGAGTGTAAGGCCAGCCGGGGAAAGCGGGCCTGCGGTAACAATGGGTGACCTCGGCGAATCCGGCGAAAGTCTGCCCAGCCGCCGATGCTCCCTCCGGCTCCACATTCCAGACCACCATGCAATTAGCTTTGTAGCCCATCCTCACATGCCGCACCGAGGCCCCAAACCGGCGGATCACCCCGGATTCGGTCCACTCTCTCACCCGGCTCAAAACTTCCTCCGGCTCCATTCCCACACGGCCGGCGATCTCGTGATACGGCCGTTCACAAATCGGGATGTTCTCCTGGAGCAGACGGATCAACGCGCGATCCCTCGCATCGAATACAGTCCGGCCAGTCCCGCTCATTCTTCCTCCGCAGCGCCTGCCCGGCCGCCCCCCAATGGATTGAATTCCGCCCGTATCTTGAAAAGCTCCTCCTGCGGAAGTTCACGCACCTCCGCCACACCCGGCAAAACCCGCACCTCGGACAGTATCGCCTCGATCCGCTCCTGCCCCTCGGCGATCAGCGTGAACCAGAGGTTGAACCGGCAGTCACGCTCGTAGTTGTGCGTGACCTCAGGATATCGCCCGATAGCCTCCGCCGCCGGGGGGAGACTTTCCGGGTCCGGGATGCGCACCGCCACCAGGGTGCTGACATAGCCCAGGCGCCGCGAATCGAACACCGCGCCGAACCGGCGGATCACTCCCCGTCCGGTCAGGTCCATAACGGTGTCTATCACCTGACGCTCGCTCAGGCCGAGCCGCCGTGCGATTTCCTCGAAAGGCCGCTCCGTGGCAGGGAAACCGCTCTGCACCGCCGACAGCACCAGGCTTTCGAGCGCGCCGATTTCATCCGCGCGGCTCATGCGCCCCCCTGACGAAGGCAGCGCGAGGCTTCGCGCGCAAAATAAGTGATTATTATGTCCGCCCCGGCGCGCTTGATCGAGGTCAGCACCTCCAGCATGGCCCTGGGGCCGTCGATCCAGCCCATTTTCTCGGCCGCCCTCAGCATGGAGTATTCGCCGCTCACGTTATAGGCCGCCACCGGGATATCGAAAGCGTCCCGCACGCGGCGGACAACATCAAGGTAAGCCAGCGCGGGCTTGACCATCAGAATGTCCGCTCCCTCCAGGATATCCTGTTCCACCTCGCGCAAAGCCTCACGCGCATTGGCCGGGTCCATCTGGTAGGCGCGGCGGTCACCGAAAGCCGGAGCGCTTCCCGCGGCGTCGCGGAAAGGCCCGTAGAAAGCGCTGGCGTATTTTGCCGCGTAGCTCATTATCGCGGTATCGATAAATCCGGCTCCGTCCAGGGCGTTGCGTATCGCCAGCACCCGGCCGTCCATCATGTCGGACGGCGCCACGATATCGGCCCCGGCCCGGGCATGGCTGAGCGCCTGCTGGGCCAGTATCTCCAGGGTTGCATCGTTGTCCACCCGCCCATCCACTATCTTGCCGCAATGGCCGTGGTCCGTGTACTCGCACAGGCAGACATCCGTTATCACGACCAGCTCCGGCAACTCGTTTTTCAGCGTGCGCACTGCCTGTTGCACGATTCCATCGTCCCTCAGGCTGCTGCTGCCGACAGGGTCCTTGCTTTCCGGTATGCCGAACAGAAGAACCGCCGGTACGCCCTCGGCGAAAGCCTCGGCGGCCTCCCGGACAAGGCAGTCGACTGAAAAGTGATAATTGCCCGGCATGGATTGAATCTCACGTTTCACTCCGGAACCGTGAACGACAAAAAGGGGATAAACGAAATCGGCTGGATTCAGGACCGTCTCGCGGACCATTGAGCGCAGAACAGCACTCTTCCTGAGCCTGCGGCCCCTGATTAGCGGGAATGACATACCGGCCTCGCAAGTCTGGTCCGCGGCCCCGGAAGAAGCCGCGGGCGTTAAAGGTCTATTTGAGGAAAGGTTCGATGATCTGGGCGAACTTGGCTCGAGCGCGATTCAGACGGCTTTTTACCGTGCCTATGTTGCAGCCCAGGATTTCCGCGATCTCCTCGTAACTTTTTCCCTGGGTTTCGCGCAGGGTGAATACGAGGCGGTGACGGTTGGGCATCTTATCCACCGCTTTGGATACTATCTCGCCAAGCTGTTTCTGGTAAAGCTCATCATCCGGCCGGCCTGCCTTGTCCGCCGCCTCGAACATCTGCGGCTCATCCTTGCGGAAGAAAAAATTCTGGAAATACATCAGGGGGCTGCGCCCGGCATTTCGCAGCTCGTTTTTGGCCAGGTTCGTGGCGATAGTATAGAGCCAGGTTGAGAACTTGCGGCTCTGGTCGAAACGGTGGATGTTGCGGTAGACGCGGATGAAAGTGTCCTGCAGAAGGTCCTCGGCACGGTCGCGGTCGCCGATTATCCGGAAGATGTAGTTGACCATCCGCCGGCTGTAACGGTCCATCAGCTCGCGAAACGCCCGCTCGTCCCCCCCGATGAAAATCCGGACAAGCTCCTCGTCGCTCATCCCGGCGCGGGATGAGCCGCTTCTGACTGACTCGCCGCCGCTGGTCGTCAAATTTTCTATATCTTCTCTTGAATTTTCGAGACCGTATTCTCTATCAAGCACTTTGACCGCCATGAGGTGTCGCTTTCATAGTAACATATTTTTTCACGATCTCCAAGTTTTGAACGCGCCTGATTATTGAAAGTCAAGCTTCAGAGACATCCGTAGCCACCTTTCATATCCTTGTCAGACGCAAAAAACAAACCACTTTCTATCGACATGGAGATTCTGGCGCTCAAAGCTTTTCAATTCCGGATTGACACCTTCCTGTACAAAATTTTGGAAAAACCGCATTAAGTATTTCAATGTTTGCCTTTTCCTGCTTTTATATCAAAAATATTCTGGAAGATTCAGATTTTTTCAAGCCTGGCTACAGGCATCCAGCCGCTGTTTCCGCTGGGCAAGCTTACAAGCACCCAGCCGTTGCGAACCTCGCCCATGCGGACCACTGTGCCCTCCGGCAGGACCAGAACGCGGTTGTTCTCTTCTCCCGGTCCGCTTCGCGCCTCAGTGTTGGCCTGGAGGACAACAGCCTCGACCAAGCCATACTGACGGTGCCAGTGCACTGCCAGAAGAACGCTGTTCACAGCCAGAAGAAACGCAAATGACAACGTCGTCCAGATCAGCACCCGCCGCAGGCCGCCTGAATAACCCGCCAGCAGCACTGTCGCGCCCAGGGTGGCCAGACCCAGCAGAACAAGCTGGCTGAAACTCACCTCGCGGTCCGACAGAAGAAACATCCAGCCCAGGACCGGACCGCTCAGAAAGTCCGCTTCATCATCCTGTGAATTCTCCGGCCGGGTCAGGGCCTTGACGAAACTGAGGTTGGCGCGAATGTCCCGGTCTCGCGGGGCAAGGCGGGAAGCGCGATGAAAAGAGAGCACCGCCGTGCCAAGCTGCCCGGCCTTGAGTTGAGCGCAGCCCAGGTTGTAATACAGTCCGGCGCTCGGTCCGGACAGACGCAGCAGTTCCGAATACTCCGCGACGGCGGTCTCATACTCACCCTGGCTGTAGCTGCGGTTGGCCTGAATGAATCGCGTCTCAAGCGTAGTGATGTTTTCCTGGGCCGCCAGGTCCGCCGCCAGAAGGAGGCAGATTATGGCAATAATCACACCGAAGGCCTCTTTCAGTTTTGCGCAAATCTCAAAGACCGCACTGTTTTTCATAAAGCTTTCTCCAGACGGGAGGCAAGCTCTTTCACCCTCTCGAGCCATTTTCCGGCATCCACCGCTGAAACCTGCGAGGGAGCGAACCTGGCGAAAGCGAAGTGATCGAGGCATTCCCGCACTTCACTTATTATTGTGTTTTCAAGACCCCGGCTTTCAAGAAGAACGATAATCTGCTCAGTCACCATGCCCCGGGCCTCAGTGTTGAGCTTGTCTCCGATAAAATCTATCAATGCCCGGTCCAGTGCGGCAAAGGCGCCGGCGGTATTCTGGGAGGACACGGCTTTCGAGGCTTCCTTCAGGTTCGCAGTCAGCCGCCGCCCTGAACGCTTGAGCCGCGCATACCCCGTATCGCTGAGCAGGCGTCCGCGGTGACGGCGCCAGGCCAGGGCCAATCCCAGGCACAGAACAGGCAGGGCGTGGGCCGCCCAGAAAGCGAATCCCTGGAAAGGAATCCGCGCCCGTTCGCGCAGCACATCGAGGTTCTCCTTGATATAGTGTATATCCTGTCCCAGGGTGAGCACCTTCTCCGGCGCCAGACGGTACCCCGGGCTTTCCTTGCCTGCCTCGGCGGGCGTCACCGTGAACTTCACCGGCTGACTATGCAGAAGAACGTACTTCCCGGATGAGGGATCGAAAAAGGCGTAATCCACCGCATCCCAGCCGAACGAGCCTGGCTTGCGCGGAACGATCACGTAACGGAACGTTTTCTTGCCGCTGATTCCATCGCCGCTGCGCGAGATACTCTCCTCGCTCTTGGACTCATAGATATCGAAATCCTTGAGTCCCGGAAGTTTCGGTTCCTGGAGCGTCTTTATGTTACCTTCGCCGAATACTGTTACTTCCAGAGTGACAGGCTCACCCTGCTTGATCTCAGTCTTATCCAGCTTGGCATTCAGGTTGTACTTGCCTACCGCGCCGCTGAACACCTCCGGGCGGCCGCTCTCGGGCAAAGGCTTTACTTTGATCGCAACCGGGCTGGTTTTTAGCTGGAACCGTTGTGCGCGATCAAATGGATTCCAGAAATCGCTTACCACATAGTTGAGTCCGGCCGGGCTGATCGTGGCCTCGCCCGCGGTGGCCGGAAACAGGGCGTAACGAAGCTCCTGCACCACATATGTCATGCCGTTCACGCTGCGGGTGGACTGGACGGCGTTCTGATCGATCTGCTCGACCCAGAAACCGTTGAAAGCCGCCGGGACATATTCCGGGTTCTCCACCAGACGGGTGCGGTAGAAAAAACCGAAAGTATAGATCACCTGCTCACCGACATATACCTCCCGGCGGTCGGCAATCCCCTGGATGAACACACTGCCGTCCGGCGCGCTCGATCCGGCCGCCGGGGCCGCCGTCCGGGCCTGGCTCTGCGGCGCTGACGGCGCAGAGGGAGCACTTGGCTGAGCGGGGCTTGATCCTCCCCCGCCGACTGTCACGGTGACCGTGTTGGAAGTGTATGTCTTGCCCTTCACCTCCACCGTGGCCGGTCCCAGGGTGAACGTGCCGGCCTGGTTGGCGAACAGGCTGTAGACATAGCCGACGCTGGCGCTCATCTGGCCATTGACGATGTTGAAACTGGAGTTCTGGCTTGTTCCGCCAACGGTGAAATTTTCCAGTCCGGCCACTTGCGGCTGGCCGACCCGCATCATCGCGCCGGAGATAGAGACAATCAGTTCCAGTTGCTGTCCCGCGGACAGGTTTGACGGCTGCGCCTCGATACGGACATTTATATCATCGGCAGCCCGCAACGCGCTCACCGCAAGCAGACCGGACAATAAGACATAACCGGTCAGATACAGGAAATTTTGTTTTTTCAGCATATTGAGTCTCACCAGTCCGGTCCCTTCACGCGTTTCTGCACCGCGGCTTTCTTTTCCTTCTCCTGCATATCCTTTTCCATCTGCATCAGTGCGTTGAGGATGCGTTCGGCCTCCTCCTTGCTCATCTGCCCCGGCTGCTGCTGTGGCTGCTGTTCCTGCTGCTCCTGTTTTTCAGCCTGCGGCTGCTCCTGCTGCTTTTTCTCTTCCTGTTTCTTCTGTTGATCCTGATTCTGCTGCTGTTGCTGCTGGTCTTTCTTTTCCTCTTCCTTTTTCTGCTGGTCCTTGTTGTCCTGATTCTGCTGCTGTTGCTGTTGTTGCTGCTTCTGAATAAGCCTGCTGGTCAACTCGTAGTTGTACTTGCTGTCCTCGTCCGCAGGGTTCTGGCGGATCGAGGTGCGGTAAGCCTCCAGCGCCTGCTCCAGCATTTTCTGGTCCCCGCCGGCCTTGCCCATCTGGAACAGACTGTTGCCCATATTATATAAGGCCTGGCCGCTGAGCGCCGGTTTGTTCTTTTCAACTATTCTGGCGTACTGACCGGCGGCCTCCTTGTACTGTCCCAGACTGTACTGGGCGTTTCCAAGGTTATAGGCCAGGGTGTCCGAGTCAGGGTTCCTGGTCGCGGCATCCTGATACAGCTCCAGCGCTTTCTTGTAATCGCCTTTTCTGTAGGCGTTCTGAGCCTGTTCCGGCTTGCTGCGCAGAAAATCTGCCCAGTTTCCGGCGAACGACAGCATAAAAAACGCTGCCAGAGTTATCATCTTCCAGACTATATATTTCCCTGAAGAACCCATCACTCACTCCGGCTCCATTATATCACACCGTTTCCGATCCTGCACCTTCATTTCTAAGGCGCCGCGTCTCAACCAGCAGGGGCTCCAGAAGAAGAATTACGAAAGCCAGGGCCAGGAACCACTGGTAGCGGTCCTTGTAAAGCACGAATTCCTTGCTGTCGAGCTGTCGCTTTTCGAGCTTCTTGATGTCGTCGAAAATACGCTCAAGCTCCAGGGCCTGGTCGCCCGCCCGGTAGTATTCGCCTCCCCCGGCCCGGGCCAGTTCGGCCAGGAGTTGCTCACCCAGACGGCTCATCACTATCTCGCCGTTCCCGTCACGCTTGTAATCCGTAACTTTGCCAGAACCGTCCCGCACGGGTATCGGCACCCCGTCCGGCGTCCCTATGCCGATTGCGTAAAGGCGAACTCCGGATTCACGCAGCTTGCGCGCCTCTTCAAGCGCATCCCCTGTGAGCTGCTCGCCATCGGTGATCAGCACCATTACGCGGTACTTGCTCTGGCCTTCATCGAACGCTCCGGCGCCTGTCTCCAGGGCGCGGGCTATATTTGTGCCCGCCTCGGAGGTCATCTGCGTGTCCAGGGCATCGATGAACAGCGCGGCGGCGCTGTAATCCGTGGTCAATGGGCACAGGACATCGGCATCCCCGGCGAAAGGGACCAGGGCCACCCGGTCGCCCTCCAGACGTCCGAGCAGGCTGGTTATCTCGAACCGTGCGCGGGTCAGGCGGTCGGGCTTGATATCATCGGCCAGCATGCTGGTCGAGGTGTCGATAAGGAAAACGATATCCCGTCCCTCTCGTTTCAGGATAACCGGCATGCGCCCGTATTGCGGGCGGGCCAGCGCCACGATTATAAGGCCCAGCGCTGTCAGGATACAGACCGCGCGCAGGGGATTGACCCAGCCGAATACCGGATCGCTCATGCGTTCGAGAAGCGGGGCACTGGCGAAACGTCCCAGAGCGCGCTTTCTCGCCCGTCCGCTGAGCCAGAAAAAAAGCAAAGCCAGCGGCAGCAGCCAGAGCAGGTAAAAATATTGCGGATTCCCGAAATGCATTGCACCCTTGCCTTACGGTAACGTGCCGAAACGGGTCCTGGCCAGCAGGACCTCAAGTATAAGCAGTACAAGAGCCGGTAGAAGCGCCAGAATAAAAAGTTCATCATAGCGCTGATACTGCTTGACTTCAATTTTTGTTTTTTCCAGAGCGTCGATCTCGTTGTAAATCTGTTCGAGTTCCGCCGCGTTGGTGGCCCGGTAATAACGGCCCCCGGTGAGAGAAGCGATCTCACCCAGCGTTTTCTCATCGATCTCGACCTGCTGGCTTACATAGCGCGTATTGCCGAACTGGTCAATCATCGGCACGGGGGCCACTCCGCGCGTCCCCGCCCCGATCGTGTAGACTTTCACTTTCTCCGCCTGAGCCACGCGCGCCGCGGTAAGGGGATCGATTTCCCCGCGGTTGTTCATTCCGTCCGTGAGCAGGACAATAATCCGGCTTTTCGCGCGTGAGGTGCGCAGCCGGTTGACGCTGCTGGCCAGGGCCACTCCGATCGCAGTCCCGTCCTCGATTGAGCCGATTTTAAGGTTGTCCACCTGGTTCTGCAGGACGCGGTAGTCCAGGGTCGGCGGGCAACGGGTCAGGGCCTTGGCGGCGAACGCCACCAGACCGATGCGGTCGTGCTGCCTCTTGCCGATGAAATCCGTCACCACGTCACGGGCCACTTCCAGGCGGTTCTCGCCGCGGCGCAGGTCCTCCGCTAACATGCTGGTCGACACATCCACAGTCAGGATGATGTCAATACCCTCGCTGGAAACCTCCTCCACACTCGATCCGCTGCGGGGCCGCGCCAGCGCAAGCACGATCAGGGCAAGCGCCAGAAGGCGCAGCGCAAACGGCACGTGCGGACGCCAGCGCGTCCAGCGGCCGGTCACGCTCAGTATTCCGGGCAGATCGGAAAAGCCAAGCGTGCGCCTGCGGCGGGAACGCCAGACAATCCAGGCCCAGGCCAGCGGCACGAGCAGAAGCGCCAGAAAAAGCACGTTGCGGTCGGCGAACTCAAAACTGTTAAAGTTCATCGGGCCGCTCCGGAAGAGGTTTCAAGACCACCGCCGGAGGATGCCGTTGCGGCCG
This sequence comes from uncultured Gemmatimonadales bacterium, assembly GCA_964473155.1. GTDB lineage: Bacteria > Gemmatimonadota > Glassbacteria > GWA2-58-10 > GWA2-58-10 > JAJFUG01. Next base: position 34,407 of record CAYYNT010000007.1, on the reverse strand, counting down.
GCTCAATTGCGGTTTCCTCCGGGCGCGGCCGCGTCATCTCGATCAGTTGGTAAGCTTTGTTGAACACGGAATTGATTTCCACGACCGGAGGCTTGTATTTGGCGAACTTCACCAGGTCGCAAGCTTCCAGGAATTCCTGAAATTCAGCGGTCTTTTCCTCTCCCATGATACGCTCCGGACGCAGGGCCTCGCACAGTTCCCAGGTGGTCATGTCCGGGGCTTCGATGCCTATTAGGTCAAGGATATAGCGCCGAATGGCATCCGAGATGTGGATATGGAACTGCTTGATCTCGCCTTTTTCGATCAGCCCCAGGGCCTTTATCCGGTCCAGTTCCTCCAGCGCCACGAGGTGCGCCGGCCGTCTCGGGGCGGACCCGAAACCCATTACGCTGGCGTGTGTTTCGCGCCGTTTCAGATAGCGGTGCCACAGCCAGATCAATGCACACAGCAAGCTGATTCCGGCCAGCGCCAGGAGGGCGAGACGATGCCAGAGCGGAGGAACCTCGATAATCGGCTTGAGCGGACGGACCTCGGTGCTGGTAGTGTCCTGAAGCAGACTGACAACCTCAAGGGGAAGAGGATCAGTGTATACTGTATCCACATTTCCGCCGGCATTCATCACCACGAAAGGCAGCGCCGGAATCTCGATACGCCCGGTTTCAAAAGTAGTGAGTTTGTAACTTCTGCGCTCAAGGCTGGCGCCGTTGCCCTCATCGTAACGCTCAGGGGAACCGGCGGAGAGTATCTCGAATTTCTCCGGCGCCTTTTGAAAGTCCGGGAAAACAACGCTTTCTCCCCGGCTTGTGCGGACAGAGAGAGTGACTGTGACCGGGTCGCCGATGCGGATCGCGGTGGTATCCAGACGGGCATCCACCTGCGGCCGGGCCTGCATCGTGGCAACTGAGCAGCACAGTATCGCCAGCAGAACAACCGATGTACGCACTGATCTATTCATGGCTGCAATCTTGCCGTGTAATAAACATTGTCACAAAATCTACCTGACCACATGCCGGACCTGAACATCAGCCAGATCATCGTATTTCCAGCTCAGCAACTCGAGCGTACGTTGAGCCACCGTGTAATCGGCTGAATTCAGAATATCCCTGAAATAAATATCCGATCCGGCATAGTCGCCGATCTGATAATGCCCGATAAGACTGTCACCGCTGTAAAGGGTGAGGTCAAGCTGCGGGTCATCGAAACTGTGTTCCGGAGCCTTCTTCGGCAGCAAGGTCACCGCGTTCATGGTGTCGACATGGGCCAGTATTTTTTCAACCTGCCAGAGGCGGGCCTTGTGCTCCTGGGGCAACGTCAAGCGCCAGAGTGTGTCAGAGTCAGCCTTCAGTTCGAGTTCGCTGTCGCGGTACTGGAAATGCATGCGGTCGATGTTGAAAACATCCAGCCTGGCCAGACGGGTATATGGTATGTTTTCCGGACGCAGACGGTCGAGCTGGCTGACCAGGACCGAATCTACCAGCATGATCTCGGCGGGATATACTGTCGAACTGGCCCACATAAGATAATCACGTTCCGAGTCGCGCCTGCCAAGCCTGATCTCATTACGGCCGCCATCCAGGTCTTCCACGATTAAACGCCTGACCGGTTTGTCAAGCCCGGTGACCGCCAATCCGGCATGATCCAACGGGTAGAATTCACGCACCTCGCCCTGGTGGAACCTTTCCAGGACTGTCAGGACAACCAGCTTGTTCACCGGACGGCGGGGTCCGGGCGATTCCACCCACCATTGCCCGGTCTGACGGTCCACTGCAAAACGGTCTGTCTGGCCGTTCCGCTCCAGTTCAAGACTCGCCACGCGCAATACAGGCAGATTCATCAACTGTTTGCTGCGGATCATCCGTCCATCGACCGCCAGAGATGGCCCCAGGGTTCTTCCGATCAGAATGACGCTGTCCACCCCGCTTATGTGCACATAGATATTGTCAGTTGTCGGATTCAACGCACCGAAACTCACTCCCCTGGTCTTGCCGTCCGGAAAATGTATCTCGAACGAAAGCACCGGCTTGTCCAGATTGACCTGGGCCAGGTTTATCGAGTCCAACGGTATCTTGCGGACCACGCTGATTTTGGTCAGGGTCCGCAGAATGTTATTGACTGTCAGAGAGTCGGCCTGCTCGTCGGCGTACGGTTCCAGGATGCGCCATTCATCATAATGGCGTTCAAGCACGTAGGTCGTATCCATGAAACTTATCTTCGCCCTGTCCACCGCATCCATGTCGAAGTTTATAAGTCTCTCGATTTTGACAGGCTCGGGATCGGCTTTTTTAAACAAGCCCATTTCCCGGGCCAGATATAGTCCCACACCGCTCATGACCAGCAGGATGACAAGCAGAATCTTCCAGTTCATCTGTGTTCCCTCTTATGGTTCGGTCGCGCAGAATGTCCGATCTGGACAGATCAGGTCCGCACGCGCATCACCCAGACCCAGACTCCGAAGAGCAGCACCAGGAGCGGCAAACCGTATTGCACAACCAAAGCCATCCGCTTGGCCTGACGCTGAGTAATCTCTATGCTCTGGTCTTCAGGATCTTTGCCTGAGATACTGATCAGACGCTCATCCCCCACCAGCCAGTTGATCGAATTCATGAACAGGTCCCAGTTGCTGCCGTAACGCAGATACGAGTTGGAGGCAAACTCACTGTCTCCAAACACAACTATTTCGGCCCGCCGCTGTGACATTTCAAGCTTTATCCGGCGTAATTCTTCCTGTGTCGGCGCACGGTTTATCTGATTGGATTTGACTTCCTTGACGCCTGGATCACGGTCTTCCAGTTTCTTGTGCATAGCTATTGCCACCGGCACGGGACCACTGAGATCAGCCGGATCGAAAGTCGGGGTCTTGATCGAAAGCGGGGTCAGATCAGTTTCTCCCCAGCTGTTTTCACTCGTGCTGGCCAGCACGGTCAGCTCAATCTCCGGATCATGGTCCTGCACAGGACGCATCGACCGGACCGTGGGCATCGTGGTGAAAGCTTTCTGCAACTGAGCGGTGATCGGATGCTCTTTGTCATAGCTGTAGATGAGCGGCTCGGTGGGACCCGCTCCCTGACGCACTCCGGCTGCGGAATTATCCACAACCATGCTTTTATCCACCCGGATGCCCCAGCCCAGAAGCCATTCCTCCAGCCCGGCATCGTACTCAGGATCAAGCGCCACCATCACCCGGCCGTTGTTTTCAAGATAATCGTCAACAAGTCGCACTTCCTCTGGCAGAAGGGGTTTACGCGGGCCCGCTATCACCAGGACTCGGCAGTCCTCCGGCACCCGGCCAGTCTCCAGCACATTGAGCGGCTCGACCAGGTAGTTCTGATCAGACACCGCCTGGGCCGCCAGCATGAACCCACCGTTACTGCCGTCATCAACAGCGCGCTCCTGATGTCCCTCCAGGAAATATATCTTACGGCGGTCGGCGCTGAGGGCGCGGATCAGGGCATTGGTCACCTGTTCCTCGCTGGCCATGTTGACAACCATCTCCTGGCTCTCACCGCTTTCCACTGCCACTACATTGTCACGGTAACGCTGGATGTTGTACTGCTGCGATAGCACCAGGTCCCGGTTTGGATCGACAAAACGGTAATGAATGAACGGGCAGACACTGCTGTAAACCGCCAGAAGGTCGCGGAGCTTGCTCTGGCGGCGCATGTTCTCGCGAATCATCTGCTGGTTCTGTTGTGCTGAAAGATTGTAATCCACGTGCTGCCAGAAAAACGCAGTCAGATGAATTTCTTTTTTAGCCTCGGCCACTTCCTTGATTATGTTCATGGTCAGCGGGCTCAGCTCATATTTCTTGGCTATTGTTATATCCTTCCAGAAAAAGTTCCGGTAACCGAGCAGGTTCACCACCACAATCACACTCAGCGCAACGCTGATAACCAGCAGCGTATTGGTCCCGGAGCGGAAAGACCGCGCATTGAACACCTGCTTTACTTCATCCAGCCCCAGAACAAGCCAGACCAGAAGGCCGGCGGCGCCCAACAGGCTCAGGCCGATCGAAAACGAATCCCACAGGCCGTTTACATAATACATGCCGAGTCCTGCAAGAAGGATCAGCGGGCTGGCATATCCGTATTTTTTTATTTTCTGTTTCATCCGGCCTCACCTCCAGCGCAACGATGAAATGGACTGGTATGTCAGGAGCAGGCCGAAGAAAGTGAACGACAGATAGAACAAAACATCCCGCGAGTCTATCACTCCCATGGCGAAATTGTTGTAATGAGCGGTGATCGACAGGTAATCGGCAAGCTTGGCCCAGACAGTGAAATTGGTTTCTCCAAGACGGCCGACCAGCCAGAGGAAAAGGAACGCGCCGAATGTGAGCGCCCCGGCGATAATCTGGTTTTCGGTCAGTGAGCTGATCAGCAGACCCAGCGAGATAACAGCCGCCCCGAACAGGATGATCCCTGCATAGCTGGTCAGGACCGGACCAAGGTCCGGATTGCCGTACAGAAACAGGAAATAAAACAGCACCGAGGTCGGCAGGACCATGGTCAGGAACAGAATGAACCCGCCCAGGAACTTACCGATCACCAACTGTGTGATTGTGAGCGGTGAGGTCAGCAGCAGTTCGACTGTCCCGGTCTTGCGTTCCTCGGCAAACAGACGCATCGTGATCATCGGCAGAAGGAACATGCTGATCGTGCGTATCTCCTGAAAGATGCTGCGCACCACCGTATCGTTGATACTGAACTTGGGCATGGTCTGCTGCCGCGCCAGGGCTTCGCTTATGGTTTTGAAGCTCAATTCCACGAACTGGTTGAACTGGTAGACAAATCTGTTTGAAACAAGGAAAATGAACACGCCGATCACCACGTAGGCAATCGGGCTGACAAAGTAGGACTTGTATTCACGCCAGAATATTGAAAGTACGTTCCGCATGCAGTTTTCCCCTGGATATCCGGGTTATAGGCGCCATTCGGCCGTTTATGACTCAATCCGGGAGGTAAGACGGATGAAAATCTCCTCCAGGGACATCTTGTCGGCTCGCAATTCGATCAGCTCCGCTCCGGACTCGACGACAGTCCGGGCGAGTTCGCCGCGATGGTCTTTTTTCAATTCAAATTCGATTTCCAGACGGCTGATCCGGCTGTCTTCCCTGTCCGTCTCCGGCTTTCCGATTTTCAGCATCCCCGGCAGCCGGGACAGACGGTCACACAGATCGGAAGGACCACCCCGCCAGGTCAGACTGAGAATCTCGCTGTCCTTGAGACGGCCGGTCAGGCGCTCCGTGGTGTCCTCGGCCATTATGCGGCCGCGATTGATAATCAGCACCCGGTCACAGGTCAGGCTGGCCTCGGGCAGGATATGCGTGCTCAGCAGGATGCTGTGGTCGCCGGCGATCTGACGGATTAGCTGCCGCACCTCGATAATCTGGTGCGGATCCAGACCGCTGGTCGGTTCATCTAAAATCAATATCGGCGGATTATGGATCAGAGCCTGCGCCAGACCGACACGCTGACGGTAGCCCTTGCTGAGCTTGTGCATATGGAAACTGCGCACCTCTCCCAGAGCACAGCGGTCCAGCACGAACTCCAGGCGGCGACGGCGCTCGCGCCCGTTTTTCAATCCCTTGATCACTCCGCAGAAATTCAGATAATCGATCACCCGCATCTCCTTGTACAACGGAGGCAGTTCGGGCAGGTAGCCGATATTGCGCTTGGCTTCCAGCGGATGCTCGAAGATGTCATGCCCCGCCACCTCGACAGTCCCCTCAGAGCGCGAAAGGAACCCGGTTATAATGCGCATGGTCGTGGTCTTTCCCGCGCCGTTGGGACCCAGGAATCCCAGAATCTCGCCTTTTTTCAACTGGAACGAGATACCGCGCACTGCGTGGAAGTTACCGTATCGCTTGGTCAGATTCTCTACTTTTATCAAAACGCCTCCGCTCAGTCCGTGCCGGAATAGCCGCCGGGGTGCAGTTATCACCTGAATTTTCTGGCCCGCATGCGGAAAAAGCCCATGAGAGGTTCAATATAAGAACTTCCGGTCATCAGGTCTATGTAATCGATGCCCGAGCTTTTGAAGAAGCTTTCCTGTTCACTCCGCCGTCTGGCGGCCAGCTCACGAAACCCGTCCCTCACCCTGGCCGAGGCCAGGTCGGCCACCATGGTTTTTCCTGTCTCCGGGTCCCGCAGATTAACAAGGCCTGCAGGCGGCAATTCCAGCTCCCGCGGATCGGTAATACGCACCAGGACCACATCGTGACGACGGCTGAGCAGACGCAGCGCCCGCTCATACCCGTTATCCATGAAATCGCTGACCACGAAAATCACGCTGCGGCGGTTGAGCACGCGGATAAGGTGCTCGATGCCCTCGCGCAGACAGGTCCCGCGGTGCTCCGGCCTGAAATAAAGCAGTTCGCGTATCACCCGCAGCACATGTTTGCGTCCTTTTTTGGGCACGACCACTTTTTCCACCTGGTCGGTGACCATGGCCAGGCCCACGCGGTCATTGTTGCGGATGGCGCTGAAAGCGAGGACCGCGCAAAGCTCGGCGGCGAATTCGCCCTTTATCCGGTCTACCGAGCCGAACATACCGCTGCCCGAGGCGTCCACCATCAGCATTACGGTCAATTCCCGCTCCTCGTGAAACTTCTTGACGAACGGATGACCCATGCGGGCAGTCACATTCCAGTCAATGGCGCGGATATCATCGCCCGGCTGGTACTCGCGGACCTCGGAAAACTCCATGCCGAGGCCCTTGAAAGTGCTGTGGTATTCCCCGGAAAAAACATCGTCCACCACCTGACGGGTGACTATCTCGATATGGTGGACCTTGTCCAGGATTTCCTTCGGTATCAAATCAGGGCACCTCGATGTGATCGAACACTTTCTGCACTATGTCCTCGGGCGTCCGTTCCTCGGCCTCGGCCTCATAGGTCAGGATAACACGGTGACGGAGGACATCCATGCCCACATATTTCACATCCTCAGGGGTTACGTAACCGCGACGGCGGATAAAAGCGTTGGCCCGCGCGGCCTGTGCCAGATATATCGTGGCCCTGGGCGAGGCCCCGTATTCGATCAGCGGGGCAAGCTCCGTCAGTCCGAAATCCGCCGGGCGGCGAGTCGCCATTACAAGAGATACTATGTAATCTTTTATTTTGTCATCCATGTACACTTCGCGCACAATCTTGCGCAAACGGATAATGTCCTCGGGCTTCAACAGAGGACGCACCTCCGGCGGCTCGCCGGTCGACATGAGGTCAAGGATGCGCCGCTCCTCTTCGCTGTTCGGATAGCTTACCTTGATCTTGAACATGAAACGGTCCACCTGCGCCTCGGGCAGCGGGTATGTGCCCTCCTGCTCGATCGGGTTCTCTGTGGCCAGGACAAGAAACGGGTCGGGCAGACGGTAGGTGGAGCCTCCAAGAGTGACCTGACGCTCCTGCATCGATTCGAGCAGGGCGCTCTGCACCTTGGCCGGAGCGCGGTTGATTTCATCAGCCAGCACAATGTTCGTGAAAAGCGGCCCTTTATGCGGTACGAACTCGCCTGTCTTCTGGTTGTAGACCATCGTGCCGATAAGGTCTGCGGGCAGAAGGTCCGGAGTGAACTGGATGCGCTGGAAACCGGCCTCGATCACCCGGCTCAGAGTGCGCACGCTCAGGGTCTTGGCCAGCCCGGGCACGCCTTCCAGCAGTACGTGGCCGTCACACAAAATCCCCAGCAGAAGGCGCTCGACCATGTAACGCTGCCCGACAATCACCCGTCCCACCTCGTGCATCACACTTTCGACAAACGCGCTCTCCTGTTTCACGTGCTCATTCAGGATGCTGATCTGTTCGTTCATTCAGGTCTCCAAGAGAAAAAGCTCCATAGTCCCGGCAGGGAAGCGCCGGAAAACGGTATCATTCATTAGAAAGCAAACGCCGTACCAGCCAGGCCATGAAATAACCGTAGCCTCAATTGCATGATTCCATTAGAGTTACTGCGATTCAGTCTGCATTATCCCCGGCAGACTGTTTGCCTTTTAAAGCAAAGCTGCCCCAAATAGGGCAATCCGGCCACAAACAAAAAACTGAGACCCATCGATCTCAGTCACCGTCTATCGGCAGAAATCGCCCTGGCGTCTCAACTCGCCGGAGCGGCTCCATATTTCTCAAGCTCCTGTATGGTCAGCACAAAATTCGTGTATATTCCATCATCCTCTCCAGCCTCGGCCTTACGCTGCTCTGACATACGCCGCAACTGCGGCAGGAACGCCTGGAAGGTCTCCGCGTTATCCGGGTTCAGCACCTCCAGAACTCCGACCGAAACATACGAGCACAGTTCCACATCCTCAGGATTGCTCCGCAGGATATCCGCAAATGCCTTTACCACCAGGGAGGCTCTTTCTCCATGGCCGAATGAGGCCAGAGTGATCGGTATGCTCAGGCGCAGGTCCCTGTCCGTCGAAGGATCTGCAAGAAGGCCTGCCAGAACCGGGGCGCTGCTGGTGTCGCAAATCTCACCCAGAGCGTACAGCACTGTCTCACGGAGAAGGTAATCGCTGGTGGCGGTCAGAAGGCCGTTAAGGGCCGGTGCGGCGGCTTTGTCCTTGATGAAGCCGAGCGCGCTGATCATGGCGATTTTTATGTTCTGGTCCGGATCGTCAAGATGCTCGATAAGGAGATCGGCATTCTTGATACTGTAAAAAGTACGGATCGTTGAGTCGCGCTGAAGAGGAGTGCCATTGCGAAGAATCTCCAGACCGGCGGCCACAATTTTCCGTTCACGTTTCAGTTCCGGGTTTCCGGAACGGCAGGAAACATTCAGAACGCAAGCTGCGATAAAACCGAAAAGGACGATAAACGATCTTGTACGAACATCTGCGTCACATTTTACGCTCATATCTTCCCTCAACCCATCCTGATAAAACATTCCTTCAGCCGGTCGCTGCACCAAATCTCACTTAAAAAAAGGATTCTCGAACAGCCCAGACCAAACAATTCATTCAAAGCTGCAAGGCTCAGAATGACGGCATAAAGAAAAAACACAGCCAGCGTGATCAACGTTCCGCGTCCAGGCGCGGGCCGCGTAGTCGCAACTGTCGGCCGGTCATCCTTATTTGCATTCATTTCACCCGTCAAGCTCCCAGACAAGCCGCCCTCCCACCAGAGTGGCCACAGCCCTCCCGGTGACTTCCATATCCTGGAACGGAGTGTTACGGCTTTTTGAATAGAACCGGTTCTTGTCAATCCTCCACTTCGTTTCCACATCCAGCACAGTTATATCGGCTGCCGCCCCCTGGGCCAGCGTGCCGCCGGGCACTCCCAGAACGCGGGCCGGGGAGGGGCTCATTTTATCGATAAGAGACGGCAGGCTGAGAACTCCGGTCAGCACAAGATGCGTGTACAGCACGGGGAAAGCGGTCTCCAGCCCGATAACACCATTGGGCGCATCGGCAAAAGCCGCCTCTTTCTCGTTATAATGGTGCGGAGCGTGATCTGTGGCGATGCAATCGATCACCCCTGCCGCGAGGGCCTCGCGCAGCGCCTTCACATCCGAGGCGCTCCTGAGCGGCGGCGCCATTTTGGCGTTGGTGTTGTATCCCTCCACCGCCGAATCGGTCAGGACCAGGTGATGCGGAGTCACCTCGGCGGTCACCCGCACGCCCTCGGACTTGAAGCGTTCGACAATTGAAGCCGCGCGCGCGCAGGACAGATGAGCCACATGATAGCGCGCCCCGGAAAGCCGGGCCAGGGCGCAATCACGGTAGACAATGATTTCCTCGCTCTCCGCCGCGATCCCAGGCAATCCAAGCCGCGTGGCGACCAGACCGGCGTTCATCGCGCCGCTGCCGACCAGCGATTTGTCCTCGCAATGGTTGATCACCGGCACGTCGAATATCGTCGAATACTTCATGGCCTTGAGCATCATCTCGGCGCTTGTTACACAATGCCCGTCATCGGTGAACGCCACGGCCCCGGCCTCGATCATCCCGCCCATTTCTGCCAGGCTCTCACCCGCCAGGCCCTTGGTTATGGCGCCAACCGGATATACATTGGCGTATCCGCTGCGGATGGCCTCGCGGATGATGAATCCCACGGCCGCCTGGTTGTCCGTGACGGGGTCTGTATTGGGCATGGCCGCCACGGCCGTAAATCCGCCGGCCGCCGCCGCAAGGCATCCGGTTTCCACTGTTTCCTCATCCTCGCGGCCCGGCTCGCGCAGATGGACATGCATGTCGATCAATCCCGGCGCTACTACTTTCCCGGCGGCATCGATAATCCGGGCGTCCTCCGGAGCATCAAGCCCCTTTCCCAGAGCGGCGACTACTCCATCGGCCACCAGCAGGTCCAGCCGGGCATCGACCTTGTTCGCCGGGTCGATTATACGACCCCCGCGTATCAGCAGACGATCCAAAAGACACCTGCCTTTCATCGGAGAGCGTTCAAGCGGCTATTCGCGCATGGAAGCGGCTTCAGCCGCACTGGCGGGTTTGCCGCCAGCCAGAAGAAACAGCACCGCCATACGGATCGCCACGCCATTGGTGACCTGCTTGAGTATCACCTGCTGCGGCCCGTCAGCCACATCGCTGTCTATCTCCACCCCCCGGTTCATCGGGCCGGGATGCAGGATAAGAATATCGTGCCCGGCAGCCTGGAGGCGTTTGTTTGTAACACCGAACAGACGGTTGTATTCCTGAAGAGAGGGAAACATGTTCGATTGCATGCGTTCGAGCTGTATCCGCAGCACATTGACCACATCGCACTCAGCCAGCGCATCCTCCACACGCGGATAAATCTTCACTCCGAGTTCACGTATTATCCCCGGAACGAGCGTCGGCGGACCGCAAACCCCAACCTCGGCGCCCATTTTCCGCAGGCCCCAGATGTTGGAGCGCGCCACCCGGCTGTGTTGAACGTCGCCGACTATCGCCACCTTAAGCCCGGCCAGACGGCCGAAGCGGTCACGGATGGTCAACATGTCCAGCAGTCCCTGAGTCGGGTGTTCATGCCAGCCATCTCCGGCATTGATAACATTCGAATTGATGCGTTCGGACAGGAAACGCGGCGCGCCGGAGGCGCCATGACGGATCACCACCATGTCGATTTTCATCGCTTCCAGATTGCGCGCGGTATCGACCAGAGTCTCTCCCTTGACCACGCTGCTCTGCGAAACCGAGATGTTGATCGTATCTGCGCTCAGGCGCTTCTCAGCGAATTCAAATGAGGTTCGTGTGCGCGTACTTGGTTCGAAAAATAGGTTTACAATCGTTTTGCCCCGCAGGACCGGGACTTTCTTGATCTGCCGCTCGCTGATTTCCTTGAAGGGGACGGCGGTGTCCAGTATCATCCGGATTTCTTCCGCCGTCAGTTCCTCCAGGCCTAAGAGATGCTTGCGATTGAATAGCATGCAAGACCTTCACGGACAGGGTTGAAAGAAACGGCAACTGAAGACCAGCTTATCGTTTTCAAATCTGTCTGATCCAGACGCCATCGACACCATCCACCTCAGTCACCTTTACCACAACTTCCTCATTCTGCGCCGAAACAACATCCTTGCCGGAGATATCGGCCTGGATCGGCAGTTCCCTGTGGCCTCGGTCGACCAGGACGGCAAGCTGAATCCGGGCCGGGCGGCCGAAATCCACCAGGGCCTCCAACGCTGAACGAATGGTCCGTCCGGTAAACAGGACATCATCCACCAGCACTATCCGCATTCCAGTTATGTCGCTGGGAAGGTCTGTGCTTCGCACCGTCGGCTGAATCGCCACATGACGGAGGTCATCGCGGTACAGCGTTATATCAAGCTTACCGGTGGCTACACGAACGCCCTCGACCTGTTCAATGTTGTGAACCAGCCTCTCGGCCAGATAAACTCCGCGGGTCTGTATTCCGACCACCAGGAGTGCATCCGTACCCTGGTTCTGCTCCACGATCTCATCGGCCATGCGCTTAAGAGCCCGCTCGATCATCTTGGCATCGAGCACCAGCCTGTCTTTGTTGGGTGAATTCATTACAACCTCTGGCAAAGGCTTAATCGAGCCGATCAGGCCTCTTCATATGATTAATCAGAAATCCTGCGACCGAGACTCAAGCGTTGAATTTACTTTTCTTCAGGCCGCCGTGCAACCAAAAATTACCACACCTTCAGAAAAGACCTTTCAACGGGGTGACAAATCCATCCCGTCAAAAGGTCTTCTCATAACTCCTGATAAAGCGTGCCGCCGGAGTAGAAAATCCCCGTCAGCCCACTTTATTTGTTTTCTTCCTTCGGCTTGACCGACTCGGCTTCCTTAAACACCTCAACGCCCTTGTCTTTGTTACCGACCTTGACATAGGCCACGCCAAGGTTCTGAAGGGTAATATACTCGCGCTGGCAGCCGTTCTTCAGCATGTTCTCGATAGTCTCAACCACTTTGGCCCAGTTCTCGAGGTTGATATAGGTGTAATAGAGCTGTGTGCTCGCCTCGCAATCGTTGGGTGTCTCTTCCAGCACCCGGGTGTAAGCGTCGGCTGCCTTTTTCAGGTATTCAACCGCCTTGTCCTTGGATGCCTGATCCTCTTTCTTGGAAATAGTCATGTACAACTGATAATAACAGCTCGCTGCATTGAAGAAATCCGCCGCTCCGAGTTCGGCCCCTGCATCGGACAGCATGCTCTCGTATATCGGGGCTGCGTTTTCGAAATCCTGACGTGTCATGTAGAGAGTAACCAGGCGTCCCTTCGATGCGGCGTCATCCGGATTGTCTTCAATGCATTTTTCGTAAATCGCTATCGCCTCATCTTCCTTGCCGGCAATTGTGTAAGCCTGGGCAAGATTTTTAGTAAAAGTCTCGTTCGAGGGATCAAGTTCGATCGCACGCTTAAAGGACTCGATCGCGCCCTCATACATGATCTTGGCGCTATCGGGCTTCGGGGGCTGGGCTTCCTCCATGCTGCGTCCCAATTCAAGCTGCGAAACACCGAGGTTGGCCCAGCTTTCCTTACGGTCCGGGTTGATCCGGTTGGCCAGCAAGTATTTGCCTATGGCGACATCATAACGTTTCTGCTGGAGAAGCGCGGAGCCTTCCTTGACAAACGTTGACCAGTGAAAGTCCCGATACTTTTCTATCTCTTTCTTCAGGTCCTTGTCAGGATTCAAGGTCAGGGCCTTGCTGAAATTGTCGCCAGCATCCGCCCATTTGGCGGTGCCGGCATAAGCCCGGCCCAGATAGTAGAACAGCTCGGGATCGTTGCCATACTGCCCTTTATTGTCTTCGAGCACCTTTATGGCTTCTTCATATTTTTTGGCCTTGATTCTCACCTTCGCGCCAGTCACCACCGGGGAGGATGCCACCGTGAACATCCAGACTACGGCCAGCGACAGAACCACGATCATCTTACGCATTGCCATATCCTTTCTTCCAGCGATTGTTGTGATTCCGGACTATTATAAGACCGGTGTATATGATTATCGATCTAATCATCCCGCCATTCCTTCTCTGCTATTCCGGGATGAGCTTTCCGACTTTTGCAGATCGACAGGGCGGGGTGTTGCTCGAAGAGTCCGACAAACTGGAGAAACAGACCTTTCGCATATTAATCCCGTAAATGACAGCCTTTAAAATACTTTTCGCTCACCTCCCAGTCAAGGAAAAATCTCCCAGCCAAGCCTGCATAAACTTGGACGACGGCCATGGAAAAATCTTCGATCAATCTCTCCCTGTCACCTCAGATTTACGATTCCTGACGATTCCTGTGAACCAAAGGCTTGCCGGTCTTTCGGTTATGCCAGCATCGTTTTCAGGCAGGCCATTCCCATCCAGAACCATCTTCACACAACCGTCATCCCCCAGAACCACAAAATTATCCGCTATCGATGCCAAAGCCGCCGGTTCGGCTGAAGCGGCCAGAACCGTTGCGCCGGAACGGCTGCATCCGGCCAGAAAGCCCAATACTTTCATTCGCATCGAACCGTCCAGACAGGCAAGCGGCTCATCGCACAACCAGAGACCAGGTTTCAGCGCGGCCTGGGAGGTCAGAAGCAACAGACGGCGCTCGGCGGAGCTTAATTCCCATACCGACCGTTGTACTATCGGTTCAAACCTTTGCCTTAATAAACACTCCTCTTTCGTAACCAGATTACCGGAGGCCAGCATCAGGCCTTCACTGCCGAATGCAAGCTCCTCGCCGACTGTCGCGCCACTGAATATTTCCCTGCCTGGAGGCGGCAGATAAGCAACGGCTATTCGAGACAATCCTCCCATGGCAGGGGCACACGCCTCCCTGCCGGATGTTATCAGTCCATTTGAGAGAAGCTGATTGTACAAACTCTTCAGAATGGCGCTCCTTAAACCTGCCATCCCGCAGCAGATGACCGTAATCCTCGACTCAGCCGCCGGAATGTATGTCACCCTTCGAATTCCATCATTTCCGATAATTTCAGCCCGCAAGTTCATTTTTTTCTCTGGATAACATTATGATAAACAGTCGACCGGCATCTGGATTTTTTCACTGCTCGATTTCGCGCAAGATGTGCGAAATCGATTTCATGTTATATTTCTTCAGCCAGCCGATCCTTTTTCAACCAGCGGTAAAATGGGCATTCGATTATCATCAATCCAACGGCACAGCTTCTGCATATAGTTTTAATAGCCACATTGAGATAATAACCACAGTCTCCTGTTACCGGCAATTCTTTTCACAATGACGATTGGAAATATAATTCCGTATCCTGTCCGCCCTTATAAAAGTAAAAGCGCCTCATATGTTAATTCCGCCGTCATCGCGGCGGACAAAACAGAAATATCGATAAAGTGTACAGAATAAACTTGACTTTTATAATTAGTCCGCTATCATATAATTAGCGTATCATGCCGTTTATTAGTAAACGGCTTATAACCTGATGTTCCTGTTGTTTTGTTAAAGGCTGCAAATTAGACTGGAGAAATAAGCAGAAGGCTGATTATACTTTCCGGCCAAGAATATCAGACGACTCTTCTAAATATTCTGTTGTTACGAGGGGGGAGCCTTATGAGAAGTTTCGGAATCTTTATATCCATGTCGATCCTTCTCGCCTCGAGCCTCCTGGCTCAGGATAAGGAGATTAAAGGCAGTTTCGGGGTTGTGATAGCTGAGAATTTTGTCAAATTCAACTACACTATCACATACCTCGGTGATGCAGCCCAGCCTGACAACCTGGCTTTCAGGATTTCTTTCGACGACACCAAGGGTTTCAACCTTGCCGGTGAGATCAATGAAGCCGAAACTCAGTTGAAAAACCTGAAGAACCAGACCATACAGGGAAAAATTCAGCGGGAAAGCGCTTCCAGCGCCCTGCTGCTGTTTCCGAAAGACGCCGGTTTCGACCTCAAGGGCAAAACCAAGCTCTATACCGAAATAAAAGGTTACAAACTGAAGAAAGACTTTTCCATATAATGAGTGGACAGCCGGTGACTGAATATCACCACCACTGGCATTGTCATAGGAAACAGGGCTGGCCCTCGGTGATGAGGCTCAGCCCTTTCTATTCAAGATAACCTGGGCATTGAGTCCGCGACATGATAACGCACCGGAGTATACTGGTTGTTGAGGATGATCCTCTTGTCCGGCAAAGTTTCGTCCGGCTTATCGAAGAGGAGCAGTACGAGGTTCAAAGCGCTGGCAGTTGTCGCGAAGGGCTGTCTGTCATTGATAAAAGAGACTTCGACCTCATCCTTACAGACATTCGTCTGGGCGACGACAGCGGAATGAAGATTCTAACCCGGGCCAAAAAGAAAAATCCGCGCATAATCGTTTTCATGATCACCGGATTCAGCTCTGTGGACAGTATGAAACAGGCGTTGCGTAAAGGCGCCGCTGATTATATCGTTAAACCGGTGGATACGGAGCTTCTGCTGATGAAAATTAAGAATGTTCTGGAGCTTCAGCCTGGATTGTAGTATTCAAGGGCTGGAGAATCCTGCCGTTTGAATACTCCGGATCAGCCCGTTTTGTGTTTCCAATTAATCTGGAATCCTTAAGGCAAGATTATTAAATAATCATTGCGTGATATATCCGGAAATTTTTCACCCGGCTTTTCCGGCGTGTCCCCTGCATCAAGCCGTGGATTATAACATCGCAGGATAAACATGCCATCAGGATTCAGGCGGCCGGTTTTGTCCGGCCAGGAGCGATAGGCAGATTTTCAACCGTTCAATGTATCCACAGTTTTGATCAGGAGAGAAGATCTATGCGTAAGAGTTTCATTGCAGTGGCAATGTCAGCCCTTTTAGCCGGCAGCCTTCTTGCGCAGGAAAAGGAAATCAAGGGCAGTTTTGGAGTTGTTATTGCCGAGAGCTTTGTAAAATTCAACTACACTATCACTTATCTGGGCGATTCCTTCCAGGGCAATAATCTGGCCTTCAGGATCAATTTCGACGATACCAAGGGACACAATCTCGGCGCAGAGATCAATGAGTCCGAAACTCAACTGAAAAACCTGAAAAATCAGATTCTGCGGGGGAAGGTCCAGCGGGAAAGCGCCAGCAGTGCAATCCTTATGTTCGCAAAGGACAGTCCTTTCGATTTGACAAGTAAAACCAAGCTTCAGACCGAGGTCAAGGGCGTGAAGCTGAAAAAGGACTTTGTAATCTGATTCCCTTTGCCTGGCTAAAGCATACGAGGCCGGTCCTGTAATCTGAAGGACCGGCCTTTGTTGTCTCCTGAATCTTGCCGAGGCTATCAGGCCCGCGGGTGATAATCGCGGTGGATCTGACGTAAAGTTTCGTTGCTCAGATGGGTATAAATCTGAGTGGTGACAATATCCGCATGACCCAGCATTTCCTGGACTGCGCGCAGATCAGCGCCGTTCTCGATCAGGTGAGTGGCGAACGAGTGCCGAAGGACATGCGGGTGCACCTCGTTTTCCACACCGGCAAGAAGAGCGTATTTACGAAGGATTTTCCAGATTCCCATCCTCGTTAGCGGAGTTCCGCGAAGGTTAAGGAACACCCGCCCCGATCCCTTCCCTCGATCCAGAATCGGACGTTCATGCTCTAAATAGTCCCTGAGCGCCCGGATGGCCGCGTCCCCCACCGGAACAATCCTCTCCTTGGACCCCTTCCCGAAAACCAGCACTATCCCGCGATCAAGGTGGAGGTTCTGCAATGGAAGCCCCGTCACCTCAGAGACCCGCATTCCTGTGGCATACATAGTTTCGAGCAGGGCCGTGTCACGAAGACCTCCCAGAGACTGCCGGTCGATTGCGCCGATCAGGGACATTATCTCCTGCAGAGACAACACATGCGGCAACCGTCTGCTCAGGCGCGGAAGCTCCAGAGTATCGGTCGGGTCATGGCTTATCAGACCCTCACCGGCAAGAAAACGGAAATACAGACGGATCGAGCTGCTCTTGCGCGCCAGGGAACTGGCCGCCAGTTCGGCCTCGGCCAGGCGGTTCAGGTACTCCGCCACATGGCTGCGCGCGACATCTTTCGGGGAGTCGAGGCCCAAACGGCGCATTTCAAGGACAAATGACTCCACATCCCGTCCGTAAGCCGCCTGCGAATTATCGGCCAGGCTGCGCTCGAACAGCATGTAGTCCTCGAACTGCTCCAAATGAAAGCGCCGCCGAATACTGTCAAGGACTTTTGCCGCTTCTTCTTTTGTCAGGGCAGGTACGGGTTCCACTTCCTCTCCTGGCCGATTGTCGTGTTCGGTCCGTGGCCGGGAAGCACCTGTGTTTCATCCGGAAGCACCAGCAGTCCCTTTCGGATCGCCTGTAGAAGGGTCCCCAGATCACCTCCCGGCAGGTCGCAACGTCCAATAGAGCCCGGGAAAAGCGCATCTCCGGTAAAAACTATCCCCTCTCCGTCATAAAGGCTTATTCCCCCCGGACTGTGCCCGTTGGTCAGAATGACTTCCAGTTCCACGGAACCGTACTTCACCTTGTCTCCAGGCACGAGAAAACCGTCCGCCGGAGGGCTGATGACCGCCGGCCCGAAAGCCATCGACATGTTGAGCGCAGGATCGGTCAGCATGGGAGCATCCGCCTCATGAATAAGGATCGGGACATCGAATTCATTCTTAATGTCCGCGTTGGCCCCGATATGGTCGCCATGGCCATGAGTGTTAAGAATGTACTTAATTGTAAGCTCTCTCTTGCGGATCGCCTCGATTATTCTATCTCCCTCGGCTCCCGGATCAATCACCACCCCTTCCCGCGTGGCCTCGTCCCAGGCCAGGAAACAGTTCGATCCCAGCTCTCCCACCGGCAGTTTAACCGTCCTTAGCATCTTCCTCCCCGTTGTTCTCCGTTCCATTCAGATGTTCCATGATCCGGGCAGCCATTTCAGCCGAAAAGCCGTTTACCATCGCTATCTTTTCCGCTCCTGCCCGGCGCACGGCCTCGGGTGATCCGAACTCGGAAATCAGCGCCCGGCTGCGCATCTTGCCTATACCCGGTATCTTTTCCAGACGGCTTATCAGGTTTTCTTTCGTGCGGATTGTGCGGTGGTAGCCGACCGCAAAACGGTGGGCCTCATCCCGCAAGCGCTGGAGCATCCTTAGCGCTTCACTGCGGCGAGAAAGCACATACGGGCCGGCCTCGCCGGGCAGAAAGATTTCCTCTTCGCGCTTGGCCAGTCCGATCATTGGCGGCATCTCCACACCCGATTCACGCACAGCCTCCAGGGCAGAGGCGAGCTGTCCCTTGCCGCCATCGATCACCACAAGCGTCGGATTATCCAGCTCACCGGAGGCCACCCGCGCGAAATAACGTCCCACCGCCTCCTTCATCATCGCAAAATCATCCTGCTGACTGACCGTACGGATACGGAAGCGCCGGTATCCGCTCTTGGACGGCTGACCATTGCGGAAACAGCTCATCGCCGCCACGGCGTACTCACCCTGAATAGTGGAGATGTCGAAACAGACCATAAGCCGCGGCAACCTCGGAAGATGCAGGGTTTTCTGCAGGGTCAGCAGGGCCTCCGGGACTCGCTGGCGGGCCTTCTGACGCTGAAGCACAAGCTCTTCCAGCAGAAGGTGGCTGTTGCGCTCGGCCATGGCGGCCAGAGCGGCTTTCTCGCCACGCTCCGGCACGCGCAGGCGCACACGCCGTCCGGCGCTCTCGCTCAATATCTGCTCGATTATTTCAAGGTCCTCGACCGCCTCGCCCAGAAAAACCTCGGGCGGATACTCCCGGTCGGAGAAATACTTCTGGGTGATAAAAGCCGCGAGCACCTGTGACTGAGACTCACCGAGCTGGTTGCGCATGTAGTGGTGCTCGCGCCCGATCAGCTTGCCGTCGCGCACTTTCAGGATTACCCCGCAGGCGTCTGTCCCGTCAACCGCCACAGCCAGGATGTCGCGGTCGCTTCCGCCCGGCGAGTGCATCTTCTGGCGCTGGCTCACTTTCTGCACCGCGGCGAGCTGGTCCCTGAAACGGGCGGCGTTCTCGAAGTCCAGGTTTTCGCTGGCCTGACGCATCCGCTGCTCGATACGCTTTTCGATGTTTTCCGTGCGGCCCTCAAGGAAAAGAAGCATCTCGTCAATCATCGCCCTGTAATCCCCGCTCGAAATATGCCCGTGGCAGGGGCCGGAACAGCGGCCGAGGTGATAATTAAGGCATTCGCGCTGCCCGCGCTTAAAGGGAAGATCGTGACGGCAGGTGCGGATGGGGAATATCTTTCGCAGGGCCTCAAGCGTCGTGCGCAGCGCTCCGGCATCGCTGTAAGGGCCGAAATACCGGCCTCCGTCCCGTTCGTAGCGGCGGGTGACAAAAGCGCGCGGGAATTCCTCGTTGAGCGTCACCTTCAGGTACGGGTAGCGCTTGTCATCCTTGAGGCTGACATTGTAGCGCGGACGGTGCTCTTTGATCAGGTTGCTTTCAAGCAGCAGCGCCTCGACCTCACTGTCCGTCACTATGTAATCCAGGTCCGCCACCCGCGCCACCATCGCGGCAGTGCGCGGATTATCGATCCTCCCGCGGAAATAGCTGCGCACGCGGCTGGTAAGAAGCTTGGCCTTGCCCACGTAGATGATCCGGCCCTCGGAGTCCCGCATCAGATATACTCCCGGCCGGGCGGGCAGAGTGGCGAGTCTGGCCTCGATCTTCTCTTTCAACGTTTCTCCGCTTTTACAAATGCAAAACTAAAGCGCACGCACGCGACACACCCCTGCCGGGACACTCACCGTACCGGGAGATCAAATTGTAATATGGTGTTTTACGTGCCGTTGCACAACAGGAGAGCGTGCCGCAGAAATCAGGGTGAGCCGAGTCGAAGAAGACGGTTGCGCACCCGCGCGTTTATCTCGGGAGTGCCCCCGCCGCTGTCCAGGAAAGCGCGATAGTGCTCGATTGCACGGTCGAGACGGCCGGTTTCGTCGTACAGCAGGGCCAGGTTGTAATGCGCGGCGCCGTAGCTTGCATCCAGAGCAATGGCCCTCTGGAAAGCCTCCTCCGCCTGTCCTGTGTGCCCAAGCTTACGGTGCACCAGACCCAGGTTGTTGCAGGCGTCCTGGCTTGAAGGCTCCAGTTCCACCGCGCGTTCAAGCTCTGCAAGCGCCTGGTCGAACTGGCCGCTGCGATAATAAGCCAAGCCCAGGTTGTTGTGCGCCTTGCTGTAGCGCGGATCGATCAGAAGCGCCTTCTGCAGCGCTGACACGGCCTTGCCGTATTCGCCAAGCTGGTTGTACAGCACGCCCATGTTGCTGAATGCCTCGGCATTGTACGGCGAGATATCGATCACTTTCTGGTACTGGTCCAGCGCGGACTGTATATCCCCGTTGCGCTGGAAATACACGGCCATGTTGAAGTGGTAGATGTCCGGACGTATTTCCCTGGATTCTTTGTCGCGAGGAACGATTTCCCCGCGTGGAGGCTCTGTGACCGGAACCAGCGGAGCGGCCGCTGCAGCTCCGTCTGGAGGCTGAGCAATCGGGAACTCGAGCTGAGCCGGAGCGGGCTGACTGCCCTGGGCCTTCGGAGCTTCCATCGGACTGGCCTGAACAACGGATGTTGCAGCGGATGTTGAATCGGTATTTCCGGTCTCAGCCTGGAGCGTGGAAGCGCTTTCTGCCGTCTTAACTGAGGAAGAGTCGGCCGCCTGCATTGCGGCGGCTTCCGGCTGAGCCGGGATTTCAGCCGCTGGAGTGGAAACGGCGCGAACCGGAGCCACGGCGCTCATTCCGCCGCGCTGGAGCGAAGGCAGATAGACCCGGTTGACATAGTACAGAGCGCCCGCAACCAGCCCAAGCGCAAGCACGAACAGCACCAGAAGCCTGCCGCTCAGGAGCTTGCGTTTCGTTTTCGGTTTAGCCGCCTGTG
>CAYYNT010000007.1:0-13074 GCA_964473155.1 uncultured Gemmatimonadales bacterium | reverse complement strand
TGAGGCTGCGGGCTGGGCTTTAACAGAGGGGCGTGGCGCCGCAGCCGGTGCTGCGGCCGGACGGGCGGCGGGCTGAACCACGGCCACAGGACGCGGCGCGTGGGAAGTCACCGCAGCGGCGGCAGGCGTCGCTTCACCTGAAGGTTCTTTCTTCAGGTCAAACGGCGGCAATCCCTCAACAGGCTTGACACCGATACGCTGCGCTTTCTTGAGTGCATCGGCTATCAGGCTCATCACGCACCATCCCGCGCCCGAGGCGCTTTTATCTGGCGGTTTTCCACAACCCGGTCCTCTCCACCAGTTCACCCTGGAGACCGGCCTCTTCCAGCCGGTCGCCAAGATAAGCGGCCTGTCCCTGTTCCTCGAACGCGCCGGCATAAAGACAGAACACGGCAGCGTTGCCATTCTGCTGTTCGAAAGCGTACGAGGGGATGCTGAAACGGGTAAGGAAGTCCTGCCTGTCCTTCTCCGCCTTTTCGCGGCTGTCGTATTCACCGAGTCTGAAAGCCAGCGGCGTCTGCAGGATCCTGGCGCTCCCCTCGGTCACAACTCCCCGCTCGACCAGCCGCATCAGTTCCGAGCGAGCCTCATCCTGTGACGGGAATCCGCCGAAGAAAACACGGTACCAGCGCCCTCCGGCTTTCACCAGATGCAGGGGCACTATGTAAAGCTGCCCGCTCAAGCCCTGTTCTGTCAGAAGCCGCATATGGTCGAGTCCCTCGTCAAGGCTCTGGAAAGCGCCAAGCTGGATCGAATAAGACAGGGGGACAGCCTTGACAGCCTGATCAGCCTGTCCTGCCGCCGTCTCTGTCTGCGCCGGCGTGGAGGAAGCAGCCTCCTGCGAACCGGGAGCCGGCTTCTCCTCATGAGTCTTCGATGTCTGCGCCGTAGCGGCCGCCTGAGGGACATTCGACCTCGTTTCACCCGGCGAACCGCTCCGAGTATAATACCGGTGACCCAGGACGGCGGCGAGAATCAGTGCGGCAATACCCAGCGCCGCCAGCACAAAATGCCTGCCCTTTCTCTTTCCGTCGCCGCTTTTTCTCTCCCAGGGCTGGCGGACCGCCTCGGCGGGGGCCTTCTCGATCTGTGTGAAGTTCGTCTGCATGGGACTTTCAACCGCGCGAGCAGGGGCCGACTGTTGTGCAACAATCGCCGGAGACTGATCCGGTCCGCTGATAGAGCGGACAATCTCGGTCTCCTCATCCAGGTTGCTCTCAAGAGAGCGGCGGCAACGCTCGACCAGTTCGCGGTCCACCCGGCGGGTCTGGTCCACATACGCTCCCAGCATCGAGCGCTCACAGATCACGTTAATCAGACGCGGCACGCCGCGTGAATAGTCGTAGATCGCGCCGTAAGCGTCATCGGAGATTGTCACCGCCGCGTTGGAGCCGGCCACGAACAGGCGGTGCTCGACGTAGCGCTTGGTTTCCTCGACAGTCATCGGTTTTATCTGGTAACGCACGGATATTCGCTGGTTGAGCTGCCGCAACGCGGGGCCTTCCAGCTTGTGCTTGAGTTCGAGCTGCCCAACCAGCGCTATCTGCAGCAGTTTCTGGCGCGGAGTCTCAAGGTTGGAAAGGATTCGTATCTGTTCGAGGACCGGGGCGGAAAGGTTCTGAGCCTCATCGATAATGAGCACCGCGCTGCCGCCCTGACCGGCGCGCGCCAGCAGCCAGGAGTTTAGACGGTCGATCAGCTCTTTCTTCGAGGGCTGCACCACCGGTTTTTCTACTTTGCTGAGGATGTTTTCCAGGACCTTGTTCGCCGGAAGCATCGGATTCAGTTCCAGCGCAGTCTGGGTTTCCGGGTCCAGGTTTTCGTACAGACGGCGGTAATCCTGGTTCCCGGCATCCGGCGCATGAGGCGAGGCGAGGATGCCGAAATCCTGAAGGATGGCTTCGAGGAGTTCTGTTTCGCTGAGCATCGGGTTCAGGATCAGCGCGCTCGAACTGCCGGGGTCCAGTTTCTCCAGAAGCTCACGGCAGATCGTGGTCTTGCCGGTGCCTATATCCCCGACAATGAGAATAAAACCCTCATGCTCCCGGATTCCATAAAGCATATGGTCCAGGGCCTGACGGTGACTCTCGCTCAGGAAAAGAAATCGCGGATCGGGTGTCAGCGAGAACGGTTTTTCTTTCAGTCCGAAGAAATCCAGATACATACGGGCAATCCCGGGTCGTTTTGCTTGCCTTCATATCCAGACGGCCGTGATGCGGCGGCCTGCGAATCATCTGCGGAACTGGCCCTCGCCGAACTCGTAGCGTTTCACCACCTCGCGATAACGGTCCACCTGTTGCTGCGAGCTGAGCTGTTCGGTCGGACGGCTGTAATTTATATACGGAGTGAGCATTATCACAAGTTCGATCTTATCCCGCTTCTTCTGCACCTGCTTGAACAGGTTGCCGAACAGCGGCACCTTGGAGAGCCCCGGCACCTCGCGGGTCTCGTTGTTGTCGCGCTCCTGGATCAGGCCCGCCAGGACCACTGTCTGGCCGTGACGCACCTTGGCCACCGTGTCGAGCTCGCGGACATCGGTGATCGGGCTGGTGCTCAGGCCGTCCGGGCTGACCGCCACCGAGGCGATGGTCGTGATCGAGGGCCGGATGGACATGATAATCAAACCATCGCCGCTGATCTGCGGAGTGAGGTTCAGCACCACACCAGTCGGCTGCTGCACCGGAACATAGTTAACCACCGCCTGGGTGGCGGCGCTGGTAGCCGTGGCAGGCTGGCCCGGCGTTTCCGTGCGCTGGAAAAACGTCTCGTTGCGCGCCACCCGGATCACGGCCGGCTGGTTGTTCAACGTGCTCACCTGAGGGCTTTGCAGCACATTGACTGTGCCATGCTGGCTGATCGCGGACATCAGAGCGTTGATATTCTGGTTGGACACGCCGATCTGAAAATCGGACTGGTTCGGATTCAAGGCCTGTCCGGCAACCGCGCCACCGGTAAGCGCGCCCTTGAGGTTCGAGAAATTGGTCAGGTCGGGAATCACCGACCAATCCAGCCCGGCCTCGAAATTCTCGCTCAGGTTTATTTCGATGAAGCGCGCTTCGATCAGCACCTGGCGCTGAAGGCTATTCTCGATGGCATCGATGAAATTGGAAGCCTCGCCCAGTATCGCCTCGCTGGCGGTTATCTGTACTACGCCGGAGTTGGGGTCCACAACCAGACGGTGGCCGGTGGCATTGTCAACACCCGAAAAATTCCCCTGCGGCGTAAGAGCAGGAGTGATCTGAGCGCCCGTGCCCAGCACTATCGCCTGCAGGCCGTTGCGTATGTCTTCCCACAGGTTGACCGTGTTCTGGGTCTGTAAAGTGGTCGTGCTCTGCGGGATCAGGCCGCCCGCCGCCGCACCACCCTGGCCGGTGAGAGTCATGGTGCCTGTGATCTGGCGCGCCGTGTTCAGATAATTGAGGTTGAACACTTTCGTTCTAAGGCCTGGCGCGTTGACATAGAGAAAATTATCCTCCAGCCTGTATGTGAAATTCTTGCGGGGCAGCACTATGTCCAGAAACTTGAAAAATGTCACGCCCTTAAGATTCAGGTTCAGGGTGTCCTGTACTTTCGGATCGAGCACCAGGTTCAGTTCAAGCTGGTTGCACATCGTCTGCAGCACGGTGCTCAACTCCACTCCCGGCAGATCGAGATCGAAAACGTGCTCGGCTTTGTTGAAATTATAATCCGGGTGCTTTTCCTGTTCCACCTGTGGCACCGAAATCTCGGGCAGAGACTGGGCCTCAGGCTCATCCTGAAGGCTGATCCGGCTGGCAGGCTGGCTCTCGGGCATCGGCCGCCGTTCAGAGCTTAACTGGCGATGGCAGGCGGAGGATACGAAAAACAGGAATAAGGTGGGGACGATCACAACAATCCGCAGCGCGCCGGCTGTTATTCCGCGGTGCACTTTCATCTTTCCTCCCGGGTAGATTGCTCCGAAAAGGCATTATTTTCCGCGCTCAACAGGGGCAAGGCGGATAAGCCCGCTGTCTGTGCAACGATTTAATTGCAAAAATCGAACCAGACGCCGGGGCGGCCTTATGGAGCCTTTAATACAAAGGAATGGAACAATTTTCCCGGGGCTCAAGGCAATTATTGCCTTTGGACTTTATCCCGGGGTGTAATAGCATTTAAGATTCAGGCTCACCATAACGTTTGGCACTCCACGTGTAATATCGAGTGCTGTCACTTCGACCAGACGGTCCAGTGAGCGTATGTCGTCCAGAAAACCGATCAGCGACTCAAACCTGCATTGAAAGGTCAATTTAAGATCGAAACTGCTGCGCGGCACCCCGTCTTCATCCGTCACCTGCGCCTCGGTTCCGGCAGGCAGTTCGACAAGTTCGCGCTGAAACTCGGCGAGCGAATATTTTTCAACGAGCCGGGACATTTCGGAATAAAGCGCGGTTATTTCCTTCCCTCTCGGAATTTTGCGCTGTATTTCGTTTGCCAGGCTGTCCCACTTCTCCCGCTCCTCGTTCGTGGGTTCCTCGAAAGAACCGATCTGGGCTGTAATCGATTCTATCTGCTGCTGGGTGGCCATCGGCTTATTCCTGTACTCCGCAATCTTGGCCATCTCCGGACGGAACAGCCCAAACCAGACGGCCGCGAAAAACAAAAGCACACCGAGCGGCAACAGCACTTTTTTCAGGATGCCCTTGAGATTCATTTCCCGGCCCCCGCGCTTCCCAGCTCACACTCAACCTGGAATGAGAGAACATATGCGCTTCCCTCGTAGCTGCCGTTTATCCGGGGTTCCTTGAGGCTGGCAAACAGTCCACAGCCCTGCAGGCGCTGATAAAGCAGGTTAAGAACGGCATCCGTTTCAGCAATCGAGTTGCTTTTGATCTGTCCGGTTATGGAAACGGTTGGTTTTTCTCCGCTTTCGTCCATCTTCAAATTCAACAGGCAGGCCTTTTCCGGAAGAAAATTACTCAGGGCGAGCAACAGTTGTCTTTCATGAGAGCTTGTCGCCATAAAGCGCGCCAGAAAGGCCCGCCTCATTTCAGCAAGATCCCGGGACTGCTTGACTCCGGCAATCTTATCGAGGTCGTGGGTCAGTTCGGCGAGTCTTTCTTCCTGCCTGTTCTCACGAATAGTCTGCTCCAGGTCAAGCCGCGTATTCCTTATCATCACGTAACCGGAGCTTAGCGCTATGAAGATAAACACGGCTGCGGCCACGGTAAAAGTGCGGCGCAGGCGGGCCTGCCGTCTCGACATGTAGGCCGGAGGCACGAAATTGAGCTTGGCATCCCTCACGTTCTGCAGCGCCGCGCCAATCGGCAGGGCAAGGGACGGGAAAATCCGCTCCAGTTTTTCGGCGCGCTCGCCCAGTTGCCTGTATTGGAACCCCTCGGACGGCAGGTACGTGCAGGACTCAATGCCGATATTCTTGCCGATGGCGACCGAAATCTCATCCAGGTTGAAAG
Source organism: uncultured Gemmatimonadales bacterium (assembly GCA_964473155.1). Classification (GTDB taxonomy): domain Bacteria; phylum Gemmatimonadota; class Glassbacteria; order GWA2-58-10; family GWA2-58-10; genus JAJFUG01. The sequence goes on along the minus strand of CAYYNT010000007.1, from coordinate 7,645 downwards.
CTTCGCCGCTCATGACAATCAGGCCGACGCCCTCCCCGCGGAACCTCTGCTTGAAATACAAAAGGCTTCGGTTGACCTCGATCAGCAGACGTTCCTGATCGGCGATGTAGCGCGCGCTGGCGAACTGACGGCGCGCCTGCAAGGGGGTCTGTGGCTGATTGTCGCTCTCCTGCTTGCTCAACACGGATTGGAATTCACGCGAAAAGACCCATGTCCCGCGGTTGGAGATGACCAGGAAACTCCGGTCGCGCTCCAGATGCACGACTGCGGTGATACGCTTGGACGCCCGATCCCCGTAAGGCTCAAGGGCAGAGATCAACGACAGCGGCACGGTGCTGATAAGCTGTGTTTCAAGCTCGCAATGCTCCATCAGCCCGATAATGCGCCCCGGGTTCTCACGCGGCACAACTCCGATAAGTACATCGGCTTTCCGCCCGGCGCGCTTCGCTCCGCGATCGAACCAGAAAGCGGAGACGACATCACGGCTGCCTGCCTCGGGAACAATCTTTTTGACCTCGCGCTTAACCAGGGCTTCCATCTCGTTCCGGTTGAGAGCGGGCAGCGACACCTGACGGTGCTCGACGCCGGTGTCATAAACAATGGAATGCACGGTGGCGGCGACGATGCCTTTCTCATGCATCAGGCCGAGTATCTGATCCGTGGCTTCCTGCACGTTGTCCATCAGGGGATCGATGGAGGAAAAATTGATGATCTTCGGCGGGCTCGCTCCGCGGTCGATCTCTATTATCCGCAGGATCGATGGCGTGATCTGCAATCCGATCACGTTCCTCCCGCCGGGGCGGGTCAGCCCCAGAGACTGGAGAATCGCCGAGGGCGTATACTTGGATTTACGCCGTACAGGCTTCTTGTCCACTTTTTCAGCCATTACACTCTGCACCACGTGTTCGGTTGATTAGTATCCAGGTTCCCAGTTTCTTTCAGGGAGTCTTTCTCATCCGGATAATATGTGTCGAGGAAGTGTCTCTGGATGAAACGCCGGCCGGGACCTGTCTGGTCCTTCCGCCGTATTCCAGAACAAGGCCGTTTGAATCCAGCGATACTATCCGCTCTACTCCTATATTATCCCCGACCCCGTAATAGCGGCCCTCGACCAGGGCCATGTAACGGCCTGAAATGTTGTCCTGGATCAGGCCCTTCACAATGATTTCCGGCATGACTGCGGATTGATCTTGTGCAATTGGCTCATCCGCGGGGGAAGGGATCTCAAGCTCGATTCCCCTGGACAGCGCATCTTCTTCCTCCGGCGTGAGGAAAGGGTTGCGGCCCAGGCTCTGCGGGATTTCAACAGTCTGCACCGGCGCAGCCCCCCGCGCCTCTCCCGCGGCTGGAGCGGCTGCGGCGGCTGCCTGGGTCTGCTGTTCGGCCTGGAATGCCTGCTCCACTTTCGAGGGCTGCCGCACCACCTCGAGGTTTTCCGCCACCACTGGAGCATTCTTCTTGAAATAGCGCATCCAGTTCCAGGCGCCGCCGAGAAGGCCTGCAAGGGCCAGCACCAGCACTATGATCTGTTTCCGCTGCAAAAGCGTCCTCGTTAGAACATTCCGTTGATATGGAAAGTTGTCGTGTCAGACCCGCCGCCAGGATTGGTGATATAAATATTCCGGTCCACCCCGACAAGAGCGAAACCGATATCCACCCTGACCCTGATACTGGTTGAGCTTACAAACGTTGTCTGGTCTACTGTAAGTGGGGAGCCGCTGGTTGTAGCCGTAAAGCCGCTGACAAAATTGCTGCCTGTTACTGTAATCACAACGTTATTCGTACCGGTGCTGCCGCTGGCCGGGCTGATTGAAGCAATGTTCGGCCTGACCACCGAAACCGTGAAAGGCACCTCCACCCATTTGGTATCCGGGTTGGTGATACGCAGGGTGCCGGCGCCGGTGGAGGCATTTGTCCCAACATTGATCGTGGCGTTGATCTGCGAGGCGCTGACAAATGTCTTGCTCACCAGCGTTATACTTGTATTGGAGAATACCACTGTGGAGCCGCTCACGAAATTCTGGCCCGTAATTGTGATAAGACGGTTAGAGGCGCCCTGCTCGACATCATTCGGCGAAATAAGTGTAATCTGTGGCGCCGGCGTGCCTGTTGCAGTCAGAACCTCGAACGCATTGAAGCCTGAACCGTACAGGCTATTAGGATTGGTAACGGTTACATTCCGGTAGCCGGTGGACGCCGTGGAGGCAATATTGACAGCCACCGCCACCTGGGTGGCCCCGACGAAGGTTGCCGGGACTGTGAGCACTGTTATGCCAGTCCCGCTGAACGCCACGGTGGCGCCGTCGGCGAAATAAGACCCGTCAATCGTAATCACTTTATTATTGTCTCCCTGACGGCCATAACTGGGGGTGACATTGGTGACAGTCGGGGTGGAACTCGATCCGGCTATTGTCCCGGAGATGGTTGCATCGAGAGAATCCAGGTCGATGGCGTTCGGCGTCCCGTCCCCGTCCGCATCCGGGTCGATGCTGTTCGGAATCCCGTCGCCGTCCATGTCCTCCAGCCGGTCGATTATGCCGTTGGCGTTGATATCAGTGTCGTTGCGGAGCATGTAGTCCGCATCTTCCATGCTTACGGTCACTTTAGTTTTTGAGCCGGGAAGGATATTCACCAGTTGTTTGGCTACGCTGGCAGGATCAAGAACGGCCTTGGCTGCATTGACTGTAAGAACGTGAACCCCCTGGTGCACAGAGTCGGCGCGGAAAACCATGTCGGTCGTGTTAAAATTCAAGTTCATCACCGCCGGGGCGCCATTGTTTGCATACGATAAATCTGCCGTGACCTGCTCGGTGGCGGCGTTTGTGATCAGGCGGCCGTTGATGTTCACCTGCACTTCCAGCCCGCCCTTGAAAGTGGCTACAGAGTTCGCGGGGTAAAAAACGTCATCTCCGGTCCCGTTATTGTTGGTCCGGTCAGCTCCCCAGCTCCGCACACGGATAGGGTTCTTGTCGAAAACATAGGCTTTGCCGTACGGATCTTTGACGTTTAGCGATGCGCCCGACAGATACGGTCCGTTCCAGGCCGCGCCCTGACCCGTTCCGCTTATGAGCTGAGGGATCGAATCCGGCAGACGGCCGACATCCCCGACGAAACCGAAATAGTTCTCCTGCGGCTTGCCCATCGCCGCCTCGTAAATCGACTGCATGTCCTGGAGCAAACGCTTGTAGCGCGCCTGCTCAATCTGGTTGTAAGCCACCGGCACCAGGGCCGCGGCGAGTATAGACATTATGGCGATTGCCACTATTATTTCGATCAGGCTGAAACCGTGGCTCTCTTCAGTTTTATTCCACTGCATATTAACCTCCCCCGAAATGTCGGGTTCAGCTCTGACCCAGTTGCTGAAGGGACAGCATGGGCAGAAGGATCGCCAGAACCACGAAAAGGATTGTCACTCCGAGCACCACGATAATGGCGCTCTCCAGCACGGTGGTCAGCCTTTTCACGGCCTGTGGAACCTCACGGTCATAATAATCCGCCACTTTCTGCAGGGTTTCCTCGAGGTTTCCGGTGGTCTCTCCTATTGTCACCATCCGCACGACCATCGAGGGAAACTGCCCGCTCTCGCGCAGCGCCCCGGCAATAGTCTGGCCGGTGCCCACCTGGATGCGCGAGCGCCTGATCACCTCGGCCAGCACTGCATTTCCCACTACGCGCTCGACCACCTCCAGCGCGTTCATTATGTTCACACCCGCGCCGAAAAGCGTGGCCAGGTAGTGGGCAAAGCGGCTGAGCGCGATCTTGCGGACCAGTTCACCAAAAACCGGTATTTTCAGCTTGATCCGGTCCAGAGTCATCCGTCCGCCCGGGGTCTTGTTGGCCGCCCGCAGCCCGATCACCGCCGCAACCGCCGCCGCGATAATCAGCCACCAGAAATTCTGGAAGAACCCGCTGATTGCGATCACAATCCGCGTGGGCAGGGGCAATGGAATATTGAAACTGTCAAATATCCCGAGAAATCTCGGCAAAATAAACGTGAACAGGGCTGTGATAAGGCCGCCGACAGCGATCATGACAATGACCGGGTAGGTGCTGGCCTGCTTGATAGTTCCGATCAGCTCGCTCTGCCATTCGAGGAAGCGGACAATCTCCTTGAGCACCTCGTCCAGACGGCCCGTGCTTTCGCCGCTCTTCAGGATGGACACGTACAGCTCGCTGAAAATATCCGGGTACTGGGAGAAAGCGTCGGATATGCTGAATCCGTCCTGTATGAGCTGGCGGATGCCGCGGATGACCTCGCGGAATCGCGGGTTCTCGGTCTCCTCGATCATATCGTCCAGGCCCTGCAATATCGGCACGCCGGCGCCGATCACCGTGGAAAGGTGCACGGTGAAAGCGATCAGGTCCTGGCGCTTGACCTTGGCCCGCACAACTCGCCGCGAACCGGCTTCAGCGCGGCCCGAGCCGCCGGAGCCGCCCTTGCCGCCGTTTTTCGATTCGCGGGCCGAGATCAGGTAGAGATTGCTCTTTCCGAGCAGGGTTTCCAGGTCAGCCTCATCCTGCGCGGTCAGCGACCCCTTGACAGTCTTACCCGCGTCGTCCGTGGCCTTGTAATCATAAACCGGCATGTGCCGCTCCCAGACAATTTTTTACATCCCGGAGTACGTAACCCGCAGGACTTCCTCGATGCTTGTCTGCCCGTTCACCGCCTTGATCAGGGCATCGTGCATCAGGGTGGCCATCCCCTCCTCTATCGCGGCGGCCTTGATCTCCGGCCCATCCGCGCGGCGCAGCACCAGCTTTTCGATCCGAGGGCTGACTGTCAGGACCTCGTAGATAGCGCAGCGTCCGCTGTAGCCGACCCCGTTGCAGGCATCGCAACCTTCGCCGTGATAGAACTTGTATTTGCGCCCCTTTTCGTTCAGACCCAGTTTGCGGAGGTCATCATCCGACGGCTCGTGCTCTTTCTTGCAGGACGGGCATATCTTGCGGATAAGACGTTGAGCCAGAACACAGTTGACCGAACTGGAAACCAGGAATGACTCGATGCCCATGTCTATAAGACGGGGGAAAGCCCCGGCCGAGTCGTTCGTGTGCAGGGTGCTGAAAACCAGATGGCCGGTCATGGCGGCCTGCATCGCGATTTCTGCGGTCTCCTGGTCTCGAATCTCGCCCACCAGGATCACATCCGGGTCCTGCCTGAGGATCGCGCGCATGCCCGCGGCGTAAGTGAACCCGGCGCGTGTGTTTATCTGGGCCTGGCGGACCAGGGTCATCTCATATTCGACCGGGTCCTCCAGGGTGACTATCTTGCGTTCGGAATTGTTCAGGAAGCTGAGCGCCGAGTAAAGCGTGGTGGTCTTTCCGCTTCCGGTCGGGCCGGTGACCAGGATAATGCCGTTGGGACGGGTTATCGAGCGCTTGAATATCTCGAAGTTCTTGGGTGTGAATCCCAGCCTCTCCAGTCCCAGGATAACCTTGCTCTTGTCCAGAAGCCTCAGCACCACGTTCTCCCCATTGATCGTGGGCAGGGTCGAGACTCGAAGGTCCACCTGCTTGCGCCCCATGTGGAACCGGATGCGTCCGTCCTGAGGAAGGCGGCTCTCGGCGATGTTCATGTTGCTCATCACCTTGAGACGGGCTATGACGCCGGACTGAAGGGTCTTGGGCAGCGACGGTCCCTGTTGCAGGATGCCGTCGATCCTGAAACGCGTGCGGATCGTGTTCTCATCCGGCTCGATATGTATGTCCGTGGCCCCGCTGCGCGCGCCCTTTATCAGGAGCTGGTCCACTATCTTCACCACCGGAGATTCCTCAGTCGTGGCCTGGCGCTCATCCGCCCCGCTGCGTTCCGCGGCGAGGGACAACTGCTCGATTACATCGTCCTCGCTGACCTCGCCCTCGTAGAACCGCTCGATGGCGGACATGATATCGCTCTCGGTGGCCTGGACCGCCTCGATGAACCGGCCGGTGCGGCTCTGCAACTGGTCGATCATCATCACGTCCAGCGTGTTGTCCATCGCCACCAGCAGGGTGTCGTTCTCCAGCGAAACCGGCACGAGCTTGTTGCTCTTGGCGAATTCCTTGTCAATAAGCTGGATCGCATTGGGGTCGCCGCGACGGCGGCTGAGCTCGAGCAGTTTCACGCCGGCCTGGCTCGCCACCACCTGGGCGACATCCTCTTCCTTGCAGAACCCCAGGTTCACCAGCACCTCGCCCAGGCGTTTGCCGGTGCGGTTCTGTTCCTTTACCCCAAGTTCGAGCTGATCGCGCGTTATCACCCGCGCATCCACCAGTCTCTGACCCAGCGGCTGTGTCGCTTCAATCGCCATCTGAAGTCCCCCGATTGCCTGCCGCCCCGCAACCCGCCGCATATTGCTCAGAATGGCCGGTCCGGACAGACTCGGTTATGACCTGAAACATTTAGATAAAATTTATTTATAGATATCCCGCTAATTATAAAATCAACGAAAAGACACAATCAATTTTAATAATACCATTCCACGTAAACTCTGGCAAGTTCAAATTTGTCAGGATTTCCAGCACAGCCTTGACACCCTGGATGAGGGGAAGTATACTGGAACGTTTATTGCTGCCTCTCGATCTTGTCATTCCGTTTTCTGCATATGAATAAACGCTTCCTGGAGAACGGTTCCCCGTATGGAAAAACCCCGGCTCAGCGTGATAATTCCGATGTACAACGAGGGTGAGAATGTCCGGAGCACAGTCAGCGCGGTGCTGGCCGAACTCGAACCCTCGGGGATCAGCTTCGAGGTGCTGTGCGTGGATGACGGGTCCGTGGATGACACCCCGGGCATAATCCAGGCGCTGGCTGACGGGGACAGGCGAATCCGGGCCGCGGGACACCCGGTGAACCTCGGGCGGGGGGCTGCTTTGCGCGCGGGTTACGCCGCCGCAGAGGGGGAATATATTGTCGCGATAGACGCCGACCTGAGCTACCATCCCCGTCAGATACTGGAACTCGTGCGCCGTCTCGAAGCTCCTGACAGCCCGGATATAGTGCTGGCCAGCCCCTACATGCCGGGCGGGCGCGCCGAGGGCGTGGCCCCGTTGCGCCTGTTTATCAGCCGCGCCGCCAATGTTATCCTGCGCCAGGCCATGGGGCGTCGCTACTGGACCCTGACCAGCGTGTTCCGCGCCTACCGCCGCCGGGTGTTCGAGTGTATCGAGCTGTACAGCGACGGCAAGGACATTCATCTTGAGACAGTCGCCCGGGCCGAGGCCGCGGGCTTGAGGATAGTCGAGGTCCCGGCCGTGCTGACCAGCCGGAAACGCGGCAAAAGCAAGCTCAAGTTCCGTGTCACCGCGCTCAGCCACCTGATGTTCTCGTTCTACGAGCGGCCGATCCTTCTTTTCGGGGTGGCGGGCCTGGTCCTGATCCTCGCCGCGGCCGGTATCGCCGGCTACCTGTTCCATCTCTGGTGGATCGAGCGGCTGAACCCCACCCGCCCGCTGGCCTGGCTGAGCGTGCTTCTCCTTCTGGCAGGCATCCAGATAGCAGGGTTCGCCTTTGTCAGCACCCAGATAGCCGCATTGCGGCGCGAGCTGTTCCGGACCCAGAAAGAGGTGCTCCTGCTGCGTCAGGAGCGCAACCGGAAATGACTGGCCCCATGCCACGCCCGGTCTGTGTCATAACCAACGCCTGGCCGGATGACCCGAACTCCGG
>CAYYNT010000006.1:0-110092 GCA_964473155.1 uncultured Gemmatimonadales bacterium | reverse complement strand
AACTCCCGGTTGCTTTAAACTATCCTAATACTCGTCTCCCAATATACAAGGGGGAAACAGGGAGTTGAGTTTTGTAATCATTTTTCATCACGCTTAGATACCATATAAAGTTTATTATTTCCCGGCATACACAATATGTAGTATCTTTCTGACCAAATCAAGACCTGTGTCAAATTATTTACAGCTTTTTTTCCCGGATACATTATCCACTCTCAACAGCCGGTTTCATTGCCGGAACAGGTAAATCCAAGGTCATTTACGACCAAATCCCCCCAAAAAAGACGCACGGGCAGGTGTCCCCGCCCGTGCGCCCAGAACCATAATATCAAGCTTTTGCTATTTCTTCTTCAGGATGATCTCGGCATTCTCGGCATCCCGGACCTGCTTGAACAGGCTGCCGTAACGCGAGTTATAAATCCTGGTCGAAATGGTCTGGAGTCCCTGGGTGAAAGTACGCTTGATCTGAATTTTCGAACCGTCGCTGGTAATCGTACGGCTATAATAGAAACCCTTCGTGCGCAGTTCCAGCGGAGCCGGCAGAGTCTCAGGCGCGGCGTAGCCCGCGGGCAATGTCAGGTTGACAGTGCTCTGGTACTCCGCCATATAGGGGAATACGATATCATACTCTCTCGCGCCGCCGTCAAGCTTGCTGGTCACCGGATCGTTGATCAGTGAGGTCTTCAACGCCAAGCCACCGTCCGCTGCTCTCCCGGCGCCCTTTATCGAAACATCTCCGCTGACTGTGTGACTTGCGCCTGTCTGCGCGGCATCATCGCTTTTAAGCGGTCCGGAGGAAGAGATGCTGGAAAACGTCCCTTTTATTCCCTCTGCCCATGCCGCAGCCGCAGCATCCCCTGCCGCAGCCATGGAACGCTTAAGCCCGGCCATCGTGTGCCCAGTCACGACCTGTTTCACTTGCCCGCTGGCGCTGCCGTCCGCTGCAAGAGTCAGAGTGGCCTCGATTTCATCCTTGCTCTTGACCGGTTCGAGAATCGGTACTTCGGCGTTCACCGAAGTGACATCGTTTTCGCCGCTCTGGTTGACAAACGCGGTGGTTCCTTCCACATCCGGGCTCACATAATCACCCGGCATCGCCACATCGCAGCCCGCCTGCCAGAACTTGAAGCGGCGGCTCCCCACCTCGAGAGCGATCAGCGGCTGATTGAACTGGGCCTCGATCATTATCTTCGCGTCAAAAGCGCCATGGCTGCGGCTTTTCACATAGGCCGGGTACACCGCCACGCCGTTTAGCTGAAGCGCGGAAACAAGGAAGAAATTTATATCATCGGCGTTGCCCTGCTTGGCGCGCAGCAGATTGTCCGGCGTCTGCGGCTTACTTGACCAGTAATAGGCCTCCCAGCGGTCAAGGTCCGGAGTCATTTGAATATTCTTGCGCGCCCACGCCACAGCCGCAGTAACCTTCTCCTCGGGTGTGGCGGCAGCGGCGATTGCGGCTCCGATTTCGGTTTTGGCCTGACGGGCCTGGCGTTCGTTGACCAGGTAGTTCTTGGTCATCCGCTGTATTACATGGTTCCAGCTCTGGCTGAAATACACCTGACGGAGGCGGTATTCGGTGTCAGTGTACTTGATCACGTTTACAGCTTCGCGCAGGAATGCATCGATCTTCGGGCTGACATCGTTATAGTTCGGAACGAACGGGATGTTTGAAGGATAAGCCTGAACGGTATCGCAAGACACCGAGAAATACTGGTGTCCGAAAAACTGCCACTTGTCCGGATCATCGGACACGTCTATAGTGCGGAGCTTGTTCCTGATATCGGTATTGGACTGGTTTTCGATGTTGTTAAAGCGGTTTTCCATCTCCACCAGCGGCTTGAACAGAAAATTGTTCGGCTGGTAGGAAAAATGCAGCATCTTGGAATTGCGCATGATAAAATTAGCCTTGAGGACCGGGTATTCACGCATGAATAAAAACCGGTCGTACAGCACGGCCTTTTTCTGCTCCACCTTGATCTTGTACTCGATGACACTCCCCACTCGCACGTCCGGAAAATCTATCTGACGGACTTTAAAGGCCTTTTCGCGCCTGTCATGGAGGACAGGATTTTCACTTATCTTCAGAATATCGCCTGCCTTCGCATCGGTGTTGAGTTCTTCGCGACGCAGAAGGAACATGGTGGTTCCCTGTTCGAGGGGAAAGACGAAATCCTTGTCCATCCCCGCCAGATCGACATCGCGCTCCGGGATATCGTTGACTTTGATCACCTGTCCGTCATTGATCGTCTGTGCCTCGATCTCGACAACTCTGTTTTCGATAAAAACAGGTATCTTGACAGTACGGACTTTTGCAATCGCCGATTCTTTAAGGACTTTCAAAACGAAATGCTGGGTGATGTACACAGGATTGATGATACGCGACTGGTCAGTGTCCTTCTCATCCAGAATAATCACCGCCTCGGCATCCGGATAAGCGGAGGCAAGATCCGGCATTACGATTTTTTTCTCCTGGATTAGCTGATCCAGATTATCAGTCAGGGCCGCAGCTTCGGCCGCCAGCACTACAAGGAGCATCAGGCCTGTAAACAATACACGTTTCAAAACCATTGGATTCCTCCAAGTACTTTATGTTTGCGTAAATGAGACGAAAAGCATAAACGAGACAGGATTTTTATCCGGGCCCCCTCTCGGCGTTACTGTTCAAAAATGAGGGCATCAAGCGCCAGACGTTCTGACCATTTGACGGTCGAAACAGTGGAATGAATTCAAAATATCGGTAATTTTAGCGTTCAAAAGAAGTTGAACTGTTCGAGATGGAACAGTTCAGTTTCTTACGGTATCCTAATTTATATTGGTTCGATAGAAAGTCAATTGAATGGAAGATTTTTTGGGGGTGAATATAAAGCAGCCAATAAATTGGCAGTTATTGGTTCAATCATTAATAACCAAATGAAACACTTAAAGTGATGCGCCCTTCATTGTTCTGTGTCCCGTCTGCAAACAGCAAAACGGCATTTGATGCGGCTTCCATGGAAAACACCTCTCCCAGTTCGGCTTTCACTCCCCCGCCCGGAGAACAAGCCAGGTATCGCAACGGTCCCGCATCGATATCTCCCACCCGATGACGCATGCCGAGTCCGGCCTCGAGGAACGGGTAGATCCAATAGCTCGAACGCTTGATATTAAACCGGAAACCCAGACCCCATTCAATGAAATCATCGGCCTGCCCGCGGTCATCCCCCATGCCGTAAACTGCATCCAGATACACCGCCGTCAGACCGGCGCGGTCAATGCTGCGTGAAAAAGTCAATCCGTATAAGTCCTCTCCACCACGAAAATATTTCCCCATTACGAAGCTGTTGAACCAGCGATAGCTCTCCTCCTTCCCGAGGAGCCCGGTTACAGCCAGTGTTTCGGGCGCCGCCGCGACCGCTGCCTTCTCACCGGCGGAAGGATAAACATGGGATTCCTCCAACTGAGGTTCAGTACTACCCCGCCCGGTGACTTTGTCCACCAGGCGGTCCACCTGGCGCTCCACCCGGTAAAGGCTGCCATCCAGGGCGCTAACCCTGTTCCGGAGTATGCTCATCTGGTTATCTGTCAGGTCAGCGCCTGATGATTTCCGCCCGGCGCCGGCTGCCCTGCCGACTGTTCCAGCCGGCTGCGCAAGCACCGAACTCTCGATCCAGCCCACGTCTACCGTGCCGGGCAGACGGACCATCGCCCACTGGCCCTGACGGCCCATTATCTCGACCGATACTCCAGGAGCCAGGACATCAAGCACCGTGGCGTCCTTCTGAGGCTGCGACATTACATTGGTCTGACGGTTTACAGTCAGGCTCTCCTGCGAGATCAATCCGGAAGGAAACGCGGTGCACAAGACCAACGCGAGTAAGACCAGATGTGTTTTCATTTTCATCGACATTTTTCGGTTATGGTCCGGTTATATTATCATTAATCCGCAGTGGAAACAGCCCCGCATCGAGGAACCAGCCTCGGGGTTGTTCCTTATCCGTTATTCGCTTTAAGCAAGTTTCAAGCCATTGTTGACAACGCCTCCGCCAAGTGTTCCGCATCCGGGTGCGAATGCCCGTAAAAAAGACGGCCGCAGCCGTCTGATTGACTATATCACGTTATTTTACAATCGATTATAATAACAGTCATCTTTCGGGAATCGGAAGAACATGCTCCAGCGTCACCTGACCATTTCCACCCGCGGAGACTTTCAAAGGCAGCTCATATCTCACCTGTTCGAGGAAACATCTTCCTCTATTCCCCTCATCGCAATAATAGACTGTCAGGTCCAGGCTCAATCCAGCCGATCCGGTGTTCACTGCGAGCGGCACACACGCTTCAAGTCCCCGGTTCAGGGTCAGAGAGAAAGGCTCGACGCTGACCGCAGCCCGGTCTGAGGTCGAGACCTCCAGCGTGTTTGGCGCATCCGGATTTATTTTGCACCCGGCGCCCGGCCGGACCCGGAAATCGAGGAGAACTCTGCCGGGCCTGACAATGCGTCCGGACAGATGGATCACCCGGCCGTCGAAAAGCTTCCCACCGACTTCAAGGTTATCCAGGCCTTTCAGTTCCAGCGTGGATACAGTCTCCTTCTCCGGGTCGTACACCCGGATGAGGCTGTTATTGGTGTCAGTTATATAGAATTTACCATTAAAGTGTTTGATATCATTAGGCTCATTCAACGTGGCGCGGGCGGCTGGACCATCCGCGAAACCGGATTCACCCGTGCCGATCAATGCGGTCACCCTGCCGCGCCCGGGTTCGAGCAACCTGATTTTGTTGTTGTAGGTGTCCGCCACATACAGCCTCCCGGAATGCCAGAGCACGCCCAGAGGGTGCTGAAACCTGGCCTTTCCCGCAGACCCGTCGATGTCACCGAACTCGAACAGTCCCTCGCCCACGAGCGTAGACACCCTTCCATTCTCCAGCTTGCGGATCGAGGATGTCTCGCTGTCCGCGAAGTATACTGTCCGTCCATCCGTGGACAGGCCCGAGGGCTGCGCCAGAGCCGCTTCCATCGCCGGGCCGTCCCGCAGATCCTCCCAGCCGCTCCCGGCCAGCGGCGCAGCTTGGCCGCTCTCTAAATCAAAGCTCCAGAGCTGGTGCGGTCCGGCCATGGCGATTATCAGGCGCCCGTCAAGCAGAAGCAGGTCCCAGGGAGAGTTGATGGCGAGGGAAACTCCCCGCCCGCCTGAGGACCGTCCGCCCTGCACACCGGTTCCCAGAACCGAGCTGACTTCACCGCTTTTCATATCCACCCGCCGTATCAGGTGGTTTTCTGTATCCGCCACATATAGTGCTTCCGCGCGTTCATCCCAGGCCAGCCCCTGAGGGTGAAAAAACCTCGCCCGCTCGAATGGACCATCCTCGCGTCCCGCCGCTCCGCCGCCGATCACCTTAACGATACGGCCCTCCGGATCGATTGCCAGAATACGGTTGTTGCCCGAGTCGCTTATGAAAATCCGGCCTCCTGCGCTGTCCACGGCCAGCTTGCCAGGAAAGGATAAAACGCCGCGCGGGGCGTGCAGTCTTTCCAGGCTGAATTCAATCCGCTTGCGGTCCAGAACGCCACGTTTATCGTACTCGGCCGAAAGGCGCTCGATATTCTTATCGAACAGGCTGAAAATATCCTCGCCGCTGGTCCGGGCGATGACATACCCCTCGGGATCGATCAGGACAAACGAGGGCCAGGCGCGGACAGCATAATCATTCCACAGCTCGAACCGGTGATCGTTGATCACCGGGTGCTCGATCCCATAGCGCAGGATCGCCTCACGGATGTTGCGGGTGCTGCGCTCGCTTTCAAACTTGGCCGAATGCACTCCCACCACCACAAGCTGCGGATACTTACGCTCCAGCCGCGCCAGATCGGGCAGGACATGCATGCAGTTGATGCAGCAGTAAGTCCAGAAATCAAGCAGCACGAACTTACCGCGAAAATCAGTCAGACGGTATGGATGCTCGGCGTTCAGCCACTCGGCGTACCCCGGGAACTCCGGAGCACGGACTCTGTCTGGAACAGGCAGCATATCTTCCCCTCCTGCCGGACGGATCGCCAGCTCAGTCCGTGCAGCCGCATAAAGTGAAGCAGCCAGCAGACAAAACACGGACAGTCTTGCAAACACTCCGTTCATTCAAACCTCTGTCATCGATACCCGCAGGGTTCGAAAAACCGTCATTTTAATATGCACTTATTTGTTCAGTTTGTACACTCAAGAACAGGACTTGTTCTCTCGAAGGGAGCGGATAATCAGGGCGAAATGAACAGCCGGGAATGCAACGCTCAGTCGTAGAAACTCCAGGAGATTCCGAATACGGCACGCGGCGCGGCGAGTTTCAGCGGATCGGTCTCGTTGTAGTAATCCGCCAGAAGGTGATCCAGACGTCCAAAAATTATCAGATCTATTATTCTTACAGCCGCGGAGCCGCCGATCGAGACCCGCCCAGGCTGCACGACCAGGCTTCCCTGCCGCCCGGCCGGGATAAAGCGGAATTCGCTGTCATAGCGTATCTCGGCCCGGAAAGTGTAACCGAGGTCTTCCCGGAAAAACACGCCCTCCCGCGACAGTACGGCGGCATGGCTTTGCGATGGAAGATAGGGCGTGTCCTCATCCGCTCCGAACAACCCTTGACCGCGGGCGGCAAGGCTTAAGCCCATGATAAACGGGCTCTCAAGAGCATAACAGAACCCGGCCGCCCGGTAATCGACTTTCAGCGGCGCGGCGGCCGGGGCGAAAGGATCCGGATCGAGGGCGGAAAAACTGTGGTCAGCTACATCGGCGAACAGAACCCCGGCGGAGAAACGTATCCCTCCGGAGGGAGAAAGAAGCAGGTCCATTCCGGCCTGGGTAATCTTTCCGGGCTGCCGCTTTCCGTTCCGGCTGTCCAAGTCCGGCATGTTCAGGTCGAGCAGCCCGGGCGTAAGCGCTTCGCGGGAAAGAGAGAACCTGAATCCGGGATGCTTTGATGCCGGGCGGGACAAATTCAGTCTGAGTACGGCATCATTTTCAGTACGGTCGGACAGACGGATGCCGGCCGAACCGATGAGTGTCATATCAGCGGCGGTTTTGTATTCCACGTGTCCGGCAAGAAGGCGGTTCCGGACAGAGGCGCTTGAAAGATCGAGCTTGCGGGCGCGGTCATGCTCCTCATCCGCGCTGAAACCGAGGATAAGGGACTCCGTAGCCTGGCGCTCCAGACCCGCCGAATACCCGTCGCCCACGCCTCCCGCGAACACGAGAGTCGACTCGTCCCATGACGGGTGCTGGCTGGATGAATGCCGCAGGGTAAACCTGTACCGGTTGCGTTCTCCCAGCTTTCCCGCCAGGGCCGCTTGCAACCAGGTGTTGTCCCTTTTCTGCCTCGGAAAAGCGCCGCGGGCCTTGCGTGTATCGGCAAAATACAGCCCGTCAAGGCTCAGGACCGCCTTCTCGCCGATAGACTGCTCAAGGCGCGTATAATACTGTATCTGCTGGAAATCAAAGAAAAAACTCTCATCCTCCTGCTGGATCTTGTTTATGTCCACTTGCAGCCCCCCACGGCCGAACAGGCCGCGCTGCAATCCGCCGCCAACGCGGTTGAGCTGGAAAGAGCCTCCGCTTATCCCCATCCTTGAAACAGCGGGAGAGGGTTTAAGGGTCAGGCTTTGCATCGTAAGCTCGGCTGCGGACCCGAATGCACCGTTCAGACGGCCGGCGGATTCAAGCCTGGCGGAGCCGAGAATGCCGGCCGGGACGGCGCGCGTGTCGAAACCGCCTGTCAGGGGATCGGCCAGCGGCATGCCGTTCAGTGAGGCTCGCACCTGCGAGAAACCGGTTCCCAGCGCGCTCATTCCGGCCATTCCGCCACGTCCCAGGCTGTCCATCACTATCAGGCCCGGCGCCGGGTGCAATATGTCCTCGAGATAAGCCGGAGCCGCGGCCTGAATTTCCGGCTGTTCCAGCGCATATTCTCCCGCTCCGCCTTCAACAGGAAGACGGCTCAATCCCCGGCCGAGGCTGTCCAGAGCCGGAGAGGGAAACCTGGATATGCGCTTCAGGCTGTCGGTTGCAGCCGAATCCGGTGTGGCAAGACTGTCCATCCCGGCAGGCGGCGTAGAGACCGAATCGACAGGGACGGCGAGACTGTCATCAGAAACAGATGGGAAAACAGGGACAGCATGGAGGCAAAGAAAAACCGCGCTCAGGCTTATCACGATTTTTGAACGGAACGAGTATGATTTCATCTGAGCGCAGACGGTTGTAGGGGGTGGGACGACAGTACGGAAGTCTCGAGACGGCTCAAGGGACCCACGGGACGCCGCCGCCATTGTCCGGGACATCGGTGACCGGTTTGACCCTCTTCCATGTCTCGGTGTAGAGGCTGTCATTCTCGGTGTAGTTGATTACAATCCAGTCCTCGTCCTCTTCGTATCTCCCTATGAAAGCGTAATCCGAGGCTCCGCGATAAAGCAGGCCAACCGCCCGCTGGCTTCTGAGCACGTAGCCCGAATCGATCATGGAAGTCATCCCGCCATCAAACGTGTAGTCCCGGCTGAACGGATAGGCATACAGATCGTAAACCGACGAGGCCAGGGTGTCCTCTTCCTGGATCAGCATTACGCCGCCGGTATAGGACTCCGAATCGTAATCGTAATTGATCCCGTCAAAAGTGGCGCTCCGCTGGATAAGATAGTACGATCCCTTCAGAGTAAAACCGGCGGGAAGTGAATCGGCCAGCGGGTTGCCGCTGTCCGTTCCGCATGCAGACAGCGAAATCACAGCGATGATAAACAGACAGGCCGCGGCCCCGCGCACCCGTCCCTTGCCTGATAACGGCCGCGATCTTAAATTGACATGCGGCATGAGTCTCTCCGCAAAAAAGTGGCATGTAGAGGTTTCCGTTAACGAAACGGCGCAGTCGATACAGCGCTACGTTCTTTTCATGCCATTTATACTCACTTTGGAATCTAACGTTCCCTTTCTAAAAATCAAGACAAGGCCATGCAGATAAAAGAACGTCTCCCGGAATGGTTCAGGGTCCAGATTCACAGCGGCGAAAGCTACGCCCGCCTCAGCCGTATGCTTTCCGAGCGCGGCCTGAATACGGTCTGCCAGGGCGCGCGCTGCCCCAATATCTGGGAATGCTGGAACCACGGCACGGCGACCCTCATGATACTGGGTGAGTCCTGCACCAGGAACTGCCGGTTCTGCGGCGTCCCGCACGACAGTTCCCCGCAGTTTCCCGATCCGGATGAACCGGAGCAGGCGGCCGGAGCGGTGGAAAGCCTGGGGCTGGACTGGGCCGTGATCACAAGCGTGACCCGTGATGACCTTCCGGATGGCGGAGCGGCGCATTTCGCCATGACCGTGCGCGCAATCCACAATCGCCTGCCCCGCTGCGGAGTGGAAATCCTTATCCCCGACCTGCGTGGAAACCGGGTGGCCCTGGAGACAGTATCCAATTGCGGCGCACAGGTTATCGCCCATAATGTGGAAACCGTGCCGCGTCTTTACCCGGCAGCCCGCCCCCAGGCGGATTACACTCTTTCGCTGCGCGTGCTGAGCGAACTTGCCGGAATGTCGGAGGGGCGCTATACGGTTAAAAGCTCGCTGATCCTGGGACTGGGAGAAACGGAGGAAGAGTTGCTGGCGGTGTTCGTCGACCTGAGAACGTCCGGCTGCACAGCCCTCACCCTGGGGCAGTACCTGCCGCCGGGCCGGAACCACCTCCCGGTCAAGCGCTACTGGACCCCGGAGGAGTTCGATATGCTGGCCGGAAAAGCCAGAGAGGCTGGTATAGAGCGCGTGGCGTCCGGGCCGAAAGTACGCAGTTCATATCACTCCCACGAGCTGGCCGGACGCAGCCTGCGCAGCCGTGGCGATGGGACGCCGCCCTCCGGCGGTCCCGCTACTTGAGCAGCACCATCTTACGCACCGCGCTGAACCCTGGTGCGCTCATGCGGCAGAAATAGACTCCCGAGGGCAGCTTTCTCCCGTCCGCACCGGCGCCGTCCCAGACCACGGTCCAGGAACCGGGGGCATGTGCGCCGCGCGCAAGAGTGCGCACCCGTCTTCCCCGCAGGTCGAATACTTCGAGATTCACCTCCGCCTGCGTCCCTTCCGGCACCTTGAAAGTGATCGAGGTGGAGGGGTTGAAAGGATTCGGCCGGTTGCCTTCCAGGCTGAACGCTTTCGGCGGGGCCGGACTGGACACATTATCCCGCAGCGCCGCCGGGCCTCTTTCTCCGGATCCCGGGATGCCGGACATGATGCTGATTACGCGCACACCCGTTCCGGCCTGATCCTCCACCGTCAGCATCTCGCCCCCCTTGAACGGAACATCCGTATCGCTCAGGTCGAGCAGCGCGAACAGCACTCCCCCTTCCCGGGTCTGAAGGAACCCGGCTCCGCGCGGGAGGTCTTTCCCCGGAGAGGCCTTACCGGATGACTCCAGTTCCAGGCGGACAAGACCACGGAACTCCACCCCCGGTGTGGAAACAATAGCTTTCTGCTTTCCGTTGTTCTCCAGGCTGAAACCGGGGCCGCCGCTCCCGGCCGCTGCAGCCAGAGACACGCTGGAGCGGGTCAGCGGGTCGTTCAGCGCCAGCCGGAACACGTCTGCGGCGTCGTTAAGGTCCACTCTGCCGTCTCCGCTTACATCCGCGGCGTAAAGGCTCTGCTGGTCCTGATAAGAGGGCCGCATGGCGCATTCAATCGCCACCAGGGCGTCGTCGATGCGGATCATTCCGTCGCGCACCACATCGCCGCGGCGTGGCAGTATCCGCAGGCGCAGCTCGTAGAAGGAATTATGACCGGCCGTCCCCCCGGCGTCGCCGTAAGCCACGGACGCCTCCAAAACTTTCAGATACAGCGTGGCGCTTCTCGGGCTGACAAAACTGTAGAACGGGTCCAGGCCGTTTTCGTCGTCACTCGTCACATCGCGCCCGTCCAGACCTGTGAACCGCGCCCCGGTCGAGTCGAAAGCCTCGAAATAGGCATCCAGGCCTGAAACAGGCAGGAACGGTCGCGTGCTGGAGGCGTCCACGTCTATCACCACGCTGTCCCCCCGCCGCACCTCGAAGCGGAAGAAATCGATATCGTTGCGTTCCTTTGTCGAAACAATCACCCCGCGGACAGCATCCAGGGCATGGTTCACCGGCGGATAGCCGTATGCCGGGAACACCGGACTGGCATCCTTTAGGCGCTCGTTCGGCTCGAAAAGGTCGGCGCCCAGACCCAGCACGGCTGACAGGCTGATCCGCCCTGAATCAGTGTAAGCAGTCAGATCGAACCCCGCCGGATTGGAAAACAGTGAATCGATCACCACGACAGTATCACCGGGCAGGCTTCTGAATACGAGAGTGGTGTCCGCCGCAGGCGTCGAGACTGCGGGCCAGATGAAAGCTCCGTTTACAGCTTGCCCCGAGCAGCGCAGGTCCATGCGTACGATGCCGCCCGCCGGCGCCACCGGCCCCTGCCAGAGTCCCTCGCAGCCCGGCGCGAGATATCCGGCAGTCCTCCCCAGATTGAGCGTTCCGCCCTCCGGCCCGCTGCCGGACAATTTCTCCAGCACACCAAGGAGCCTTCCTTTTTCGAGATGCAGCCCGCTCACGAGGTAGATCGAACTGTCCCCGGACACCCCGCGCTTTACCATGCTGAACCGCAGAGCGCCATCCGCCTCTTCCTCGACCCCGGAAATCAGGGAAGCATCCGGATATGGTTGCGTCGCGTACCTGCTGCGAAGCGAGACAGTCACCGGCTCGGACGGCTGAACGCCGCTCAGACTTAGCGTCCGGGCGAAATGAAGGCGCAAGCCGGATGCTCCCCCGGCTGTTTCGGTTTTCACCAGGCGCGGCTGGGAAAGCGGCTCCAGCGATGCCTCGCCCTCAAGCTCCAATCCCATGCGCCAGCTTACGCCGTAATTCATCACGCTGCTGAAAGTGTTTCCTCCGTTGGAGGAAATGAAAGACTCATCCACTTCCAGTTCGCCCTGGCCCGCCCCGAGCACGTCTATGTTGTGGAAAGCATTGAACCGTCCTTGCGGGGAGCGCACGACCAGCCACAATTCACCCGCCCTGTCCACCTCGATGGGATATTTAAACGGCAGAGGCGCGCTCGAAATCAGGGTCCCGTCACCGGCGAAATTCTCCAGCACGGCCAGCGGGTTTTCAAGGTCCGGACGGGACGGATTGTCCGGATCGCCCAGAGCCAGGATTATTTCCGGCCAGGTGACCTGAAGGCCCTCCGGCGGCGCGGTGATGGAGGCGAAATCGCAGGCGGCCCCCACGATCCTGTAAGGTGGCTGAAACACCTGCGGGAAACGGCGGGCCGCCATGTCGCCTGTCGAGGACTGGGCGCTGTAGGGGGAGCGAAGCTGGTTGACCGCGACGATATAATCACGGTCGCCGAACATCCGCCACAGGCGTTCCCGCCCCTGCGGATAGTAATTCGTGATCAGCCTGACCCCGCTTATTTTGCCTCCGGCGCTGACCGCCAGCGGCTCCCAGTCAAACGGATCACTTTCGCGGCCGCTCTCGCGCGGGCCGTTGTAGAACTCGTCCCAGATGTACTCCACATCGCCGAACCGGCTGACCAGCGTGTTGAAAGCGTTGCGGTTCGTGCCCACCGGCATGTCGTCCATGGGCTGAAGGCCCAATACGTATTGTCCGGCAGGCAGTCCGGGGATGCGGAACCGGCCCTGCTGGTCCGTGAACACTCCGACCGCTGTCTTCGCCCGGTGGTAGGCGTCGATGATACTGCGGTAAGGCGCCCCCTCGGCGGACAGAGCGACCACAAAATTGCCCCGCGCCGGTTTGCCGTCCGTGCCCTTGAGCACATCGCCCTCGATCACGCCGTATGTGGAACCGAACTCCGGCGCCGGGTAAAGCATGGCCAGCGACGCCTTATCATCCGCTTCCAGGCTGGTCATCGGGTTGCCGGAGCCATCCGTGGAATTGGGCAGGGCCAGGGAGAACATGGTCGGTGTGATATTTTTCCCGGAAAGAGTAGCGCCCAGGTCGCGTATCGGACTGTGCACCAGCCCAACCATGTGCCCGATCTCATGGTTGAACACGGCCTGCATGCTCAAGGCTCCGGGCGTCCGGTCCACCGCGAAATCGACATCCGCATACGGTCCGCCGGCATCCCAGCGGATGTCGCAGTCGATGATCGTACCGGCTTCCCAGACGCCTTCGGGGAAATCAGGGAAATCGATTTTGCCGTCCTGGTCCCAGTCCAGGCCCTCCGGTCCGACCCAGGTTCGGCGGGCCAGGACGAAAGGCCGCGCGCTGGCGATAGCGTCTTTCTGCACACCCCAAGTGTACTCGCTGTCCGCGAACGTGATCACGTTGACCAGGTCGAGCTTGTGGTTCGGGACGTCGCGTCGCTGCCCGGCGTATTCGAAACGCATTTTCGACCCCGGAACGGCGTTCCACTGCTCGAATGACCAGGCAAGCGCATCGAGGGCCTGCCCTGGAGTGACTCCGTACGGGCTTTTCCCGGAGATTGAATCCGGATTGAAACTCCAGTTCACTTTGCCGCCATGCACGGGACCGTAATCCCTGGAGAGGTCCCAGAAAATGTCCACCGGGCGGTCCAGAATGCGTGAGTACCCGGCCTGCACGTTGCCCGCGGAGAGTGAAACAGCCGACCCTGAGGCCTTTTTCTTTTTCCCTCCGCCGACACCGTCACCAACCAGAGGGAGTTGCGCGGTCCCGGCGCTGACTGATTCTCCAAGATATGCGGCCACCGTGCGCAGGAACATATCCAGAGGCATGGTCCGGCCGGCGGGCCAGACATGGCCATCCGCCGCCAGGACAGGCCCCTCCGGCTCCACGCTCGGGCTTACCTGTGGCAGGCCGTCCGCATCCGCCTTCACCCTGTATACGGAGGGAGACAATCCGTCCAGCTCGCACTCCCCGCTCTCACCCTGTTTCAGGAACAGCACCACCTCTTCGCGTTCCGTGAATTCCGGCGCACCTGGGACCACATAAGCCACAAGCCCCACCTCTCCACCCGGAACCCTGACAACGGCATCCGAGGAGCCGCCTTTGAGGCTGCCGATAGTGCTCAGATCGTAACGCGTGTAGATACGGCCGTACTCCACGAAGCATCGCCCGGACAGCACCTTGCAATGAAGGATACGGTCAGCGGAAAGAACCTGTTCGCGCAGGCCGGTCCTGAGCGGCTGGTCGGCATGAAGGAAGGATGCCACCACCAGGAGCAGCGGCAGCGCGGGAACAATTAGTATGGAAAGGGTGCGTTTCATTTCAGCAGCACCATCTTGCGGGTAAGGCTAAGGCCATCCGAACGCAGACTGTAGAAATACACTCCAGCCGCCAGGGGCCGCCCGGTATCGTCCTTTCCGGACCAGTGCACGGCATGGATCCCGGCCGGATACTCATCATGCGCCAGAGTCGCCACGCGGCGGCCGCGAAGGTCAAAAACCTCCAGCCTGACCACCGCCGCGACTGGCAGATTGAACTGGATGAGGGTGGAGGGATTGAATGGATTGGGTGTGTTCTGGAACAAATCCACGGCTTTAGGCAGCCGCATGTCCGGAGGCTGGATTGAACCGGCAAGTGTCAGCAGCGAGAGCGCAGTTTTGCCGGGTGCGACAATTTCGAGCCTGCCATCCGGCTCGACACGCAACGCCGAACCGTCAGGGAATGCAATAATTTTGCCCTCCCCTGCCGAAGCCAGCGCGGCTGAGCTTTTGGTTCCAGGACTGCCCGGATCGCGTGCCGGGACAGGGATCACTTCTTTCAGGATGTCCTCGTAGTCCTGGATGTCCCCGGCAAGGGTCCCATCGCCATCCCAGTCCGCGGCCGCGCGCTGGGATGGAGTGAAATCCAGGGTGTCCAGGACGCCACGGACAAGGAAAAACACCAGAAACGCGTCCCTGTAAGTCAGCCTTCCATCCCCATCAACATCCCCGCGGCGGTTCAGGCGGCGGGCCTCGACTCGATAGAAACGGTCAACCGCGTTCTGAAATGATTTACCCTCCAGGAAAGCCCTGTCCGCGACCAGCAGAAAAAATCGTCCTGCTCCGGAAGCTCTGGTCCCTACAGCCGATCCATCCTCGCTGTGCGCCAGCACCGTTCCGCTGGAATCCAGCAGGCTGACAGACGGTTGAAGGGCGCTGGCCGAGCTGTCCAGCCCGGCCAGAAAAATTGAAACAGAGTCGCCTGTCCGCAGTTCGAATTGATAAAAATCGAAATCAAGAGAATTGTCGATCATTCCCTCGGCAGTCAATGCGCCATCCAAAGCCGTGACAAGCGTGGTAGCCTGACCCGGCGTGCCGTTGGGCTCGTTTGGATCGGCTGCCATCATCCTGACCGTTGCCGAGGGCAACCCGGCGATCCCTCCGGCGACAAGCGAAAAGGTCAGTTCAAGCATTCCGTCAGGCAGCGCTTCAAGATGAAGTCTGCCGCTCTCTTCAAGAGGAACGGTCCAGGTCGCTAATTCGGATCCTGGCGCATGGTTCCGCACCAGCACGCTTTCCGGAAGGAACGGCAATACCCGGCCATCGGCCAGGCGGCCGCTCAGGGCCAGACGGACATCGAGGCCGGTGGTTGAGGATTCGACAGAAATAACAGCGGGAGCGGCCGGTGGTGAGGTCAAACCGCCGAATGTCTGACGGCCGGGTTCATGACGCAGGGCGTGCACCCGCGGCGCCGTCAGAAGGCAGAGGAACAGCAGCGACATGACCGCCCTGCGGGCGAGATTAGGCATTGTCCGGCCGAGGGAAAGGTTGCTTGAATAACCGGAGGGCTGCGGTAATCAATACCAGCCGCTTTGATTATAAGTCAAGCTGTCCGGGCTGTCAATCCGGGAAAACGGTGCGGGCTTCCAGGTCAGGTTACTCAGGGCGCTACTGTGGCGCTGCGCAGCCTGGCCTCCCACTCACCGACAGTCAGGTCGTCCGACACGACCGTCCCGCTGATGAATGAGTTTTCGGAAAGCAGGCCGAGGTAGAGGACCGGCGCGCCCTCATAGACGACAAGAGCGCCGCCGGAAAGAAGGTTGAACCGCAGGTCAGGTTTCTCGAACACGCCGTTGGCCAGGGCGAAAGTGTCTCGTTGCACGGAACCGGACAGATCGATGCTCTCCCGAACCAGGTAGCTTCCGGACAGAGAAATCGGATCAGGTTGATTAAAAACCAGATAGATAGTCTCCCCGGCCCGCTCAGCGGAAGTTGAAATCAAATTGCCTTTCCATACTCCGTCAAGCTTATCGCGGGTCAGGTTGCCCTCGCGCTGGACATCCACCAGCTCGGAGGGCAGGGTTGAAAGGTTCCCCCCGCCGCAGGCCAGGCACAAAAGAGCGGCCGATAAGGCTATATATCTGTATCTCAGAAACGCCACGACACCCCTCCATGAAGCGCCATGTTCACCGTAGTCCTGGATTCCCGGTTCAGAAGATTTTTCCCGGTCTCAAGAGCGCTTGTGACCTCGGTGCTGGTGACAAGCCAGCTTGCTCCGGCCTCGAACGACAGGTGAGAAAACAGTTTCTTGCCGATCGACCAGCCGATTACCGGCCCCCAGAGAACATCAGTGCGGCTTTCTCCGGCTGCCTCGCCTTTCAGCGACATCCGCCCCAGGCCCAGCCACAGGCTGTTGTCGAATTTACTCAGAATCGGCGCTCTCCCGGCGTTGACTTTCCAGGCCACTCCAAAACGCAGCAGCGAGGCGGTTACATTCAGGGTGTCCAGTCCGGTGAGCGGAGCGGGTATTTCCGCTTCCTCGCCCAGCGCCGCCACTGCCGGCGCTCCGCTGGACCAGCCGAACTCGAAAGCCAGTTTATCGGTCAGGTCGGCCTTGATCCCGATACCTTTCATCAGCACAGGGGACAAACCCATCGCCGAACCAAAACCCTGCCTCCGGAATCCCGCAGTTATAGAGGTGCGATGCTTGATACTCTGGTATGTCCATACCGAGGTCTTGAGGCTTTGCATACGGGCGCTGTCAAGCTCGGCCTGCTTACGCGTCTTAATCTGATTCAGAACACTGATATCAAGGCCGGTCAGGCTGTCGCGCCGGTTAAGATCGGCGAGAAGGCTGGACAACTCCCTCCAGCGCTGTTCCTGACGGGCCTTGTTTTCGCGAATCTCCTGCACCTGCTGCTGACTGTAACGCGGCTGAACATAGAAACCCACATCGCCTTTCCAGATCCATCCTGTCGCACCGCTGGCCAGGGTGACCTGATAATACTGATCAGCTTCACCTGCTATGTCGAACACCTCTCCCCGGTAGACACGAGCCAGAAGCTGGGCGGACTGGTTGGGGAAGCCCCGGATAGTGCTCTCGCCAGAGACCACTTCCACCTTTTTGCCCTGCCACTGCTGCCTGGTTTCCCGCACCGCCACTGAAAGCTCCATCTCGTGGGTGCGTTCCACACCGTAAGAGATCACCCATCCCGTGCGGCGGACATCTCCCTGAGTGAACGAAATGCTGTACCAGTTGTCCTTTTCTTCATTTGCTCCGATTACACTGTTCTGAGGCAGGTATTCGATGATGCTGTCGGTGAGCGAAGGCCCGAAATAAACCGGGATAAGACGCAGCTTGACTTTCAGGTTGTAACCAAGATCGACGTTGAACTGGCCGGCCCGCGGGCTGCCGGACGAACCAGAGGATGTGTCTTCCAGCGCAGCCGTCGTATCTGAAGAGAGAATTCTCCCCTGCGCGGCAAGGCCGCCCCATATTGTCAGGAGCATGAAGAATGCAAGTTTAAGGGCCTTACCTGGCAGTCCGGCCTGAATATTGAGCATCTTGGCCTTCCAGCTTGTTCCGCGTTCATTCCCGGATCATGCGGGTAGCGTTACAGCGCTGCCCCGGGCGCAATCCGGCCATGGCATCCGTACCATCTACTATATCGGCAGGGGCCGTTCAGACTTTCGTTTTCGGCATTTGACGGCGAGAGTTTCCGCAAGAGTGAAAGGCAGACTCAGTGCAAATTTTAATCCCAGCGCCAGATACATGATTGAACGCGCCAATGGAGCAAAAGAACCATTCCAGTGCTTATGGATGTACTGCGCGGCTGTGTAATTGAGGTACACAAGACGTCTCATGGGGTTTTGCCTGCTGCTGACCGCTCTCAGATGCAGGACCTCGACCGAGGGGATATAATAAAGTTTCCAGCCTGCCTGCCGCGCGCGGCGGCACCAGTCCAGGTCCTCGGCGTACATGAAAAAACGCTCGTCGAACAATCCCACCATATCCAGCGCCGCACGCCGGATAAGCATGAAACTTCCGCTCAGGCTGTCCACTATCAGCGGCCTGTCCTGCGGGATATGTCCGTAAATATGCCCGGCGAAAACCCGGCTGGCTGGAAACAGACTGTCCAGGGCGAGACTCCGGCAGAGCATCCCCCAGGCAGAGGGTTCCCTTCGGCGGCAACCGCGCTGCAAACCTCCATCCCGGCCGATCACCGCCGGACCGCAGGCCGCCGCATCCGGATTCGACTCCATGAATCCGATCAGCGGCCCCAGGCTGTCCATGCTGAAACGCGTGTCCGGATTAAGAACCAGTACATAAGAACAGGATGAGCCGATGCAGGCCAGGCCCTGATTGACCGCCGCGGCGAACCCCCTGTTATCAATGTTCGCAACGAGGCGCACCTGAGGGAACCGCAACGCGGCCTCCACCCCGGAACCGTCATCGCTGGCGTTGTCCACCAGCACGACATCCAGGTCCAGCCCGGAGTGACTGCCGAAAAGGCTGTCCAGACACTCAAGAAGAGCGCTTCCAGCGTTCCAGTTTACTATCACCACCGGGACCGGAGTCACCGTCACCGTCGCCGCCTTTCGCCGGAGGGGTAATTCTGTATCGCGCGTCAGCGATTCATGGCTTCACAAACTCGTGTTCCGGGTCCTTGACGCTTATCACCGGGCAGGGGGCCTTGCGCACCACGCGCTCGGTCGTGGAGCCGATTATCATGTACTGCAATCCGGTCAAACCATGCGTGGCGATAAGGATCAAATCGATCTCGTTGTCCCGGGCGTAATTGATGATCTCCAAAAACGGCTTGCCGCTGGCAACCTCACACTTGAAATCTATCTGCCCGCGCAAATCGTTATACACGAACTCATCCAGCGCATCCAGGGCGCGGTCCCGCAGACCGCTGTCCAGGTCGAACGGCGTCTCCTTGTCCACAAGATAGAATGCCGGGTGTATCCGTTGCTCAAATACATGCAGAACATGGAGTTTCGCCTTGTATCTCTCGGCCAGGGAAACCGCATAGGGCAAGGCTTTTTTGGAGTATTCCGAAAAGTCCGTCGGCAGGAGGATGTTCTTTATCTGGCTGAGTTCACGCGTGCGCTGCGCGTGATGACGGACACTTAAAACCGGGCAGTCGGCCAGTCGAACCACCTGCTCTGTCGTGCTGCCGAACAGAAAATGAGTCACCCCGGTGCGCCCGTAAGTTCCCATGACTATAAGGTCGGCGTTCTCCTCCTCGGCCACGCGGATGATTTCCTGATAGGGCGAGAATCCGCGGGTTATAAGCTTACGGATTTTCAAACCGCTGGCCGAATGTTTAGCGATCACCCGGTCGATATGCTCATGCGCCTTGCGATGAAGGTCATCCTCATATTTCTGGGCGTAATCCTCCATCCTTTCGAACTGTTCACCCGGTGAGACCCCACCCTCCTGGTACAGGCTCAGCACGTGCATCATCACCACTTCCGCGCCGAATTCCTCGCCCAGCATGACGGCGTAACGAAGGGCATCCTCGGCCGATTCGCCGAAATCGGTAGGATAGATGATCTTATCGAGCTTGATCATAGCGGCGCTCCTGTCGCGGTGAACAACCGTTGTCAACTTATGGCATGGATGTCAATCAGTCTCAACAAATACGAGGCAGCAGTTCCTCGCCCAGCGGGATCAGCATCCGCCTCCCGCCGACCAGCGTTCGCACGGTCACCGCCCTGGGCTGCGCCTTTGAAAGCGTCCCTATAACCGCCGCCTTCTCAGCTCCGGATTCGCGCAGCGCCTTTACGGCCATGGCTGAATCCTCAGGAGCGACAACTGCGACAAGTACTCCCTCATTGGCCAGGAACAGTGGATCGAAACCCAGTATCTCGCAACCCCCGCGCACGGCATCGAGCACCGGCACATCCGCCTCGGTCAGTTCCACCGCCAGGCCGGAGCCGGCGGATATTTCGCTCAACACACCGGCCAGTCCGCCGCGCGTGGGATCGCGCATCATCCGCAGGCCGGGACAGGCGCGCACAAGGGCGGCCGCTTTCGCCCCGAGAGGCGCGACATCGCTTTCCAGGCTGGTTTCAAGACGGAAACTCTTGCGGGCCGCCAGGACAGCCAGGCCGTGACTGCCAACAGGACCGCTCACCAGCACCCGGTCGCCGGGACGGCAGCGCTCCGGCCCCAGCTCAAGGCCATCCGGTATGATTCCTATCCCGGCCGTGTTGATGAATATCCTGTCCGCCGAGCCGTGCGCCACCACCTTAGTGTCTCCGGTGACAAGCTGCACACCTGCCTCGGCGGCGGCGCGCGCCATCGAATCCAGGATGCGCTCCAGGCTCTCCAGCGGAAATCCCTCCTCCAGGATCAGTCCGGCCGAAATCCAGCGCGGCTCCGCCCCGGCCATCGACAGGTCGTTCACCGTGCCGCAGACTGAAAGATATCCTATGTCCCCGCCCGGAAAAAATATGGGATCGATCACGTAGCTGTCGGTCGTAAAGGCCAGCCGCGCGCCGCCATCCAGAGCGAGAACGGCGCTGTCGCCGAGACGGTCGAGCAGCGGATTGCCCAGCCGCGGCAGGATTGTCTCGCGGATCAGCCTGCCGGTGGTCTCGCCGCCGCTGCCGTGCGCCAGACGGATAACCGGACCCTCTACTCCGGCGGATAAACTTATCGGCTCACGTCTCATCGCCCGGCCTTTCCGGACGGCCGGCTCCAGGCCCCGTGTCCGCTCACCCAATCCCACATCACTCCGGCTTCTTCCACCACCTTGGGAATGTCCTCGCTGAACATCAGACGATGCGCCGTAAGGTCCTCGGCAGCCTTGCGCACCGCCTCCTGGTACACGCCCCGTCCACGATAGCGTTCCATCAGGCTCCTCCTTCCATCGCCCAGACGGACACGCTCGTCGCGGCTGGCTGGAAACGGCAGCCAGCCTCCGCTCAGCCTGACCGCGCGCGTATTGTCCACCCGGTCAAACCAGGCCGGATAGTTCCAGCCTGTATAACTGGCTACAGGGACAGCCACCAGCGGAGTTTTGATCCCGCTTGTCTCGTTCCCGTCCTCTCCCACCACAGGGACCAGCACCGGGTAAATCTCGCCGGGGACAGGCAGAGCGTTGTCCAGGATTCCACCGCTGAAACGCGGCCCCCAGCCGAAACGCGGGTGAAGCTCGACCAGCGACGGCGCGGCGACTCCTTTCATGGCCGGGAATGCAAACTGCTCCACCGCCACAAGCTCGCCTTTGTCCAGGCGCGGGTAACTGCTCTCCGGCGGCTGTTCATCTTGCATGACCCAGCGGGTGAAAGATTCGACCAGCGGCGCCTCGATCAGCCCGGGATCGTTGGGATTGGGAGGCAGAAGCAATCCCCCGGACTGCGCCGGGCGTCCATCCACAAATGCCGAATGCCCGTGGCCGGTCCCGGCTATCAGATAGATGCGCACGTTATCCGGCAGTTGCAGGTCCGCGGCTCCGCTCACATCCACATGCGTAAGCGCCGCCCCGCTCGACCAGTACTCGGCTGAATGATGAAGGTAGACTGTCTTCGGGCGGTATTTTTCAGGGATCGCAGACTGAATTCCGCCTGTTTCACCACTCAGAGGATCGGTGGTCTCGCTGTCGGAGAACGGGAACTCGAACTGCGGGAAGAAACCGAAAGAGCGCGAGGGCTGAGCGAAACGGTAGTTGAAAAAACCCCTCCGGCAGCCCGGCACGTTGGAAAACACGCCGTCAAACACCACGGAGTCGTTCAACGCGGTGTTGAATCCCTGGTAGACAAAATCGCGCAGAAACCGCCCGCACTGGCTCGATCCGTAAGCCATCGCTTTCCGCACCACGCTCGCGCCGCCTGGCAGGGTAAGCGGATTGAGCGTGTCCGCGCTGCGCAGGAAAGCCACCAGGTCGCGCACGGCAGTGAAACCCAGCCCCATGACCGGGCTGCGGTTCGGACGGTAGCGCACGGTATAAATATATCCCGGCTGGAAACCGGCGCCGTATACTACGGTCGTGCTGTCGGCCAGCGTATCTCCGTTCTCTATGCGGGCGAAACGCCATTCTGAGCGCGGTATGACCGTCCCGGGATCGGCATGGCTGGAATGTATCCGCATCTCGGCGCTGTCCGCAGCCTGGGAGTCCACGGGGTACGCCTCATGGTTTGCATCCCCCAGCGAGGCCTGGTATGTCACCTCGCCGCTCTCAATCTCGGCCAGGGCCTCGCCAGGCATGGGAGCGCCGTTCTCGCGCGCCTCAGGGGCGAAAAGTTTCAGGCGCTCGGGTGAGTCTATCAGGTCCGCCTGCCAGCCGGAAAAGGCCAGGCAGAAACCCTGCTTCATCAAACGCGCCAGGCTTTCACCGCTGCCGGTGGGACCAGAGGCCAGCGCAGCCCAGGGAGCCGGATCAGCCAGACGGGTGTCGAAATTGCCGCGGTTGACCACGGTATACAATAGACCGCCATTTGCCCGTTTCAGATCTACCGGCTTGACCAGCACCGCCTCGGCCTCATAACGGACTAGCCTGTCAGGACCGGCGGCGAAACCAATGTCTGTCACCCGGCTGTTATGGCTGCCGGACGGGTCCAGAGCATAGCTCACCCGGCCGAACAGGGCCTCGTATGGCCCGGCAGCGCCGAACGCCACACCATCGCCCAGCAGCACCCTGCGCTCCACGGTAAACGCACTCACTCCATTTTGCTCAACTCGGGCGGGTTTGCCCTTACCGCAACCGGAGAGCATCAGTGCGATCAAAAGAAACGGCAAGGCCACTGGTCGTAATATACGGTTCTGTCCTGGCATTATAATTTCTCCGGTTATTGTCTGGCAATTAATCTGAAACAGCCGGCACGCTCTGCCTGACTAATATTACTCCAGAGCACCGCCTGGAATCAAGCTGCCGGATGATATCAGGCTGCGCACCCTAACAGGATCGCGTTGAACAGCAGCTTGAAAGCGCCCCAGGACTGGGCGCGGTTCTGCACGCCGAACCCGCACAGAATGACATGCCCTTTGCCCAGGGAAACATCCACTACCGCAGGCTTGCCCTGGATGGCTTTCCCGCCTATCACCCAGCCGCTTATCAGCAGGTCCTGCGCACCGTACGAGGCCACCACGCGCCGGTCCAGCTCCACGTTGTGAGGGATGAATGTTTCCAGCAGAACTCCGGAGTTCCAGAACGCCGCAGTCTGCTCCGGCATGCCGAATCCCACCGGGTGACTGTTGTCGACATCCAGACTAAGCAGTGAGCCGGGGCAGAAAAAATCTCCCTCGAAAGTCTTGCCGGAAGCTTCCCGCACAGGCAGCGTGAAATCCTGAAGCGGCAGGGCGCAGGCCTCGCGCAGAGCGATGAGGACACCGCCTTCCCGAACGAACTCCTCCAGCGCCTTGACACCCTCTTTTTCCATACCGCCCCGGTATTCCGGCGGGAAATTCCTCAACCTCAAGCTTTTGGAATCTGGCCCCGGCCCGGTTATCATGTCTTCCCTTCCCAGGCTCGGCAGTACTATCACCTCGAAATCGCGCCTGAGAGCGCCTTTTTTCACCCGTTCATTGGTCAGCCGGCTGTGATCGAAGCCGAAACGATCGAGTACAAGACGGGTCCAGCCCTCATCGGCGCTGGGGACCCAGCCGCGGTACAGCCCGATCCGTCCACGTTTGACAGGGTATTTATAGCCGGCTGGAACAGCTCCGGCGGGAACCAGGCTCACCCGGCATGAATCGGCCGCCTGACGCAGGACTTTCTCGGGAGCTTCGACTAAAAACGCTCCGGCGGGCCACTCCCGTCCCTCGGCCGTCACCTTCTCTCCGTAGCGTTCCACCCTGGCCCTGGAGGCCAGAAGATAATTCAGGGCCAGGAATGAATTGCTGTCCCGGCAGTCAAGCAGCGCCAGCGTACCGGAAGATGAGGCCGGGGCTGCGGGATCATCCTTCAGCAGCGCCAGGCTGGCCTCGAACGGCTCTCTAAGCTCCACCACCTCAACCCCCATCAGCGGGCCGAGGCTCCAGGCGGCATTGTCGTAAGGCGGTGCGGGAGGACCGCCTGGAAACTTACGCAGATCAGGATAGGGCTTTATTTCCAGCAGATCCTTGATGAACCGTCCGTAGGGCTGCGCGGTTTTCAGAACCAGTGTATTCTCGGGAAAAAGTCTACCGCCCGCGTTGAAAGACCGCTCGGCGCGCTGAATTTCACAACGGGTGAGGCTGAATATCTCGAGCAGACGGGCCGTAGCGCCGGGGTCTGCCTGGTCCGGCGGGATAGCGTAAGCAAAGGGAGCGCCATGCTCCGGCAGTTCCAGCGCCTCCGCCGCCATGGTGTGAAAATTCCTCAGGAACTGCTCCCTGTTCCTGGCGCAAAAGTCAATCATCGCCCGCATGGAAACGAGCTGATAGTCGATGATGTCGCGCAGACGCCACCAGCCGCCAGACCAGGGATTCGTGAAATTCATCCTGACGGCGTAATCCGGAAGGCCGTTTTCAGTGCCTTCCAGTTCAGACGGTTCGACATACACCGGGGTGGCGATCCGCGCCGAGGCATTCTCGGTAAGAAGGGCGGTGATGTTGTGTTGAGTGGCGTTCGGCCTCACACTGCCCTGGTACCAGCCGGAATAGTAGGCATGATTGATCACCCCGCTTTTTCCGGCCGCGGTCAGACGATATTTCATGTACGAGCCCAGCACCTCGATCTGCTCCCAGATCAGTTTCGGGTTGTTTGGATTGGGTGGATCGTAGAACGGCGGCACGAACATGCGTACACCCGTGGACCCCATCTGGTGGACATCCAGCATCACCTGGGGATGCCAGTTCCCGTACAGTACATTCACCAGGGCGCGGTTCTCGGCCAGGTTAAGGAAAAACCAGTCCCGGTTGTTGTCGTGTCCGGCGTACTGATGGTACAGCCAGGGCATGTCGCCGCCCTCGTAAGGCGTTCCGGCAAAACGGTCGTAATAGTCCACGATCATGTCCTGCCCGTCAGGATTGGCCGAGGGTACGATCATCACTATCACGTCCCGCAGCGCCCGCTCCATCTCCGGGTCTTTACCCTCGGCCAGACTCCAGGCCAGTTCAAGGGCTGTATTTGATGAGGCGATTTCGTTGCTGTGCTGGTTGCAGAGAAACAGGATAAACACCTTTCCCTCGGCCACCAGCGAGTCCACCGCGGCCCTGGAAAGCGTCCGCGGGTCGGAGAGCCGCTTAGCGGTCTGACGGTGCAGGTTCAGCCGGGCCATGTTCTCCTCGGACGAGACGACTGTCAGGCCGATCGGACGGCCCTGGGTGCTGATCCCGATCGTCTGATGAAATACGCGTTCGGACTCCTGATCCAGCTTAGTCAGGTAGCTTATAATGCTTTCCCAGCCCGCCAGCTTGCGGTCGGCTCCCAGAGGAAATCCCAGATGCTCGGCGGGCGCGGTCAGGGCCTCCACCCGTCCGGAAAACAACACTATCGCCAATACTGTCAAAAGAGTTTTCAGGAATGCCTTTCGCATCATATACCCCTGTAGAATTAGCTCATTCTCCATTGAAACCGGGGTCAATATCCGAACCTGAAATGTCGCAGCGCGCATGAAGCGTGTCAACATGTTTTTAGTCCAGCCGGGCCGAAACTCTTGCCAGAGGCTTACGGCGCGGTGTACTTTATACTCCGCACCCTCTTATCGTTCAATTTTACTCCGGAGATAATATGATCCGCAACTGTATCGCTGTTCTGTCTTTTATCTTTCTTTGCGCATTCCCCCTGAAGTCCAGCGCCCAGTCAGCCTCCGAATGGTCGGCGACCGCATTGCCCGCCTCTGTCCGTCTTGACCTTTCCAGCGGGCGAATCCTGGACAGCCGGCCCGATATTTATGGAATGCGCCCGTTGGACGGTGTTCTGGGGAAAAACTGGGTTTATGACGGTGCAAAAGTGAGCCTTAAAGCGGCCCGCGGTGAATATGTCTCGTTTCAGCTTGTGATCGAGAGGAAAACGGACAGGACGCTCAAGGACATCATTGTCCGCATGGAGCCTTTCAGGAGTCAGCAAAAAAAGCTCGGGACAGACCCTGAACTCTTTCTCGAATGGGCGGTGGAGGTGAAAGAGATTTCCACGGGCTACGAGCGCTCCAGCCTGGGCGCCGGATGGTACCCGGATGCCCTGATACCTCTCTCCTGCGTCCAGCAGGACATAGCGGGTATGAGCCGCCTGAGCTGGCCGCTGGAGCTTCCGGATTTCCGTAACCGTATCGACAGTCAGAAATTCATGGCAATCTGGGTCGATCAGTTCATACCGTTCGAAAAGGAAGCCGCGGCTCCAGGAAATTATGCCAGCCGCATAAGCGTAAAAATCGAGGGTGTGGAGCGGGTTATTCCGGTGGAACTGACAGTCTGGGATTTTGCCGTGCCCCGCGAGAACCGCCTGGCCGGGAACCTTCAGCACGAGGGTTTCCTGCGCGGCATGGACCCGCGCCTGGAGCTAAAAGTTTATCAGCTTTTCAAACGCCATCGCGTGGTCCCGTCCGATCCGACCTATGTTCCGGGGATCGAGGTCAGCGCAAGCGGCGCGGTGAAAATTGACTGGGCGCCATTCGATGAGAGGCTGAAAAAATATTTCAGCGGCGAGGCTTTCACCGGCAAGTACGGTTACAGCGGTCCGGGACAGGGCGAGCCTATAGAGCAGTTCGTGCTGCCGTTCGATGTTTACGGCAAGTACGACACGCGCGGCTGGCCGGATATAGGCAAGCCGGATGTCGAGCGCAAGCCGGAGAACCGGAAAATCTATATCGAGGCCATCCGCCAGGTGCGAGAGCATATTCTTGGGCTGGTCGATCCGTCAAAAATCCGCCTGATTGTCTACCTCAACGGCCTGGACGAGAGCTATTTCCCCGAGGCCTGGGACCGCATGGACTATTACGGCAAGATGTTCCACGAGTATTTCCCGGAAGCGAAATACAGGGTGGACGGCAGCTACTCGAAAGAGGCGATGGAGGTGATCCACGACGCCATCGACTACTGGTGCTGCCACACTATCGGCTACGACCTGCCCGCGATAAAGGAAAACCGCGCCCTGGGAGTCACCGACTGGCTTTACGGCCCGATGCTGTACGAGCGCGAGGAAAACGGCTGGTGCGGCAGCAGCACTTTCACCGACCTGCCGCTGGTAAACGAGCGCGCCATAAGCTGGGCCTGCTGGAAATACGGCACTCTCACCTGGTGCTCCTGGGGTATCGGAAGCGGCTGGGAGTATGGCTGGTACAACAGCGAAACCTGGAAGGATTATTTCCGCGACCACGGCACGGGACCGCTCAGTTACCGCCGTTACAACGGCAACGCCCTGGGAGTGTATGCTCCGGGGATAGTTCCGGGAGTAAACGAGCCCTGCGCCAGCATGAGGCTCAAGGCCATGCGCGACGGGGTGGAGGAATACGAGCTGATGCGCCTGCTGGCCGAGCTTGACGGCGACAGCGCACGGGCTGACAGCGTGGTGAACTCGATAATCGGACAGCCGTTCGGCAAGCAGTCCATCGGGCGGCTGGATGTCTGGAGCTACGACCCGCAGGCCTGGGACAGCGCGCGTGAGACGCTTGGCGCGATGATCGAGGCGCGGATCAGGGGCAAAAAATAAGCCTGGGGCACGGAGACGATGGAAAGGAAGCGGGGTCACAATTGATGGACTGGATGAGCCAACCGGGGGCTGATCTCTGGCGGACAAGACTGCACCCGGAATCTCTGGATATTCTTCTTGCAAAGGGTTATGAACGCGGGCTTCCGTCAGCCATCGAGGCGCTGTATTCGCACCAGTCGGCGCACTGGATCGAGTTGCAGGCGTCACTCCAGGCCTTCCGGGGAGTGCTTCTGCGCCCCGTTCCTGTCTCCGGGCGCGAGGTCCTGCTTCAATTCAATCCCGCGCGCCTGGCCAGCGCCACCGCGCCGGTCTCGGCCGAGGCGATAAAAGCCCGGCCCTGTTTCCTCTGCCCGCCGAACATGCCCTCCGGCCAGCGCTTTTTCCCATTCGGACCGGGCCTGGCGGCGGTGGTAAACCCGTTCCCCATCTTCCGCCGACATATAGTCGTGCTATCAATGCAACACCGCCCGCAAACAGTGGCAGGCACGCTTGGCCCGATGATAGATTTCAGCCGCGCCAGCGGATTCTGCACCCTGTACAACGGTCCCGGCAGCGGGGCCAGCGCCCCGGACCATTTTCATTTTCAGGCAGGTCCGGTGGGTTCGATGCCGTTTGAAAAAGAAGCTCTGGCATTGAGTACTGAACACGAGGGACTATTTGTCCGCCCCGGCCTGCCGCAGCGTCTTTATATTCTCAGCCGGGACCGTTCGCGTGCGCTGGAGATGTTCGAAAACGTATCCGCTGTCCTGCGCGAGTTGACCGGCCGGGACGAGCCGGAGATGAACCTGGCTCTCTGCCCGCGTCCCGGCGCCGAACCGGCCGTGGCCATCCATCCCCGCGGCAAGCACCGTCCGGACTGCTATTACCGTGAAGGCGCGGGCAGGCGGATGGTCAGTCCCGGCTCCTGCGACATGGCGGGGCTGGTGATCCTGCCGCGGCTGGAGGATTTCGAGCGCCTGGACGGGCAAATTATGGAAGACATTTACCGCGAGGTGGGCCTGCCGGAAAATCTGTTCGAGGACCTTTTGACAAGAATGCAGATAAAACAGATACAATAATACGCCTTCCCCCCGGCCGTCCCGGCTTGATCAAGCCGCTCTTTTCAAGGAGACCCGGATTATGAATCACTCTACGCATTTACGAACCATCGTTACGGCTCTCCTTCTGATATCAGGGCTTACAGTCATCTCTGTCCCGAAAGTACTGGCGCAGAACGACAGCGGAAAAGACAGGATCATGGAGTACGCCCGGCGCCTGTACGTGGATGACCTGGCTTTCCCGAGGGAATACCGGGCCGGTAAGTACACCGCCTATGGCAATCCTGAAATGGGCGGACAGAAGACAGTGGTGAACCTGAACGGACCAGGGATTCTCACGCGTATCTGGACCACGCAGATGCATGATGACGACCTGATGAGCCTGTACGTTTATGTGGACGGCTCTCAGGAGCCGGTGTTAGCAGGTCCGGCCCGCGCTCTGGCGGCCGCGGCGCAGCAATTGTCCACCCCGGCCGTGCCCTGGGGCGGGTTCCTGGACGGCAAGAGTGTGAGCCTCTACCTGCCTGTCCCGTTCAAAAAGAACCTGCGTATCGATGCGGACTACAGGCAGGATCTATTGGACGGCCCCTACTGGCAGGTGGATTACAAAAAATGTCCCGTGACCGGACCACTCGCCTGGAAACAGGTGAACGGCCCCTCCGGGATCGAGATTGTCCCGGCCATTGAAAGCACAGAGAAACCGCAATCCAAACCGCCTGTAATGAAGACTATCGTGCGCGAGGTGAAAATCTCCCACTGGCCTGCGGATATCCTTCTTAGTGGCCCGGCGCTGATCCGGGCGATCCATATCAACAGCAACTATCTGGACAAGCTCCTGCTGCGCATTGCGTTCGATGCCGAGGGCGGTTACGGTGACCCGTCGAAAAGAATGGACCATGTCCAGTTCCAGGTGGACGCTCCGCTCAAGTATCTGATCTCCAATTTCCAGACCGCGGCTATCGAACTGCGCGGGACCACGGCCTCGATCTATTTCCCGATGCCGGTGAGGAAAGAGGCCCTGATTCAGTTGCAGATAATCATGGAGGACAACGAATTCCATATCGAGCTTCCGGCGACTCTGACAATTGAGTATGAGGAATCACCTCAGGACCTCGACCGGATGTACTATTTCCATGCCAAAGCCGCCACTGCTGCCGGCAAGGGACACCAGGACTTCGAGGCACTGAGCGTGAGGGGCAAGGGCCATTTCGTGGGCCTGCACATTTTCGACACCAGTCACGACCACGGCGGAGGAGACAACATCTTTTTCGACGCCGGGACTCCCACCGCCGGACAACTCCACGGCATCTGCGGAGAGGACTATTTCCACCACGCCTACATGCGTATCGGGGTGAGCGCGCCCTATGTGCACTGTCCAACCCACGGCGCCCGCTGCCGCCATCACATAGAGATGCCGGTCCCGTTCGAGGACTCTTTCACTTTCAACTGGGGCGTTTTCTCGGGGGTGATGCCAAAGGCGGTGGCTATCTGGTACCAGAAAAAGCTTTCCCAGCCGGAGTGGAAAGAGCTTACCTGGACTGTAACCGGACCCTTCCGTCTGGAACAGTTCGACCGTCTGGTTCCGGGCCGGGCTTTGCCAGACTCGGTGTATTTCCGGAAGACAGACAAGACCTTTTTACGTAAAAGCTGGAGCCATATAGCCCAGAACCGGTTCGTGGAGCTTTGCCACGCCTACCGTCAGTACGCCAACACCATCCCGCCCTCCTCCGGCGACCTTGAATATGACGATTGCTTTGTCGCCGAGACAAAAATATGGTCCGCCCGGGATGCGGATACAGATTTCCTGATCGGCTGCGATGACCGTATCCGGGTGTACCTGAACGGCAGCCAGCTCAGTGAAGACATGGGAAGGAACGAGCCAGATCCTTTCCGTCAGTTCAAGGCGGCCGGAAAGCTGAAAGCCGGGGTGAACAGGATCAGGGTGGTGGTGGCCAACACGACCAATTTCAACTGGAAATGGACCGGTTTCAGCTTCCACCCGAAAAACGATCTCGCGGACGAGCAGATGCTTTATCTTTACTGAGGTTGAACACAACACGTAAACAAAAAGCCCGCCTCGGTCGAGGCGGGCTTTTATCTGGTAGCCCCTAGGGGAATCGAACCCCTGTTTTATGGCTGAGAACCACACGTCCTAGGCCACTAGACGAAGGGGCCGTAATCTCGCGCCATTGCGTTAAACAATTTAATAGATTGAGTCCATTCTGTCAAGAACTCGCGGCAATCCCGGCAATAACACTCAGCGCGCGGGCAGCGCGGCATAACCAAGCGCCGCGGCTAACAACTCGGCCGGATGGTAAGTCCCCTTGCCGCTCTGCTCCATCTGAAGACGGCAGGTGCTGCATTCGCTGAGACCGGCGCTCACGCCCTCCGCGGTCAGGGCATCGAACATCCGCTCGCCGATCCTCATCGACAGCTCGTAGTGCTCCTTTTTCATCCCGAACGTCCCGGCTATTCCGCAGCAGGCGGCCCGGCTTTCAACGATCTCCAGGCCGTCGATCCGTTTCATGAAATCCAGCCCCGGACGGCCGATCTGCAGGGCCTTGAGATGACAGGGCATGTGGTAGGCCAGTTTCATCTCCAGGCGCGGATCATCCGGCAGGGGCCTCATCCGTCCCCCGGCCTCCATCTTGCGCAGGTATTCGAACAGTTCGAACGTATTCGCCGCCACGTTCTTCCAGCGCGGATCGGCGCTCCATCCGGGGGCCTCGGCGCGCAATGTCAGCACGCTGGTCGGCTCCTGGCTCACCACTGTGTAACCCTCGGCGACCAGCCGCGACAGCTCGTCCAGGTTGTTCTCCAGCACGCGGAACGCGCTCCCGGTGTTGCCGTAGGCCATGGCCGTTATCCCGCATGAACCAAGGTCTGTAACCAGCACCTCGGACCCGGTCAGTTCCTCGATCAGTGTCACAACGATCTGAGCCAGCTCCGGCGAGTTATAGCGGGCGAACAGGTCGCGGAACAACGCAACCCGCGGGCTGTCCTTACCATTGTTGCGGCGCGTGCGTATGGTCCGCGGACGGCTGAAACGGGGCAGGACGCGCCTGGAATCGACGCCGGTGGCCATTTCCATCGTCTTGCGCAGCATAGGATTCCGCGCCCCGGCGTTCACCAGCGGCGCGAACGCGCTCATGACCCGGCAGGTGACATCCGCCTCGGAGAGGAACAGCCCTGAAACATCCAGGCCGTTGCGTGAGGCGTAGCGCGCCTTTGCCTCGTACATCAGCTTGGGGATATCCACCGCGCTGGGACACTCGACCGCGCACATGCCGCAGCCGATACAGTAATCGTAGATTTCCTTCCAGGCGCTCTCCCACTGCCCGCGCTCCTCGACCCGCCCGTACATCAGGTTGCGCAGCACCGAGGCCTTGGCGCGCGGGCTGGCCGCTTCCAGGCCAGTAGCCTTGAACACAGGGCACATCGAGTACATCAGGGGGCTGCGGCAGTTGCCGCAGCCGTTGCAGCGCTCCACAATCTCCGCATAAGATTGTTCCGCATAATTGAATCTCAACTCCGGCAGTGCGGGCGCATAAGGCGCCGGGAATTTATGGTCCGAGCGCAGAAGGTCCTGCCGTGCGCTGATCAGCTTGTCGGGATTGAGAAGGCCCTCAGGGTCGAAAAGCCTTTTTATCCGCTCGAACAGAGGGTAAGTATGCGGACGCATCCGGCGGATGAACTGTCCGCGCGCCAGGCCCTCGCCGTGCTCGCCGGAGAGAGTGCCGCCAAGCTCGCGTGTCAGCTCGCAGACCGTATCCGCGATTGACTCCATCTTGCGGCAGTCCTCTTCCTTCCGCAGGTCGAGGAACGGACGGATATGCAGTTCGCCGCCCCCCGCATGTCCGTAAAACGCCGCCTCCACGCCGTGAGAATCGAATACATCCGAAAGCCTCGATGCATATTCGCTCAGACGGTCCACCGGGACTGCGACATCCTCGATGAAAGGCACAGGCTGAGCCGGTCCGGGACGGCGGAACAGAAGCGGCACTCCGGCCTTGCGCAAGTCCCACAGCTCGGTCTCACGACGCGGATCATCAGTCATGCGCCAGCCGGAAGCCAGCTTCTCCCGTACGCAGACAGCCTGCCGGATGGATTCGAGTTTCGCCTGAGGCTCCTCCGGGCCGTCGCCCTGGCACTCGACCAGAAGGCAGGCGGCGGCCTCGGGCGGCAGAAGGTCATCATAGGCGTGGCTGGCCCGGCGCGCCAGGCCGATCATCATCCGGTCAATCATCTCCACCGCGGCCGGTCCGTGTTCCAGGATCGGGATGACCGCGTCTGTCGCACGGGTGAACTTATCGAAAACAAGCAGCAGGACGCGCTTGAAACGCGGGCGCGGGACCGTGGCCAGCCGGAGGCGGCTGATCAGGGCCAGCGTGCCCTCGCTCCCGGCCAGAAGAAGGTGCGGGTTGAACAGACCGCCCGTAACCAGTCCTTCCAGATTGTAACCGCTGCGGTCCCGGCGTGTGAGCGGGCGGTCTGAATCGATTGCCGCAGCGTACTGTTCAAGCAAAGCCGGTATCCGTCTCAAGGCCTCCCCGGCAATGCCGCCGGTGCAGGAGCTTTCCAGAGGCAGAGGCCCCAGTTCCGCCCGGCTGCCATCCGCGAACACGACATCCGCCGCGCGCAGATGATGGCGTGTGTGACCGTAGAGTATCGAATGCGAGCCGGTGGCGTCATTCGCCACCACTCCGCCCAGCGTGCACCGTCCCGCGCTGGAGGGGTCCGGCCCGATCATCCGTCCATGCGGGGCGAGAAAAGCGTTCAGGCGGTCGAGAACGAGTCCCGGCTGGACTGTCACCTCGCCGCTCGCCTCATCGAAGCTTTCCACCCGGTTCATGAAACGGCCCATTTCCACCACCAGGCCGCGTCCCAGGGCCTCTCCGGCGATTCCGCTGCCGCCGCCCCGCGGGGTGACTGTCATCCGTTCCTGCGCGGCAATCTCCATCAGGCGCGCAAGATCGTCCTCATCCCGCGGGAACACGACCCCAGCCGGCATTATCTCAAATATGCTGGCATCCGAGGCAAAAAGAGTCCGCGTGGGAACGTCAAAACACACTTTTCCGCGAATCTCGCGGGCCAGGATTCTTTCGATTCTGGTGTTTTCCATCTGCCTGCCGTCGGAAGAAAATGACAAACCCGTTAAAGCAGAGGATTTATAATTCTATCTTGGAAAACCGGTTTTCTTAAAAAAAACTTGCAAACAGTTCTTAAAATAACTAAAATAATCATAAAAGCTTCAATCGAACCCTTAATTCATAAGGGAGGTAATGCATGGATAACAGCGATCAGGAAACTGAAAAACTGAAAGCGCTGTTCCAGAAGTACAAATACTACCCTATAGACGACTCTTTCGATATCTCCAGTTTAGCGCACCTTAATCTATACCGTAAAGTTACGCTTAAAGGCAAAACAAGTTACATACTTTTTCACAAAAAAGGAAGCCCGATCCCCGAGAAAATTCCCCGCAGCCTCTATATAGGAGAGGAAGATATAGATGCTTTCCTGACAGTTGCCAGCAACCGCGCCCGCTCTGCTGAACCTCGATCACCTGAATCCACCTCCAGCGTAGAACAGTACGAAGAACAGGTCCTGAACAACGGCGCTCTCTCCCCTGAGCAAAAAATTAACCTGACCATGCAAAGCGCCGGTGAGGTGATGCATAATATTTTCGAATGCTCGAGTCTCGATGAGAAACAGGTGAAAGAGGTGGAAAAAACAGGCGAAAAAATGTTTCTTTTCCTCAACCGTGTCGTCCAGGACAGTAATACGGAAAGTCAATTGATGAGCCTTCTTATAGGGCACGATTATTATACATACAGCCATTGTATCCATGTCTCTATATACTCTGTAATGCTGGCCGGACAGCTCAGAAACGAGGGACTGAAGTTAAATGAAGATGAAGTGCGCTCGCTTTGTGTCGGAGGCTTGATGCACGACATTGGAAAAGTAAAGATAGATAGAAAGATAATTAACAAAAATGGCAGACTCACCGCTGAAGAGTTCTCTGAGATAAAGAAACATCCATTTTTAGGCGCCGACATCGCTCGCCAGGCTCACGAGCAGCAAGAGGTTGTCTCCGTTATAGAACAGCATCACGAGTGTTGGTTCGGAGGCGGTTATCCTTTCAACCTCAAAGGGGAAAAAATACTTCCGCTTTCAAGAATCGCCTGTATCTGCGACGTGTTCGATGCACTGACCACCAGACGCAGCTACAGACAGGCTTTGCCGCCGTTCGAGGCGCTGTCTTTAATGATGAGCAAAATGCACAACACTTTCTACTATCCCTTCCTGCAAAATTTCATTAAATTTTTAGGTCAGCAGGTTCGATAATATTAAGTGGTGAATAGCACCCGGTCTTCAGTTGAATTCCGCTGCGATAAATGTTGAAGCGGATATTTCAACGGGAGACTTTAAAAGAACATAACTCCAAGGGAAACCTGGGGACCACGGGCTAAAATAGGGATCGACTCGGGCATGGACGCCCACCCGGAGTGTCCGGTAGTGAGCCATTTCATGTCCGAAATGATCTACAGATTCCTGCAGTACATTTCGACCACGAGCGGCTTTATCGTGTTCGTTTGTACTATTGCCGCCGGGTATGCCGGCATCTGGTTCCTGTTCCTGTTTGAGCCGCAGCCGAAAGTGAAGAAAGCCAAACTCGTGGAAGAAGGCGAGACTGCGGAAGGCAAGAAAAAAGGCGAGGCGGCAAAAGCTCCGCAGAAACAACCTGCCAAAGAAGCCGCTGCAAGCAAAGCCTGATTGAACTCCACCAGATTGCGCTTTTTATCTGAGTAGAACCATCTTGCGGGTCTGCGACCAGCCCGGTGTGGAAAGACGGTACAGATAAACGCCGCTGGCGAGTTCGCGCCCGTTCCTGTCACGGCCATCCCAGAACACCGAATGCCGCCCGGGCTGTAACAGACCCTCTATCAGGTCAGTCAGCACCCGCCCGCGCAGATCGAACACCTTCAGCGACACTTTGCCTTCAGCGCCTTCTGGAACATCGAAAGCGATTACCGTGCTTGGATTGAAAGGATTGGGCGAGTTCTGCAACAGGCTGAAGCTTTTCGGCAGCCCGGGGCTGCCTGACACCGCTGCCAACTCGGCGCGCAGATCGCTTTCCAGTTCCGTATCGAGTTTTAACTCTGCCAGAGAAGCTTCAATCCAGGCCGCGTCCTCTCCGGTAATCTGCAATAAGCCTTCAGTTTCCACCGCCGAGGCCAATACTGCGGCAACCGCCGCATCGGGGCAACGTCCGGCGGCCAGATCGCGGGCAAAAACGAGGACATCACTGAAATCCCGCGCCCCGTCACCGTTCCAGTCCAGGGCCTGATTGGAGGGATCGTTGCGCAACAGCAGCATGAACGCGATAATGTCGCGGATTGTGATATGCCCATCCAGGTTACAGTCGCAACGGCGCACAGGAACTACCGGACGGTCCCGGACTTCGACCGTGAAACGCAACGAATCGTGAGCACCGGCATGGTCCACCACGCGGAGCATGAAGCGGTAAAGCCCGGCCTGGCTCGTGTCAGGCGTGAATTGAAACACCGGGTTCCGGAATGTCACATGCTGAGGAAGCGTTATGTTGTAAGAAACACCATCAGCCGAATAATAAAACCAGACAGTCAGCGACTCGGCCGAATCCGGATCACTGATACTCGCCGTAAGCTTCAAGGTATCATTCTCGATCATGTTGTAACTCTGCCCGCCCGGTAAAGAAACAGAGGGTTTACGGTTTGCCGGCGGTTCTTCCCATTTTAACCCGGACAGCTTCACAGCACTCGTCTGCTGCACCTTTTTCGTTTTCATATCCTGCACAAACACCACCAGTTCGCAGCTATCGGCTTTCCAGTCAGACTTAAGGCCATATTTCACCTGTAGCTCCATCTTTTCGCCGGGCTGAATAGCGAAGCGCAGACCGCTCTGTCCCGTCACCATCTCACGCATGGCATTGTCATAGATAGTCTCTCCATTTGGCGGCGCGTATGGCGGGTTCCATTTTCTTGGATCGATCCCGCTTTCGGTCAGCACGATGAACAGGTTCAGGCTGTCCAGGCTGACTGTTGCGCTCCCGGTCATTTTCACTTTCAGCACTCCGGAATCGGCTGCGCTCGGTTTTTTCCCAAGCAGTGAAACGGTCAGCGTGGCCGGAGCATTCTCTGCCTCAGAAATCATGTTGTATGTTACATAATCAGGATAGATTTCCTTGGCGCCGTCGATAAACAAATCCGGGACACCCGAAGAGCCTTTTGGATAGAAGAAATTGACCCTATCCTGTGGAGTCACGAACCCGACATCCGCATAGTGATAGCGTATCATCGCTATTGGAAGACCTTCATCGATGAACGTATCGTCAAGATACTTGTTCGAAACAAAG
Organism: uncultured Gemmatimonadales bacterium; assembly: GCA_964473155.1. Lineage (GTDB taxonomy): Bacteria > Gemmatimonadota > Glassbacteria > GWA2-58-10 > GWA2-58-10 > JAJFUG01. The sequence continues at coordinate 72,923 of CAYYNT010000006.1, read as the reverse complement.
CAATAGTCGCACCACGAGGCCGTGAACATTTCAAAAAGAACTTTTTCTCTCGTCACCCCCGCTATATCGCTCATCACAGCGGGGCCTTTCCATGCGTCCATGCCGCCCTGCAAACGGAACAGCCTGTCCTTGAAGGGGGCGCCGGCCAGCCCCTCGAGGTATTTCGCCGCCAGGTCAGCCCGCGAACCGCCTTTGCAGATCACCACGACAGGCCCGCTTGAGGGCAGCTTTCCATAACGTTTCTGAAGCACGCCGGAGTTGTACGGAAAAAGCACGGCCCCGGATATATAGCGGGCGATATACTCATCCTGCTCACGCACATCCAGCAGGTAAGGCGGGTTCGAAGATTTAAGCCATTTATTAAGAGAGTCAGGTGAAACTTCCTGATAAGCCACAACCGAGGGCGGCTGTGCAAGATTGAACAGGACGGCCAGCAGCGCAACCACCGGCAGGATTTTTTTATTCTTTTCATTCATTTTTTTCAAGTCTCCTGTCTGCCGCCGGAATTCGGTGATCGCTCAGAAAAACATGTTGAACTCGGTGCGCAAGCCCTTGAATCCGGGCATGTACCTGCACAATCCGTTGGAACATACCATGCCCTCCCGCTGGGACCCGTAGAACAGGTTGAATGTCCCGCCTCTCGGCAACCGCACGCTCAGCTCGGCGAACGGCCACTTGCGGCTTTCTCCGGGCATGGTTTTTTTACTTGTCAACTCGCTCCCGGCGCTCAGCACAACTCGCTGGTTCCAGCCCACTCCAAATGAAGCGAACTTGTTCAGCCAGTTGTCATGGACCCTTTCGTAAGGGAATCCCTTGTCGTGGACATGCTGGGCTTCAAGGTCCAGACGCAGTGACCAGCGGCTTGAAACCAGCCATTCTGTCTGCACCGGCAGGGTGTGGATCATCTGCCTGTCCCCTGAATTACTCTGAAGGCGATACTCGGTTAAACTCCTGTAACCGTAACCGCCCTGAAGTCTCAAGTTATCTTCCGGACGCCAGCGGATGTCCACGAAAGTATCCCATAGCGGATTGAAACGCTCGTTGACACTCGGGAGCATCGGGAAACCCTCGCGTTTCCTTTTCCAGTGACTGCAACCTGTCTCAGGGGGAAACAGGAGATCGGCTTGCGAGGTCAGGCTGGTCACCGCTTGAAAATCCAGCTTGTCACCAGCCGTTGCATTGAATTCCAGTTGCATCCCGATCTCGTTGTCCGGATTTGAGGAGATAGGGTAACGGTTCAGCAGCCGGTAAAGGTGCTCCTTGTACACCGTGGGCGGATACTGGAAAACAGATGCTCCGGTCGGATGAAACCCGGTGGTCTGCACGCTTGTACAGACATTTTCCAAGTTATACTGATAATTCTTGTACTCTAAAACCAGTCCGATATCCTCACCGGCCCAGCTTACAGTCCCGTACAACCCGGCTCCGTCAATCGAGTGTGACAGGTTCCGCAGCGGTCGGATCGGCGCCTGGTAAAGATCAGCGTAAGGTAGCGCGCGGTTGTAGCCGGAATGTTTCCAGGAAGATTCCACGAATATTTCCCATGCGCCAGAAATCACCTCCAGGTGAGGCCCCCCCGCCAGGACAGGAATATCGACATCCACCGCGACCGGATCACTGCTCAGATTGTCCTTGCGTTTTGTCATACGGTCATGGATGGCGCTCAGACCGGCTTTCACTCCATCGGCGAACTTGTACTCCAGAGAGGTGGCGAACAGGGTATGGTCATCCACGATCTTCGGCGCGCGGTAGTCCATGTAGCTGCTCCACCCGGCCAGGGCCATCACCCGCAGCGCGCCAAGATCAACCTGGCCCTGGAAACCGCGCACCGTGTTGTCGAACTCGATCACCCGGTCCTCGTGAAGGTCCAGAGTCAGTCCCCGTCCTACCAGAGTATAGAGCGTACCGCCGCGCAGGAAAAAGTTTTCCCCCGTATACTGGACATAACCTTTGCGCAGACGGGTGAAATCGTCGCTGAACTCGGCATGCTCCCGGCTTTCGATCGACAATCCGATATCCAGCCGCCCGCTCGAATAATCGAGATCAAGGCGGTTTTCAAAGTAGGTTTTGTCGGATTTTCTCATTAATCCCTGAAAAAAACTTTCCTGCCCGTTGCCATACCGGCTGCGCAGCGCTGCGCGGACAGGCAGAGTCCAGGCGGCGCAGTCATTATGAACGGCCAGGGCCAGGGATATGAATAAAACTGTTGCGGATATATATCTGATGCGGTCAAGTGGAGTGACGGGCATATTTATTCCTGGCATGTCAGTCCGCGCCTGAAATACTGTCACCGGCCAAGCAATTCAAGCAGTTTCTTCTCCAGCGCCTTGTCGTCTCCCAGCATGTAGCCGGCTTCCCTTTCAATCACCTTACCCTGCGAATCTAGAATTACGAGGTGCGGGAGCGAGGAGATGCCGTAATAGCGCATCGCTTTCTGGCTCGGATCGAGCAGAACCTTATCATCGATCCCTTTTGACACCGAAAACGAGCGCGCCTTGGAACGGCTCCTGGTGTTGTCGCAGTTGATAAAATAAAAACGCACCGGGTGCGATTCCATCCGCCGGGCCAGTTCTTTCAGCTCCGGTATAGCCTGCTGGCATGGCGCGCACCAGAGGGCCCAGAAATCGAGCACGGTCAGCTTCGCCCCGGCATCGGCAGCCAGCTTCCTGCTTGATCCGTCAAGGTCTTGCAGTTCCTCGCGCGGGAAACTGTCTTGAGCGTACAGAGCCGCAGCGGCGCCCAGCAGCAGACACAGCGCCGCCGAAGCGGCAATTATTCCAAGCCGGTGACTGTTTTTCAGTTTTAAAAAGAAAGACATACGTTGCCCCCACGCGTTCCGCACATGATTTCACTAACTTTAGACCAAAAAGCGTCGGGAAATATCAACTTATATTAACGCAGCAATTGCGCAAATGTTCGCAAATTTATCTGATGAAGGGGAGGATTTCAAGGAAGTTAGTTCCGTGCATCCGGGGGCTGACAAGCGACAGTCGAGAAAAATGATGTATTTAAACATGCCTTTCACACTGATCGGGGCAGGCCTCACACAGGCGGGGCTGACTTCCGCCAGCCCCGCCTGGAGAGGTGAAATCAGACCAGATCGCCGTAAAGCGGAAACTCCGCGCAAAGCTTCCCGACCCTGGCCGCGACATCCGCATATACGTTCTCGCGGCCGATATTCGACAGCACATCGTGGATCATTTCCCCCACGCGTTCCATCTCTTTCACCCCCATGCCGCGGGTGGTGAGGGCCGGCGTGCCGATACGGATGCCGCTGGTGACAAACGGGCTGCGCGTCTCGAACGGCACGGTGTTCTTGTTCACGGTTATCCCGCAGCGGTCCAGGGCTTCCTCGGCCTCCTTGCCAGTGATGTCCTTGTCGGTCAGGTCGAGCAGCATCAGGTGCGTATCCGTGCCGCCGGAAACCAGCCTGTAACCAAGCGACATAAGCACCGAGGCCAGATGCGCGGCGTTGTCGACAATCCGGCGGGCGTACGTCTTGAACTCCGGTGACAGCGCCTCCTTGAACGCCACGGCCTTGGCCGCTATCACGTGCATCATCGGGCCGCCCTGGATTCCGGGGAAGATCAGCTTGTCCAGTTTCTTGCCGAACTCCTCGCCAGTCATTATCATGCCGCCGCGCGGCCCGCGCAGGGTCTTGTGGGTCGTGGTTGTCACCGCGTGGGCGTAGGGCACGGGACTGGGGTGCAGACCGGCGGCGATCAGTCCTGCAGGATGCGCGATATCGGCCACCATGAACGCCCCCACGCTGTCGGCTATGGAGCGGATGCGCGGAAAATCGATGGTCCGGGAATAGGCGCTCGCCCCGCACATGATAAGCTTGGGGCGGTGCTCCTCTGCCAGGGACTGCATCTGGCTGTAATCGATCCGGCCGGTCTCGCGCTCCACTCCGTAGGAGACGACCTTGTAAAGCGTGCCGCTGAAATTGACCGGGCTGCCGTGGGTCAGGTGGCCGCCGTGCGACAGGTTCATGCCGAGGATCGTATCGCCCGGCTGGATCAGGGCCATGTAAACCGCCATGTTGGCCTGGGAGCCGGAGTGCGGCTGCACATTGGCGTGGGCGGCATGGAAAAGCTCGCAGGCCCGGCTGCGCGCCAGGTCCTCGGCCATGTCCACGAACTCGCAGCCTCCATAATAGCGCTTTCCGGGATAGCCCTCGGCGTACTTGTTGGTCAGCGGCGTGCCCATGGCTTCCAGCACGGCGCGGCTGACAAAGTTCTCCGAGGCTATCATCTCCAGCTTGCCAGCCTGACGATCGATCTCTTTCCGGATCACGGAGAAAATTTCCGGATCGATCTTTTTAAGTTCTTCCATCATCGGCACGCCCCTGCGGCTTATGGTTTCATATCCCCGGTCCAGCAGCAGCCCCGGGATTTTTCTATTTCGGCTATTTTCTGCAAGCGCAGCGCATGCCGCCCACCCTCGAACCCGGTCTCAAGCCAGGTCCGCAGAATCGGCCGGGCCTCATCGGCGCTCAGCACCCGGCCGCCCAAAGCCAGGATGTTCGAATCATTATGCCTGCGGGCCATCTCAGCCATGAAAACGTTCGTGCACAGGGCGGCCCGCGCGCCGCGCACCTTGTTCGCCGCTATCGACACTCCAATCCCGGTGCCGCATATCGCCACGCCACGCGAGACCGCGCCGGAAACCACCTTTTCGGCCACCAGACGGCCGTAATCCGGGTAATCCACGCTCTCCGGCCCGTAAGTACCCAAATCCTCGGTCTCGTAACCCAGCTCGCGCAGGTATTCAAGCAGGTTGCATTTCAGTTCGTAACCCGCGTGATCGCTCGCAATCGCAATGCGTTCAGTCATTTCTCCCTTTCTGTCGATTACACGCTCTCCATGGCCGGTCAGTGCTTCTCCGCCAGCAGTTTTTCCATGCGGTCAAGCAGACTGTCCATCAGGCGGGCAGTGGCCACAACCGGCTCAGGCCCGGACATGTCCACTCCGGCGGCCTTGAGCAGGTTGATCGAATAATCACTGCTGCCGCTTTTCAGGAAGTTCAGGTACCGTTCCCGGGAATCCTTGTCCCCGGCCAGCATTTTCTGGCTGAGCAGCGCCCCGGCGGCGTAGCCGGTGGCGTACTGGTAGACATAGAAATTGTTGTAGAAATGCGGAATGCGTCCCCAGTTGATCTCGTAGATTTCATCCACCGCCATGTCCGGGCCGAAATATTTCTGGTAAAGGTCGCGGCACAGCTTTTTGAGGCTCTCCGCAGTCAGCGGGTCGCCGGATTCGGAGCGTGTGTGAATCTCGCGCTCGAACTCGGCGAACAGCGCCTGTATGTACACAGTGCCCTGAATCTGCCGCACGTAGTGGTCGAGCAGATAGAGCAGTTTCTGACGGTCTTTTGTCACTTTTAGCATGTGATCCATCAGCAGGGCCTCGTTGGTGGTGGAGGCCACCTCGGCCACGAATATCGTATAGTCACCGTAGGCCGGCGGCTGGGTGTTCCAGGTGAAATAGCTGTGCATGGCGTGGCCCATCTCGTGGGCTACGGTGAACACCTCGTGCAGTGTGCCGTTATAGTTCAGCAGGATATACGGGTGCGTTCCGTAGGAGCCCCAACTGTAGCCGCCGCTGCGCTTGCCCTGGTTCTCAAACACGTCGATCCAGCCGCCGCGGAAACCCTCGACGGATATACGGTTATACTCCGCTCCCAGCGGTTTCAGCGCGGCCTGAACCAGTTCCAGCGCCTGCTCGTAGGAATACTCGGTGTTGTCCTCCGGGAAAAGCGGATTGTACAGGTCGTACGGGTGCACGGCCTCGATCCCCATCAGGCGTTTCCTGAGGCTGACATAGCGGTGCATCGGGGCCAGGTTGGCGTTGATCGAGCCGACCACGTTGTCGTAAACCGCCGGAGGAATGTTGTCGCTGTCAAGGGCCGCGGCCAGCGAGGTCTCATAGCCCCTGGCGCGGGCGTAGAAAATGTCGCGCTTTACTATCCCTCCCAGAAGCGCGGCCAGGGTGTTCTCATAGTTGTTGTATACGCCGTAGAACGCCTCGAAGGCGCGCTTGCGAAGCTCACGGTCGCCGCTTTCGATCAACCGGCTGTAGCGGGCCTTGGTCAGCTCCACCTCCTCGCCGTTTTCATCCTTGATGATAGGATAGCGGATATCGGCGTTGTCCAGCATCCCGAACACCGTGCGCGGACTGCGGGTGGCCTCGGCGCTGAGGGCCAGAATTTTCTCCTCGGCCGGGCTGAGAGTGTGGGCCTTGGTGCGCAGAAGGTCCTCGATGCGGTGACGGTACAGGGCCAGGCCGCTATTGCTGTCCAGCCAGCCGAGCAGAGTCTGTTCCGGGACCTGCAGGATTTCGGGAACCACGAACGAGGAGGCGGCCGAGTAATCGGTGCTCAGGGACTCCGCCCGGTCAGCCAGGGCCTGATAGCGGCTGTCTCCGGTGTTCTCGTCACGCCGCATGTGGGCATAGACATAAATCTTGCCCAGGGCCACGCCGGCGTTGTCCTGAAGGCGCAGAAGGGCCAGCAGGGTTTCGGCCGATTCGCCGATCCGCCCGCGGTAGCTCTCCAGTTCCGGAATCCAGGATTTGACCTTGCTGAAATCCTTCTCCCAGGCCTCATCCGTGGCGTAGATATCCTCCAGGCTCCATTTGTAAACGTCGCTGATCTCGCTTCTTTCCGGCGCTTTTTTCACGTCCGCTCCGAATGCATTACAGGTTATCGCCGCGGCCAGGACCATGGCCACAGCCGGAAAATTGCCTCTTCCAGCGGGTGCTCTCATACAATATGCTCCCCGGTCAGGGTTCCCGCAACCGGCGCGGGCAGGTTGAAAATAAATATTCACTGCCTGGAACAAATACATGTGCTTGCGATTAAACTATTGTGAGGCGCGGACCGAAGAAACCGGGCGGTAATCACTCCACAATGGATTAAAGATAAGATTGGCGTCCGGCATTGACAAGTCTTCCGTGGCCGGGTAGATTAGCTGTTATTTGCAGCCACTGCAACAGCGAACGGCGGAACATGCGGATAAGAACACACATAACCGGATTCATTTTTGCCGCGCTTTTCGCGCCAGTTTTTCTTATGGCCCAGGAGGCCCCGCCGGTTGAGGTGAGTTTCGAGCCTCTGCGCGAGGGCTGGAACTGGCAGAGCTGGGCCGCGGAGCTGACCGCGAATTTCGAATCGGCGCTGACCCGCCGTTACCGCGAGGGATTACCGCGCCGCGAATTCGTGGCTGAAACCACACCCGCGCGTCTTACTTTCCTGGTGCGTATCGATCAGGAAGGCCGTATACGCCGGTTCGTGCCGCTCAGCGCCGGGCATCGTTACCTTTCATATCTTGTCGAGCGCACGGCGCGGGAAATCGCTCCCGGCCTTTTACATCCGCCCTACGGCCTGCCCTACCCCACCCTGGAGGGGCGGATTAGTTTTACCCTGCGCTTCAAGGCCACCGGATTCTACAAGCGTCACTATTTCGAGGAGCCGATTGACAGCCTGGATTTACCGCCGTTCGAGCCGATAATAAAAGTAAAAGACTCCCAGCCGCTGTTCCTTTACGAACCGCCCGGGATGGATAAAAACAAGCTTCTGGATGATTACCGCCGCAGGATCGGACTCAATCCGGGCATCCAGGACACGAGCATTTACACTCCTCTTGACCTTCATGGCATGTACCTGGCGCTGACTCTACCTTTCGACAGCCTGAACGTTGGAAGCCCCGACACTCTGCGGCTGCGCCGGGATATCGAGCAGGCGCTCGAAAAGGCCGGGGCGCACGTGCTGGACGAACTGCCGGTAGAGGACTACAGCTCGCCGCCCGCCCCGGAAACAGCGGCTGCTGACAGCGACAGTCTCAGCTCTGCTCCGGATTCCATGAGCGCAGTCTCATCCGATTCCTCATCCGCGTCCGCGCCCGTCTCCCCGGCGCCTGCCGCTCCGGCGGCCAGCCAGACATTTTCTCCGATGGACAGCGCGCTGCAGGCTGCCGATCTCCCGAAAGTGTTCGCCAAGGTGGTGAACCTGCGGCGGGCCTTTGTCCTTTCCGCCGGTCTGGCGCGCGACAGCCTGCCGGGCCGCGCCCTCTGCCGGGTCCGTCTTTACGAACTGCGCCGTCCGGATGACTTCAAGCGCCGTCTGGACTATCGTTTCGCTTCCAGCGGCTCGCTGCCGGACACACTGGGCCGGGTCCTGGTGGGCCTTCTGGTTACTCCTCCACCCAAGCCCGAACCGCCCAAACCGAAAGCGCCTCCCGCGGCCAAGGCCGCGGCATCTGCTGACTCCACGGCCAAAGCCGCAACGGATTCAAGCGCGGCGGGGAAAGATACCACCGGCGCGGCGAAACCCGCGCCCCAGGCTGCACCGGACAGCAGCGCGGCCAGGGCTGACACCTCCGCCCCCAAAGCGGCCCCGGCGCAGGCCCCGGCTGACAGCACGTCACTGACGGCCCCCAGACCAGCCGCGGCCCAGCCGGCAGGCGGAGCGCAGGCCGCGCCGCCTGACAGCACGGTCAAGGCGCCAGCGGTCGACCCGGCGGCAGCGCCGGACACGGCCAAAACCGGAACGGCCGCTCCGCAACAGGCGACTCCTTCAACAGCGCCTGAACAACCGGCGCAACCCGCCGCTCCGGCGGATAGTACAAAGCCAAAACAGCAATAATAAAAGCGGCTCCCCTTTTCACAGGGAAGCCGCTTTTTTATCTCTCCGATTTTCAGTCCAGCTATTTCTGCGTCAGGTATTCGAGCAGTTGCTTCTGCTGGGTGTAATCCCCGATAATGATATCCGCCCCGGCCTTGATCAGGCGGGCGCGCTTGGTCAGGTTCAGCCCGAAACGCTGCACCTCGTCCGAGGCGATCCCCACGGCGATGCCGCCCACTTTCTTCACCTCGCGTATCTCCACCGGCCCGTCGCCGAAAGCGCAAAGCTGCGGCCCCTGAAGGCCATGCTCGCGGATTATCTGCTCGACCAGCTTCTTTTTCGAGAACTTCTCAATGTCCCCGACGCTGCCGTAGATTCCGCCCTGCGCCTCGAACACATCCGCATAGCCCAGACGCCGCGCCTCCCGGACCACGTCCTCCAGGTCCGTGCCGCTGGCCAGGTAGCAGTGCAGGCCGCGCCTTTTCAGCTCGTGAAGGAACTCCACCGCGCCCTTGACCGTGAAATCATCCAGGCCAAGTTCCCCGGCGTCAAGACGGGCCAGGCGCTCGTTCACCATCTCCAGCAGCATCTCGTTGTAGATCGCCTTGTAGCCCCACTTGTCCAGCACCTTGTCCGGCTGCACGTGACCGAACTCGCGCACCATCTGCACCAGGCCCTCCATCTGCAGGACTGTCTGGATGCCGGTGGTCTGGTCGATGAACTCGCGCGAACGCTCCACCACGCGGTTGTATTCCGCTGTAGGGGCCGACTGCCAGTCCTCGCCCAGGATCGCGCGGATCATGACATCTAACATGATCGGCTCCCAGCCCTGGCGGAGCGTGGAAATGGTGCCGTCGTGATCGAAAATCGCATGCTTTATCTGCCCGCGCCGGATTGCGGGATTGACCAGTTCGATCCGCGTTCCGGGGATAAACCGAGCCTTGCGCGGGTCTTCGGCCAGATCGGGGTTGTAGACCGGGAATCCATCCGCCACCCGCAGTTCGATCTCGGCCGGGGTGGCCGTCCCGGTCTGACGGAGCTTGGTCACGGTGACCGAGGCGGCCCAGTTGCCGAGTTCCGCCGCCGCGGGCGTATCGGCCCCGGCGGCCAGGGCGGCGATAAACGCCGCCACCATCGTGTCCCCCGCCCCGACCGGGTCCACCGGCCCGGTGACCAGCACTGCCGGAACCTCGGTCATCCGTCCTTTTTCATAGACCAGCGAGCCTTTGCGACCGCGGGTGACCAGAATCGGACGCGGGTACTCTTTCCAGGCGCTCTCCAGCGAAGCGCTCAGCTCGTCGATCCCGACCGCCGCGCCGGGCGCGACCTCGCCGCCGCTGGCCCGCACCAGGGACTCGTCGTTGAACTTGATCAGCATGCCTCTGTACTTGTCGATATCCAGCCTGCAATCGACCAGGATGATCTTTTCCGGGAACTCCGCAGCCAGAGCGTTCACCGCCTCGATCATTTTGCCCTGCAGAAGCGGGTTCGGAAGCTGCTGGTTCACGATCAGGGCGTCCATTCCGGGCATGGCGGCGCGCAGATTGCCGATCAGAGCGTTATAGACTGTTTGATCGAGACTGTTATAGAAGCCGAAATCCAGGCGGCGCTGCTCATCTCCCGCCAGGTGCGGCTTGGCCCAGACCGGGGTGTCCCATTCGCTTTCCTGGCAGAGGAGACTTGAAAGGTCCGCCGGGGCGAGCGCGCCGAGCAGGTCACGCAGGCAGCCGCCCCAGATGTCTCGGCCGATCACGCCAAAAACTTTGATTTTGCCAACTCCCAAAGCGGCGAGGTTGGTCACTATATTGCCCGCTCCGCCCGGACTGTAGCGTTGCGAGCGCACCACCAGCGCGCGTTTGGCTGTCTCCACCGAGACCTCACCCACCCCATCCTCAAGCATCCAGTAGGCGTCCAGGGCAAAATCCCCGATCACACCCACGCTCAATCCCGGAAACCTGCCGGTTAACGCCTTTATTTCCGCAACCTGCATACTTCCTCCAATAGTTCGTATTTGTCTCCATCCATGAGTGACCGGTTTATAATCGGATCATTCTCCGGTTTTGACTCAAAATCCGCCGGTCACCGCCCGAAAGCTAAGGGCTGCGGCCCGGCCTGTCAAGTGGGCCTCGCGGGTCGGCCGGACACCTGCGGCATTGACTCGGAACCGCGATTCTCTTAGCTTCTGTTTCTGAATTATCCGCATTGAATGAGAGTTTAACTTTGAACGGACAGGATGGATGACAGACAGAATCAAATCCGCGCGTATAGCGGTCATCGGGGCCGGGCTGGCCGGAATGTCCACCGCCTGGAACCTGGCTGCACGCGGTGAAAAAGATGTGATCGTACTGGAAAAAGAGAGCGTGCCCGGCCTGCACTCTTCCGGCCGCAACGCGGCGATGATCCGCCAGGTCGTATCTGAGCGCGATATCCTGCCTCTGGCCCGCGGGGGGGCGGATTTCCTGCGGAACACTGCCGCAGGCTGGGAAGATCCGCCGCCTTTCAGCGTGCATGGCTCCCTTCTCACCGCCAGGGGGGCCAGATGGGAAAAGCTGAAGGAAGAAGGCCGCTGGACCGCCGAGTCAGGGGCGGAGACTGAGATATGGGGCAGTGCTCAGGTGGAGCAACTGGTTCCGGTCACCCGCGGGGGCGATTTCGAGGGCGCGGTCTGGTGCCCCTCCGATGGTGTTACAGACGCCCAGCAGCTTTTGAATGGATTTTTCCGCCAGGCGCGCGCCCTGGGAGTGCGCATGCTCACCGACTGCGCTGTCATCGAGATCACCAGGCGCGGTGAGCGGGTCGTGTCTGTGTCCACTTCAAAGGGAGAGATAGAGGCGGAGACAGTCGTTAATGCGGCCGGTCCCTGGGCGGGTAAGGTGGGGGCCATGGCCAGGGCGCTGGATATAGAATTCCGCCCCCTGCGCCGTCACCTCTTTTTCAGCGGCGCTCTGAATTGGGCCTCTCCGGAATGGCCTTTCGTCTGGGACGTGAGCCAAGAGGTGTATTTCCGTCCTGAAAGCCGGGGCCTGCTTCTCTGCCCGTGCGATGAAACCGAATCCGAGCCTGGTCTGCCTGCCGTCGACCCGGCCGCGCATGACCTTCTGGCGGAAAAACTGGGCCGTGCATTCCCTTTGCTGCTCGAAACGCCGGTGGCCCGGAGCTGGGCCGGACTGCGGACATTCTCCCCGGACCGTCATTTCGTGATCGGCTGGGACCCGTCGCTGGAGGGGTTTTTCTGGGTGGCCGGGCTGGGAGGCCACGGGGTTACAACCAGCGCGGCAGTCGGGGCGCTGGCCGCGGGCGAGATACTGGCGGACAGGCGGATCAGCCGCTCGCCTTTCACTCCGACGCGCTTCCTCTGACATCAGATCAAGTCCGTGTTAAGCGCAGACAGTCGCATAATCCAAACAGCAACATAAACAAGAAGGGGCGCGGCAATTCGCGCCCCTTGCTGTTTACGGCATTTCAGCGGCTTAACTCGACAGCCGCGCTGTCATTTCCATTTTATCGTGCAGCCCACCGGCGGGGTGGCCGGAGTTTTCACAGCGCTCCCGTCAAGCACCGCATCCAGCGCCTCTTTCAGATAAGGCTTCGTCACCGCGGACGGGTTATCATAGTTGTCATCTACCGCCCCGGTGTAAACCAGCCGCCGCGCCCGGTCGAACAGGAACACCTCGGGCGTGCGCTCCGCCCCATAGGCGCGGGCCACGGCCTGCGTTTCATCCTGAAGGAACGGGAAGGCGTACTTTTTTTCGGCAGCGTGCGTTTTCATGTTCTCGAAGCTGTCAGCCGGGTATTTCAGTGCGTCATTGGCGTTGATCAGCACGAAAGAGACGCCCCGGCCGGAGTATTCGGCGCTCAGGGCGATAAGACGGTCCTCCCAGGCCAGTACGTACGGGCAGTGGACGCAACTGAACACCACGGCCAGGGCCTTGCTCTCCTTGAAAGAATCCAGGCTGTAACGCCTGCCGTCCACCCCCGGCAGGTCGAAAGCGACAATCGAGTCGCCGCTCTTGAGCTTGGGCATATAATCCTCCTTTTCCGGCGCCCCCAACTTGGATACCGGACAAACGAATGTAAGACTCTTTATTCAGCTTCGTCGACAATCTTCCGGTCCAGGGCGGCCCTTATCATTCTCTTAGAGGGCAGCGGCGAGATACGCCCATCCTCAAGACGGTAGATCCTGCAGCCCAGGCCCGGCGTCTCACCGGTACGGCCCTCGCTGTCAATATCCTCCCCGTCTATCAGTATGGTCGGCGAGCCTGGGAAGTTACGCTCATGCGCCTGTTCGAGGCTGCTTATCCGGGTCACCCGCACCGTCCCGCGCCAGCCGGCCTCAGACAGCACCTTTTTCAGACGATCGAGGGCCGCCTCGTGCGAGGGGCACTCGGCGCAGAACAGGAACTCAACTTCCATCCTCTATCTCCGGAGGCTGGATAATTGCGGTCAGCGGACCTCAGGGTCACTAAACTTGACTTCAAGCCTGTATTCCAGGCTGTCCTTCCCGGGTTCGGCCAGGCGGGCCAGCAGCACGCCGCCCCAGGAATCGGGCCAGGCCAGACCGGATTCCAGGCGTTCGAGATGAAGGTGCAGCACCAGACATTCCGGGCTGGAATGCTCCCGGTCGATATGCAGTCCCCCGGAAACCACATTGTCCGAGGGATAGTCAAACCAGAGCACTTCCCGCACCCTGTCCAGGAGCGGCGGACCCTGGTCAGTGCGCCGGAGAGTGATCACTCCCGGACGGTCCCCGGCGGCCGGGTTGGGCTCTCCCCACGAGGCCTCAAGACTGAGCGCGCCGTACTGCTCCGCAGGTCTCGGGACAAGGGCCTCGAAACGGTTGAACAGGGCGATATCCGCTCCGGGGCCGCCCTGTCCGACAGGCAGGAGAAGGCTGTCGGCTCCGCTTTCCTGCATGCAGACCTTGCGGCAGACCAGCCAGCCGGCGCTCATCCCGATTTTTACATCCTTGTCTGACATTTCAGCCGGGGGTTGGACCCAGGCATACAGCAAAACGCTGTCGTGATAGACATTCACTATCAGGTCGCCCGGTTCGAGCATCCGCTCCGGAATGGGCCAGAAAAATGGACCGCTCACGAAACCCTCGGGCAGACTGAACTTCACCTCCGGAGCCAGACCGGCATCTCCCGGATTCTTCCAGTAGATATGCGCCCCGCCGGTAATCTCGAACAGCACCCCCAGACGGAATTTATGTCCGGGTGTAATCGCCGTACGGTCCGCCACCAGGCGTGTCCTGACCAGTGGTGTCTCCTGCGCTGCAAGACGCGAGGCTCCGAAGATCAATCCTGCCAGCAGACATGACAGCATTGCAACGGTATATCTTTTAGCCAATCATCCCTCCTGAACAGTTCTCAAGCCCGCCCGAAACAATACATACACATTATAACAGACTCCGGGCCGGAGAGCAAACCGGGGTAAAAAAGGGGCTGTCCCAAAAGTCTCCGATTTTGCTCTTTGCAAATTGATGCAATCTCTAACCAATTGAAATAAAAGCAGTTCTGTAGGGGCACGGCGCGCCGTGCCCCTGCGTTTAAGACTTTTGGGACAGCCCCGAATATTTTTATCAGTCTTTCAGCTCTTCCAGAGCGGATATTCGAACAATGTCTCAACTCCCTGGGACAGCTCGCGAAGGCGCTCTTTCTGCCTGTCCGAGGGTGGAATGAAAGAGTGCGCAGTCCGCACCGCGCGACGGAAAAGCTCCTCCTCGCCCGGCGGGATCGCCGTGGTTACGGGCAGTGAGAGCGTAAAATAATAGCCCATTTTCAACTCATCCTCTGTCTTAAGCGCATTGTACCATTCCTTGGGGAACTCGCTTCTTTCACCGCGCTTGCGCTGCCCGTGCACCCCGCCCTTTATCGCGATTATCCCCATTTTCTTTTCCAGCGCCTTTTCCACCACCTGCGGCCCGAAATTGTCCTTGTACCAGCTGGCATAGGTCAACGGGAACATCACTGTATCGAACTCGTAAAGGTCCATCGCGGACAGAGCCGCCTCGACCGAATGGGCCGAGAACCCGAGGAAACGAGCCTTGCCCTCTTTTTTCGCCTTGGCCAGCGTTTCAATCGCCCCGCCGGGACCGAAACCGCGGTCGATATCCTCTTTAGTGTTCAGGAAATGCATCTGGTAAAGGTCGAAATGGTCTGTGCGGGCGCGGCGAAGGGATTCCTCGAGCTGCGCCTGGCTCCCAGCCGCGTCGCGCTCGTAGGTCTTGCAGGAAAGGAACACGTTTTTGCGGAACGGCTCCAGGGCCGGCCCCAGCTTCAGTTCGGCATCTCCATAGCGCGGGGCGACATCGAAATAGTTCACTCCCGCCTCGACGGCTTCGCGTACCACCCTGTCAGCGGCATCCTGGCTGCTGTCGCGAACCACGATCCCGCCGAATCCGATCACCGATAGCATCTCGCCCGTGCGCCCCAGAGGACGGCGCGGCAGAAGGCCCAGGCCCTGTATCGAAGTGAGTGGTTTTTCCTGCTGCGCGAACGCCAGGCGCGGTAGAATTCCAGCGGCCAGGCCGAGGCGCAGGAAATCGTTTCTTTTCATCCAGGCCCTCCAGAAAGTTCATAACAAAAGGACGGACAAACCGCCCTGGATCTCCGAAAAAATCAACTCTGCCAGGCCGGGTAGGCGAACAGAGGGTCCACCGCGTCCGAGGCGGTTTTCAGGTCCTGACGTTCCTGGCGCGCCACCGGCATGAACCGCCGTCCGGCATCCAGGGCCATACGCCACAGTTTTTCCTCTCCAGGAGGCAGGCAGGCTGTAACCGGCAGGGATAGCGTAAAATGGAAGCTCTTTGTTATCTCGGCAGGATCGGTCAGCGGCTCGTACCAGCATTTTTCGAACGGTTTTTTAGCGCCCTCGGCCACCTTGCCACGCGCCCCAGCCTTGAGCGCCAGGATGCCCATGCCCTTGGAATGCGCTTTCTCCACCACCTGGGGGCCGAAATCCCCCTTGAACCAGGTGACGAAATTGAGCGGGAAAAGGACGCTGTCGAACTCGAAACGGTCCATGGCGGCCAGGGCCGCCTCCACCGAGTGCGCCGAGAACCCGAGGAAACGAACCTTGCCCTGCTCGCGGGCTTTCACGAACGTCTCCATCGCGCCGCCGGGACCGAAAATCTTCTCGATATCCTCTTTATCCGTGATCGCATGTAACTGGTACAGGTCAACCCAGTCCGTGCGCAGGCGTTTGAGCGAGGTCTCCAGTTCCTTGAAACTGCCCGCGGCGTCCCTTTCGACAGTCTTGCAGGCCAGAAAAGCCTGCTTGCGGTAGGGTTCCAGGGCCGGGCCGAGTTTCAGCTCGGCATCGCCATAGGTCGGGGCGACGTCGTAATAGTTCACCCCGGCGTCCCAGGCCTCGCGCACCAGTTCGTTCGCATGCTCCTGAGTCTCGTCCATCACGACTATGCCGCCGAACCCGATCACCGAAAGGTTATCGCCGGTGCGGCCCAGCGGACGGCGCGGCAGGGGTCCCGGCGCGGCTGCCTGCGACATGTTCTCACCTCCGTTGGCCGCTCCGGCGGCGGTTGTGGCCAGGGACGCGGCCAGCGTGGCCCGGAAAAAATCGCTGCGCTTCATGAATCCTCTCCCTGACAGAGTGAATTATCACCGAAATTTACTATTCTTTCCAGATTTAATTATCGCGATTATTGACGCTGGTGGCAAGTCCAGTCTTCGATTCAACACCTTAACGGTTCGTCCCAGAAATGCGGCAGGAAACGCACCCGCGCTCCGCATTCCAGACGGACCGGCCCGGCGGGTATCTCCAGAAGGGCGCGTGAGACGGCATAAGAGCCGAGCATGTAGGAAACCTGCCCCCCGGCGCGCCGAAGCTCGTATTCTCCCCGGTCATTCAGTATATAATCGCCCCGCATGTAATTCACCCGCGCCTCCCGGTTCTCGACTGCTTCGGCCAGAGTTCCATGAAGCCAGCACGGAGCGCATTCGGCCCGGCCCATGAAACGGCGGACCGTACTCAGCACGTACAGGCTGAAACAGACCAGGGCCGCGGCCGGGTTGCCGGGCAGGCCGAACACAAGTTTCCCGCCGCAGCGGCCGAAATACAGGGGCTTACCCGGTTTCTGCGACACTTTCCAGAACACTTTTTCCACGCCCGCGCGTTCGAACACCGTTCCCAGATGGTCGTAATCCCCCATCGAAACGCCGCCCACGGTCAGGACGATATCGGAACGTCCCAGGCAGACGGAGAATGCCCTGTACAGGGCCTCCGGATCATCCTGGCAGCGGCTGGTTTCGACCTTTTTAACGCCTGCTGCTTGAAGGGCGGCGGAAAGCATGGGGGCGATGGAGTCATAAATCTGTCCGTGAGAAAGCTTTGCTCCGGGCGGGACAAGTTCATCCCCGGTGGTCAGCACGGTGACAGCGGGCGGTGGATAAACCGGGATACGGTCATACCCCAGGGTGGCGAGAAGGCCGAGCGCGGGCGGTGTCAGCAGACTCCCTCCCTTGACCAGCAGCGTCCCTGCGGTCAGTTCCTCGCCCGCGCGGTTGATATGCTGCCCGGGCCGCGCGGGAGAGTAAAAAGTCACGCTCGATTTATCCTCCCGCGTATCCTCGCGCATCACCATGGCCTCGGCGCCCTGAGGCAGCATAGCCCCGGTCATTACGCGCATGGCGGAGCCGGGGGGCAGAACAGAAAGCTCGCCCGCCGCCGCCCGCACCTCGCCGCTCACCGGCAGACTGACCGGATTATCCGCCGCGGCATCCGCAATATCCGCCACGCGGACCGCGTAACCGTCCACCGCGCTGAAACTGAAAAACGGATAGGCCCTTGCGGCCTGGGTATCCTCCGCGCAGACCAGCCCGCCGCATTCCTCCAGGGATAGCAGCTCCGGCTTACCCTTCCCCGTGGCGCTCAACACCAGTTCCAGCGCCTCCCGTGGTGTAATCAGCGCTCTTTCCCTGGAATCATGCTCCACAGTTCAGCCCTGCCTTTCGCGCTCGCGGAATGCCTTATAATCCTCCGGTGTGTCGATATCCAGCAGCACAGATTCCTCATCTGCCTCCAGTTCCAGCACGCGCGACGGGTCGGCGCGCACCACCGCGCGCGCCCCCACTTCCGGCGGAGCGCTCATCAGCTCGGAGAACACGCTCCGGCCGAACAGCGCCGGATGGCCCCGGCGGCCGTCATACACCGGAAGCACCACGTCCTTGCCGCTTTCCCGAAAAGCCCGGATCATCCTTTCGATCAGCTTGACGCTCACCGAGGGCTGGTCCACCGGGAACAGCATCACGGCATCGGGGGACAGTCTTTCCAGGCTGGACAGTCCGGCCTGAATCGAGGAGAGCATGCCGGTCTCATGGCGCGGGTTGATCACCACTTCCTCAGGTGGAATCCCCGAACGGGCGATGAATTCATCGGCCCGGTGGCCGAAAACCACCCGAACGAAGTCCAGCGGCGAGGCTTTAAGCGTGCCGTACAGCACCGAGAGGAACGTGCCGCCACTGTGCTCCAGGAAAGCCTTGGGGCGGCCCATGCGCTCGGATTTCCCCGCGGCCAGGATCAGCCCGGCGATTTTCGGCGGTTCAGCCATCATATCTCCAAAGACAGAAACCTTTTATCCACTAAGAATACGCAGGGACACAAAGTTGAAACTACTTTTACAATCGACGAATCATTCAGCTTGCCTGGCGAAAATGCACGAAAGAATAACGGTATCCGCCAAAGACACGAAGGAGCATATAAATACTTTTTCCCCCTTAGTGCTCCTTAGTGTCCTTCGTGGATAATTCATTTTACAGACTTATTATTTCCCTATGGATCGTGGGCTTGCGGCTTCGCCGCACCTGGATGAGCTGGGCCGTTATACTGATTGCTATTTCTTCCGGCGTCTGCGCCCCGATCTCCAGGCCCACCGGGGCATGGATACTGTCCAGTCTCTCTGACGTTATACCCTGTGCCTCCAGGTGCTCCCGGATCATTTTGACCTTGCGCCGCGACCCGATCATCCCGATATAATCCACCGGACGATCCAGGGCCAGTTCCACCACCGCCCGGTCCTGGTCGTGGCAGCGCGCCACAGAAACCACGCACCAGCCCGTTCCTGGAGAAAGAATCTCGAACACCTCGGCGAACGTGCCTTTAATCACCCGCTCGGCATCCGGAAAACGTTCCGGCGCGGAATACTCCGGACGGTCATCCGCCACCGTGACCCGGAAACCGGCCAGGGCAGCCACCCGGCAGAGCGCCAGTCCGATATGCCCACCGCCGCAGATCAGCAGTGACGGTTCGGGCTGAAGCGGTTCCACCAGAAACCCGGCCAGACCCGGCCAGGCCGCAGGGCTTTTTTCCGGCTTTATGAACACCGTGTCCCGGAAATCCTCAACTCCGGACAACTGTCCGGTGACAGCCTCCTCCCACGCTCTCTCAGGCAACCTGCCAGCCACGGCCCTGCCGGACTCAACCAGAAGATGCCAGCTCTCGGCCCCCCCTGCCCCGCCCTCCAACACGGCGGTCACCAGCCAGGCCCTTCCGCCGCGCCCTGACAAAGCGGCCGCTGCGGACCAGAATTTCCGGCTGTCCATGGAGGGACGCGCAAGATAGGTGAAAAACGTTATCCGTCCGCCGCAAAGCATGCTTTGCGGCCGGACTGTATCCGAGTCGAAACTGAACTCCGACAGTCGCGCGATCCCGTCCGCAATTGCTGCGCGCGAGCGCAGGATCATCTCGGCCTCCACCTGTCCCCCGCCGAGCGTGCCCCGCACGCTGTCCGAGGTCACGATCAGGCAGGCCTCCGCGGGCGTGGGCGCGGAGCCGACGCGCGCGACAGCGACGGTCACGGCCGCGGTCCGGCCCTCCTCAAGAAGATGCGGCAGTATTTCGATCAACCGGTTCATGTATCGAATATGCCTCTTTTCTTTCTGAAACGAAAGGAGGTCCGGGGTGGACATGCCCCGGACCTCCCGGAAAATATGGCTGACCGTCAAGGCGCAAGCAGCGGTCAGCCGGAAATCTGGCTCGCGAAACATGCCCGTCCGGGCTTGCAGTCATTACATTTGACAAAATGATCATCCGGTCCCACCGGTCCCTGTGTCATCAGGCACCAGGACTGCTCACCGGGACGCGGGATGTAGAACCCGCCGGACTGGTTTGCCAAATAGTACTGTTTCGACCGGTAATTCCGGCAGACCTGTTTCAACTGAGAAAGGGCGTCATCCCTCATCGTTCTTCTCCCGTTTTCTGGAGCTACACTTCCACGCCGGCGGCGCGCAGGACCGCTCGCTTGAAGATCGTTTTCGAGAGTTGCACTTTGTACTCGTTTTCCTCCAGCGGCGCGGCATCCTTGACCGCCGCCTCGGCGGCCTGTTCGAGAAGCTCTCCGGTCAGTTCCCTGCCGGTCATCATCTTCTCGGACTCGACCGCCCGGTAAGGCGCGGGAGACACGCCTGAAAGCACCAGCGAAGCCCGTTTCACCGAGTTCCCTGTCATCTCCAGGACCACCGCCGCGCCCACCAGGGCAAAATCGCGGCTCTCGCGCTCCTTGAACTTGAGGTAGTGGCTTTTCTGCCCGGCGGGTGGAGCAGGCACAGTCACCCGGGTGAGCACCTCGCCCTTCTTCAGCACCGTTTCCACCATTGGATCGGTTTCGGGAAGGACAAAGAAATCATCCAGCTTCAGCTCGCGCGTTCCGCCGGGACCGGCTACCGTCACGCTCGCCCCCAGGGCCATCAGCATGGGTGCGACATCCGAGGGATGCACCATAAAACAGGGGCCGCCGTTCAGGATGCAATGGTACTTGTTGCGTCCCGACACCGCAAAGCAGGTCCCCCCGCCCTTGCGTACGCAGTTGTACTCCCTGCCGCGGTAGTACCAGCAGCGCGGACGCTGGCAGAGGTTGCCGCCCAGAGTGCCCATGTTCCTTAGCTGCGGGCTGCCCACCGAATCGGCGGCCTCGGCCAAGCCGGGGTATTTATTCTTGACCGTGGCATTTGAGGCGATATCGTTCAGACGGGTCAGAGCGCCGATCGCCAGACCCTGCGTTCCGAAAGAAATCCCGTCCAGTCCCTTGACTGTCTTGAGGTTCACCAGGCGCTCGGGGGCGACATAACGGTTTTTCATCTCGCCCAGCATGTCGGTGCCGCCGGCCAGGATGCGGCTGTCTTCCTCGCGAGCCAGCACCGCCACGGCATCTTTCAGGTCCTGGGCGTTATAGTATTTAAAGGCTTTCATCGTCACGCGCCTCCCATGTTTTTCAGCGCCTTGAGCACTGCGTCCGGCGTTATCGGCATCTTTGTGACCCAGGCCCCGGTGGCGTTGTGGATCGCGGTCACCAGAGCGCCCGCAGTTGGAATGTGCGGCGGCTCCCCCAGGCCGATCACCCCGCGCTCGGGCATCGGATCGATAACCACTTCGATCTCCGGCATCTCCATTGGTCCGAGCAGTTTATAATTTTCAAAGTTCGGATTGACCATCGTGCCGGTGTTGGGATCGAGCGTACGGTCTTCCAGCATGCCCCAGCTCAGGCCCATGATCACACCGCCGTTGATCTGGCTTCTTGAGGTGAGTGTGTTGACCGGCAAACCGAAATCCTGCACGGCCACCATCTTTATCGGACGCACCCGTCCGGTCTCGACATCCACCTCCACCTCAAGGAACTGGCATCCAGCCACGCCCGAGGAGGAATATCCCTCCACCCAGCCGTCCTGCACGCTCAGCACCTTGCCCTGAAGAAGAGCGCAGGCGTCTTTCCATTTCATGGATTTGGACCGGTCTCTGGTCGAGAAAATGACCGAATCCTCGCAGGCCAGTTCATCCGGGTTGACCCCCAGGGCGGGGGCCACTTTGGCCAGAAGTTCAGCCAGGGCCTTTTTCCCGACGTTGTTGATCACCGGCGTTACCGAGCCTATCGTTATCGAGCCGCCCGATCCCGGAGCGTTCGGCAGGGAGGTGCGGCCGATTTTCGGAGTGACCAGACTCATTGGAATTCCCAAAACATCCGCGGTCACCTGGTGCACGCAGGTGCGTATTCCCGTGCCCAGGTCCTGGGTGCCGATCGAGGTCACCACCCGGCCATCCGGGAAGATTTCGATAATGGCTTTGGCATCCCTTTCTCCGCCGCCGCCCCAGGTTCCGCTGGAGACCCCGACGCCGCGCTTGAGCGGTCCTTTGCCCTCGCCGGGTTTCTTGTTGCGGCGCTTGTCCCATCCGATCTTCTCCGCGCCTATCTTGTACTGGCGCTGGCGTTTTTCATCCGGATCGTTGAGCATGCGGAACTGAAGGGCATCCATCCCGGCCTTTTCCGCCAGCATCTCCGTGATTACTTCCATGGCAAAATTGGCCTGCGGGTGTCCGGGGGCGCGCTGAGGGCGGGCCGGACCCGCATTTATCCTCACATCCTGGTGTTTCTTGTACACCGCCCCTTTCGGCACCCTGTAGATATAGGGGGACGGGAAACTGGCGTCTTCCGAAATGCCGCCGGTGCCGTAGGAATCCTGCCAGAAAGCCGTGATCCTGCCGTCCCTGTCGCAGGCCATTTTCAGGTGCTGATGGCTGGAGGGGCGGTTGCCCACGGCCAGGAATTCCTCTTTCCGGTTGAGCATCAGCTTGACCGGCTTGCCGGTCATCTTCGCCAGCCGGGCTGCGGTGATACCCTCGACTCCCACCGGGAACTTGCTGCCGAATCCACCGCCCATGAATTCGCAGATCACTTCGACATTCTCGGCCGGTATTTCGAAATACTGGGCCAGGTCCGTGCGGGCGCCATGCACGCCCTGCGTGCTGACCCAGGCGGTCAGCTTGTCGCCGTCCCACTTGGCCGTGCAACTGTGGCTCTCCAGACAGGCATGTGTCTGCACCTGGGTATACATGGTGCTTTCTACCGAGAAAGCCGATCCGGCGATTATCTGTTCCACGCCAGCCTTGTCACCGCTGCTGTAACCGGAGACATTCCCGTTCTGGTCGATCCGGGGAGCGTTGCCGTCCATAGCCGCTTCCTCGGTCACCACGAACGGCAGGTCGCGGTACTTGATCTCCACCAGGTCGGCGGCATCCTCGGCTATATCCATGCTTTCCGCCGCGATAGCCAGTATTTCCTCACCGGCGTAACGGACCGTGTACTTGTTCAGGTTGAGCACGGCCTTGACGCCCGGCAGGCTGGCGGCCCTTGAGGTTTCGATACGCTCGATATAGGCATGCGGCCTGGAACTGCGCACGATAAGGCCGTAAAGCATACCCGGCAGAACGATGTCCTGAGTGTACTTGGCCGCGCCGCTGACCTTATCCGGCCCGTCCGTGCGCGGGACATCACGTCCCACATATTTCATTTTATCCATCGCTTTCCATCCGGCCATCCTCACCTGCCTCCCTTCTTACCGGCCAGTTCAACGGCCACGTTAAATATGTGAGGATAGGCGCCGCAGCGGCAGACATTGCCGGATAGTCCGTGCTTTATCTGTTCCAGGCTGGGATTGGGGTTCTTGTCCAGAAGGTCCTTGAGCGACATCTCGAATCCCGGCGTGCAGAACCCGCACTGGTAAGCATCGTGCTTGATGAATCCATCCTGCAACGGATGAAGCTTTCCATCCTTGGCCAGCCCCTCGATCGTTTCAATCGTGGCTCCATCCGCTTCCACCGCTAACATCATACATGCATACACGGTCCGTCCGTTCAGGATCACCGTGCAGGCCCCGCATTCGCCCATCCGGCAGACACTCTTGGTGCCGGTAAGTTCGAATTTCTCGCGCAGAAGGTCAAGCAGGGTCAGGCGCGTTTCCACCTCGGCCGTGTACTTTTTGCCGTTAACAGTCATGCTGACCACGGCGGTCTCGATATCCTGTCCCCGGATTGCGGCTTTAGGCGCACCTCCGGCGGCAGTCTGACCCAGGAGGCCGTCAGCCAGCGCGGCGCTCCCCACCAGACCGGTGCTTACCCCCTTGAGGAAACCGCGCCTTGACAGCCCGGCTCCAGGAGGAGATTTCCTGCTCTCATCGCTCATCCGCCCGCTCCTGTTTGAAGTTGGTCAGGCCAGCAAGCACGACACGGCTGACCCGGATAAGAAGAAATTTATGGAGGTTATCAGATATAAAATCCAGGATCAAACGTCCGGTCCTCATTTCACCTGAATACCGCCTCGGTGACTTATGCATTCGGCAGCACAGAAACAACCAACAGTTGTTACACTTGGAACACTCTGGAGGAACATCATATTGGAAAGAATAAATCGCAATTAATTTTACGAGTTTGACAAACGGGTGTCAACCCAAAATGTTACCACGAATTTAATCCCCCGTGCCCGAAAAAAGTTGACCGATAGATACAATAAGTTCATATTACCTGAAACTCCCCGCTGGACAGAATAGACACCCCGCGGGAAATAATCTGAATGTCAGGTCGTCAGGTTAAGCGTTGTTTCCTGCCGTCTGTTCTATTTTCTGAATTATGAGTCTGGCACATCATAGTTGACTGACACAAACCTGCCACTGAGGAGAAACCAATGGACAGCATCGACCGTCGCAGTTTCATCAGGAAGACCGGAGCGGCGGCAGCCGGTCTGGTTGCAGCCACCGGCCCCTGGGTCCGCACCGGACAGGCGGCTAAAAACACACCCAGTGATACGGTGAACGTCGCGGTGATCGGTATCCGCAGCCGGGGATCCCAGCATGCGGTCAGTTTCGCCAAAACGCCGAACACCCGGGTGGTCGCCCTGTGCGATATCGATGAACGCCTGTTCCCTCAGTCCCTGGATGAGCTGGAGAAAGCCGGCGGAGGCAAGGCCCGCACCGAAACCGACATCCGCCGCCTGCTCGAGGACAAGAGCATCGACGCTGTCTCTATAGCCACCTGCAATCACTGGCACGCCCTGGCCTCGATATGGGCCTGCCAGGCGGGCAAGGATGTCTACGTGGAAAAACCGGTCTCACACAACATATGGGAGGGACGCAAGATTGTCGAAGCGGCCCGCAAGTACGACCGCATCGTCCAGGTGGGCAGCCAGAACCGATCGAGCGAGACAGTGCGCCAGTGCATGGATTTCATCCACAGCGGCAAGCTGGGCGAGATATACATGGTCAAGTGCGTCATATTCAACCCGCGCGAGTCGTTTGGACGCGGCAAGGTGACTCCCGTGCCGGAGGGCGTGCACTACGACCTGTGGGTGGGGCCGGCGGCCTGGCAACCGTTCAACGAGGTGCGCTTCCACTACAACTGGCACTGGTTCTGGAACACCGGCGGCGGCGAAACCGCCAACAACGGCCCGCATTACACCGATTTCGCCCGCTGGGCTCTGCAGAAATACGAGCACCCACGCAAAATCCAGAGCATGGGCGGCTATTACGCTTTCGACTGCGAGCAGGAGACTCCCAACACACAGATGTCGGTGATGGAATATGCGGACGGCAAGATAGTGCAGGTCGAGGTGCGCGGCCTCTATACCAACAAGGAGGCCGAGGAGAACATGGGGGTGATATTCTACGGCACAGAGGGCTGGATGAAGCTGGGACGGGGGGCCTGGTCCACCTATTTCGGCCGTAAGGATGAACCGGGGCCGACCAGCGACAATTACAAAGAGGCCACCAGCGGTTACAAGGCGCATGACGTGCGCGCGGTGGAATTCAGCCCGCATTTCGATAATTTCATCAAGGCTGTCCGCTCACGCAAGCGCGAGGACCTGACCGCCGAGATACTTGAGGGACATCTCTCTGCCACGATGTGTCATCTGCCGAATATCGCCTACAGACTGGGGCGGACCTTGGTGTTCGATTCGGCCACCGAAAGCTTCCCCGGGGATGACGAGGCCCAGGCGCTGGTCAGCCGGGAGTACCGCTATCCGTATATAGTACCGGAGAATGTATGACCATAAGGCTGCGGGCGGCCAAACTGAAGTGGGCGCTGGCGGTCATTTTGACCTTGCTTTTTGTCTGCTGTTTTGTTAGTTTTATGTCCTGTTTGTGAATATAATATGCGCCCGTAGCTCAATTGGATAGAGCATCTGACTACGGATCAGAAGGTTAGGGGTTCGACTCCCTTCGGGCGCACCATATTAAAACCCGCATCTTGTGTTTATACAGCAGGATGCGGGTTTTTCTTTCCTTCAATATTTATTTCTGATCTATCGTTCAAAGCTTTATAAGCCGGAAGGCATTTCACGCAAAAAACCATTATCCATCCCGCAGATCAAAAGATCATTTCAGGGACAAGTCTCTTGTTTGATTAATGCCTCCGGTTGAATTCAGCCCGTCGCCTTAAACACTGGCATTGCCTGAAGTGACTAAGCACTCTTTATATTTCATTTCACTCCCTTGAACATACCGAATATTTTCAGGGCGTTCTTGTTGTAGATTTTCTCCAGCACCTCATCCGGAAGGCTGAGGCCGTATATTCTCCATCTGCCCTGATTGAACCGTCCCCCCGAATAATCGAAATACTCGTCATCCGTTTCCAGGAAACGGTAGTAAATTCTGTACAACTCGGCATCCGGCGTGGAATCCGTCCCGAACATGATCCGGTCCTGATACTTGATCATGAATTTCCGGGCGGTGTAGGGCTGACGGCCCAGTTCGGCGATACGGGCGTCTATGTCGACATAGAAGTTCGGGTACGTGTCAAGCCACATGCCCACCTGTGCCAGGTCCTCCGGCAGATTGCCCATATGCGCGCCGATAAATATGGTTCCGGGATGACGCGCCAGCACCCGGTTCCTTTGATCCATCAACTCCCGCTTCGAGTAGAATCCCCCGGATCCGAAAGCCCAGTCCGGATTTTCGCCCAGTTCGTCATAACGCTCATTGAACCGGTCTACCGGCGTAAAGAACGCCTTGGGGTCGGATATGTGTATCACAACCGGAATGCCCAGTTCGCCGCACTTGGCCCATATCGGGTCGAAACGAGGGTCATCCACCGGCACATATTTTCCGGTCTTGTCCTTGAGATACAATCCAAGAATCTTGTGGATTTTCATTCCGCGCACACCCAGTCGCACCGCCTCTTCGAGCTTGACCGCCTCTTTCCGCCCGAACTCCGGGTCATCGATGTTTTCGTAGTAAGGCACGTAGAACACAATGATCCTTTCGGGAGCAACCCTGTTCACCGCGTCCAGATGCACCTTGAAAAAATCCGGGGCGATATGCCGCCAGCTCTGGAAGAAATCGGTCCTGTGGAATCCGTCGAGACTAACGCACTTCCAGACCCCGGCCTTGTCCATCTCCCGCAGATGAACATCCAGGCTGTCCAGTCCCCTGAACAGCGCAAGGTGATTATGGATGTCTATGACGGGAAATTTAGGCCGGAGAATGCGCGTTTCTTTCACCACAAGCTGGCTCTTCGGCTCCCAGTCGCGCAACAGAAGATCACCCTCCGCCGCGTATGCGTTTAAAGATACGAGAACACCGGGCAAAAACGCCATCAGCCGGAAAATGAACCGTGAAGTGAAATCGAGCGATTTCATGGAATACCCCTTCCGCAAGCATTCGATTCAGATTTCCGCCGAAGCGTGCCCAGGTAAAGTCATCGGGCAGCATTGTCATTTCATTCAGCAGATATTACCGGGCTGGCCGTATTTTTACAAGGTCTTTTGAACCTCGTGGTTTCGCATGCAACCATAGGCAGGTGTCAGGAATATTGCAGGTCGCTTTTGATTGCATAGCGAGTCTAAAGCCTGCGGATAAGCTATTGCATCGAGTCCAGAGCCAGCCTGACTTTTTCGAGCAGAATGCGGGCGGTGAATGGTTTCTGCAGAAAGTGAACTCCTGTTTCCAGCGCGCCGTGATGAGCGATCACATCGGCAGTATAGCCGGACATGAACAACTGCCTGATATCCGGGCAGAGCGCGAGGATTTCCTTAGCCAGGTCCCATCCGTTCATTTCCGGCATGACCACATCAGTCAACAGAAGATCAATCTTGCCTTTGTGCTCATCAGCCAGTCGTATGGCCTCCTTCGGCGCACTGGCTGACAGGACCTTGTAGCCCTGACGTTCGAGCATCGCCGCGGCCATGACTAAGATAGACGTTTCATCTTCGACCAGGAGAACAGTCTCGTTACCGCCTGTGGCTTTGTATCGAGCCGTCTCTTCATGTGATGCCGAACCTCCCGGTTCGCTGTAAACGGGAAGATATATCTTGAATGCCGTTCCTTTTTCCAGCTCACTGTATACGTCGATAAAACCTTCGTTCTGCTTCACGATGCCGTATACTGTAGCCAGTCCAAGACCGGTTCCTTTGCCGCGTTCCTTGGTCGTAAAAAACGGCTCGAAAACTCTGGCCAGCGTTTCCTTCTCCATTCCCCTGCCGTTGTCGCTGACAGTCAGAAAAACGTAACTGCCAGGCTGGAACCCCGGTTGCCCGGCGCAATCGGCCTCGGTGATAGCAATCGTTCCAGTGCTGATACTTATCTTACCTACTCCGGCAATGGCATCCCTGGCGTTGATACACAGGTTGGTCAGAATCTGATCGATCTGTGAAGGGTCCATCTTGACCGGTAAAATGTCAACCGCCGGCAGCCAGTTCAGTTCTATCGCCTCGCCGATCATGCGCCGCAGCATTCCGAGCGTGTCAGCCACGGTCTTGTTCAGGTCCAGCACCCTGGGCGAGATTGTCTGCTTGCGCGCGAAAGCCAGCAACTGGCGGGTTAGATCGGCGGACCGCTCGGCGGCGGTAAGTATTTCCTTAAGAACGAATTGCAGTTTATGTTCCGGATTCACCTGCGCCAGAGCCACCTCAGCATGCCCGATTATGACGCTCAGCATGTTGTTGAAATCGTGCGCTACGCCGCCGGCCAACTGGCCGATTGTCTCCATCTTCCTGGATTGCAGAAGGCTGGCTTCAAGCGCCAGCTTATCCGTGATATCCCGGATCACCGCCAGTACGAACTCCTCGCCATCGGCGACGCCTCTCGAGAGACTCAATTCGATATCAAACTCGGTTCCATCTCCATGGAGAGCTTTAAGCTGAAGGGTCCTGTCTATTATTCTATCGGGTTCGCCTTTTTCGAAAAAGCTTGTGACATAACCGCGGTGGTCCTCCCGGAGAGACTCGGGCATAAGAAGGCCGAACGGCTGATCCAGCATTTCCCGGCTCGCGCGGCCGAATATTTTCTCCGCTGCGGGGTTGAATATTGTAATCAGACCTTTTTTGTTTATCGCAATCATGCCGTCCTTGCTGGCCTCGATAATCATGCGGAAACGCTCCTCGCTTTCACGCAGGGCGCGTTCCGCATTTTTAATCTCGGTGATATCGGCGCGCACAATCAGGTCCGCCGTCCTGCCCTCGTAGAGTATGGTTCTGGAGTACTGATCCAGCCAGAGAGTTTCTCCGCTCTTTCTGATTCCCTTGAAGAAATAATGGGTAATTGCCCCTTCCCGGCCGGCCTGTTTTCTTGATTTCTGGTCCCGCACGAACTTCCTGTCGTCAGGATGGATCGTCTGGAGAAACTCTCCCGGCCCAAGCTCAAGCAACTCCTCCACCGTGTATCCGGTCTGATCGGCCGCGGCCTGGTTGGCATAGCGGATACAGTCATCCTGTAAGATAAAAATCGCCATCAGGGATTGCTCTGAAATGAGCCTGAATTTCTCCTCGCTTTCCTTCAACTGCTGTTCCGCCCGTTTGCGCTCCGTAATATCACGGTCAAAAGCGCAGTTCATGAAACGGCCGTTATTGTCGCAATAGTTGGCCATGACCTCCACCGGGAATATCCTTCCATCCCTGGCTTTGTGCCGTGATTCGAAAATCATGAAACCGATTTCCGGCAGTTCCTTGACATGCCTCTTCATATCATCCGGGGTGTAGTCGGGATCTATATCATGAACAGTCATCTTGAGCAATTCCTCCCGTGTATAGCCCAGGGATTCGCAGGAGGAATCGTTGGCATAGAGGATATTCCCTTTTTCACCTATCCAGAGAATATGTTCCGAGGCTTTGTCCATGGCAAACTGCGTCAGTTTCATGGCATCCTCGGTCCGCTTGCGCTCAATCAGGTGCCACATACCCTGCATCAACAGGGTCAGTTGCCGGCAATCTTCTTCGTTGTATTCATCTTCCTTGTTGGCTACACCTGCAACTACCACTATCCTTTTATTTTCTAATACTGGAGTATTCATGTGCCGCAAAAGACTGACATGCCCCTCGGGTATACCCTTCTTCCAGGGATTCTCCGCGGAATAATCGTTGGTGATAACCGGCCTGCGCTGTCTGACCGCCTCGCCCCAAAGCCCTGTATCAACGACAGGATAAATGACCGGTCGATCATCAACCGCGCATTCATCCAGGGCGGATTTAGACCAGGAGTTTATCGTGAGTTCGCTCTCGTCCTCATTTACAAAAGCCAGATACCCGATTTTACTCTGAGTAATCTCCAAGGCTTTCTCCAGGGCGAAATCCGTGATTTCTTTCAGCGTGGCGCCGGTCATGCTCCCGATCTGCAACAGCGCTTCCGTACGCCGCATGTTGGCCTTGATCTCCGTGGAAGCGTGCTTACGCTCCATAGCGCCGGTGATGATCCTGGATATGGAAAGGAGCAGTTCTACATCCTCATCCGGCCAGTCGCGCTTGCTCTGGCACTCATCGAAGCCCATGAAACCGTAGTAAGTTCCCCCGACAAACAGCGGAACCACCAGAAGGGATCGTGTTCCATATGACCTCAGAAAATCCCGTAATGAGGCCTCCTGGATATCCTCAATGTCAGAGTATGCAATGCTGTGACCGCTTTTAAGCGTATCAATACCCCAGGGGCTGGTGCTGTTAGGAATGTTCTGAAGTTCTTCCTTCTGAGATGGTGTTCCTTCGGCACACCACTCCACGGTGTTGGAGGAGGCGTCAGCAGCCGGATGGTCCTCGAAAATATAGGCGCGGCTCGCACCGGTGGTTTCGCCTATAAGAGCCATGCACTCCTGTAGGAATGCCTGAAGATCATCCACGTTGACCGCGCCGGATGATATCTTTGAAAGGAGGCGTTCGTAAACCATCCGTTTCAGCAGGGCTTCCTCGGCCCGTTTGCGCCCGGTTATATCGGTATGGGTTCCCTGCATCAGAAGGGGCTTGCCGTCCTCGGTCCAGGTTGTCACCTTGCCCCGGTCAAGAACCCAGACCCAGCGCCCATCCTTGTGCTTCATCCGGAACTCGGCCTCGTAGTACCCGCTCTCTCCGTTGAAATGCTTCTGAAGCACAGCATAAGTATTCCTGAGATCGTCCGGATGGGTGAAGCGCTCCCAGGTTTTAATCGATACGGGAGAAACCTCCTCCAGCTTATACCCTACAATTTCAGCCCAGCGCTCGTTGAATACTGTTTCCCCTGTCTGGACATTCCATTCCCAGGTCCCGGCATTAGTTCCCTCGATGATATTCGCCAGGCGCTGGCGTTCCTCCTGGAGCTTTCTCTCTGCCTGCTTTCGTTCTGAGATATCCCGAATTGACTCGATCGCCCCGATCACTTCACCCTTTGTATTGTACAGGGGCTTGGCCTTGCCAAAAAGAGTCACGTCCTTTCCCAGGATGGTCGCATCAATCTCGGCCAGAATCACTTTTCCGGGTTCGATCCTCACATTCTGGTATTTTTTTGCGGCCTCATCATCCCATTTGAGCACCATATCCACCAATAACGGACGGCGGATGCCATAAATCGGCAGGGCGTATTCGTAATTCCCTTTCAGCAGAATATCTTCCGCCCTGACTCCGGTCATTTCCTCCATGGCTTTGTTCCAGAGGATAACCTTTCCTTCCGTATCTACGGCGAAAGTCGCATCCGGCAAAAAATCCAATATATCTCTCAGATGCTGTTCCGATTCGCGCAGTTCATCGCCGATCCTCTCCCGTTCGACGATTTCCCGCTCGAGCTGAGTGTTCTTTTCCCTGAGTTCCCGGGTGATCTTTTTCCTATGCCAGTAGCGGACAAGCAGCAGGATAAACGCGGTCAGGGCGAATAACAGGAACAGCCTGAAAGCGAGGGTTTGATAGAAGGCAGGTCTGATCGTAAAAGCAAAGCGTGACAGCGCAGGGTTTTCAAGGCCGCGTCTGTTTCCGGCCACAACCTCGAATACGTGCCGTCCCGGCGGCAGGTTGACGAAATTGACTGAATTCAGGCGGGTCTTCTTCCAACCTCCTTTAACCCCATCAAGCCGGTAAGAGTAAACCACTTGCTCCGGCGAACTGTAATCCAGGCCGATAAAATCGAAACGCAGGTCGTTTTCGAAATATTTCAGAACAGCCCCATCAGAAAAACTGGAATCCGGGCCGATCATACTGGCCCTGGTTATATGCACCCGCGGACCGTTCGCATGGAAAGCTTCAATGGCCGGATCGAAAACTGTCAGGCCCTCGGTGGAACCGAACCAGAGCCTGCCCTTACGGTCCACGGCCGAGGCCCCACGGTTCAGGTCATTTCCGGCCAGCCCTTCCCGGACGGTGTAAGAACGCCATCCCTGATTGTCATAACAGTTCAGGCCTTTATCAGTAGCGAACCATATCCATCCCCGGCGGTCCTCATACAGCACAGCGCCATAATTCGCGGCCAGACCGTCGCCGGTGGTGAAAACACGCCATTCACCGTTTTCCAGTCTGGCCAGACCGTTCTGAACACAGAACCACAGACGGCCCCGGCGGTCCTGGAGCATCTGGTAAGTGCCTTTTTGCGGGTCCAGGGATTCCTGGTTGAAATAGGATATGAACTGACGCCCATCAAACCTGGATATTCCATTCAGAGTCCCGAACCACATGAATCCGGAGGAATCCTGCATTATCGAAAGGACCCGGTTGCTTGCCAGGCCATTGTCCACCGTGTAGTTCCTGAACGGGAGTATCTGTGCGGGCAGTGAGCTGAAACCAGGAAAAATCAGGCTGAAACAACTGAGTAAAAGGCCAGTCAGTGGAATGCGGACTATTCGTCTCACCGTCATGCAAGTCATAATCGTCTCTTTAGTCCGTTAAAGCAACTACCATCAATAGTTAACGAGATATTTTATAATACTTTAACAGCATAATTCAGAAATTATTGTACTCCAGATTCCGACAAAATGCAAATATTTTACTAAAGGCTGACGATCCGTTTTTTTAAGGCTTTTATTAACACCACACTTTTTTCAGTACAGTGCAGAACGGCCAGGCCGAATTGTTTCAATGCGCCCGCAGACACAAACTCTTGGCGGTCAATACAGGAGATGCTATTATTCTATTTAAATTCTGTATCGAGAAGGACACGGAACCCGGTTGACCCGGAACATGAATGCAAACAAAGCCAAAATAAGGGATGAAATTTCTTGAATGACTCTCCCAATTAAATGCCTGACCGGTCAGCGGAGGGAAAACAGATGAACAGCCGCATTACACGAAGGACATTCCTTGCCGCAAGCGCGGCGGCTCTTGGTTGCGCCGCTCACCGCCAGGCCGCCGCTTCCGTGTCGGCGGCGCCGCCCCGTTTCGACCTGCTGATAATAGGCGCTCAGGTGCTGGATGGGACCGGCGCCGCTCCATTCATGGCGGATATAGGAATTAAGGGAGACAGGATCGAGGCGCTGGGAGCTATCGATCCGGAGCAGGCGCGGCGGGTGATCCAGGCTGACGGGTTGCATGCCAGTCCCGGGTTTATCGACATCCACACTCACTCCGACGGCCTGATACTGGCGCATCAGACAGCGGACAGCCGGGTGCGCCAGGGCGTGACAACCGAGTTGGCTGGCAACTGCGGCGGTTCTGTCGCTCCTCTTTCAGGAATGGATGTGGATGTAAGGCGAGTCAGGATGCTTGAAGAGGACGGCTTCCTGGCCGAATGGACCGATACAGCCTCTTACTTCGAACATGTCGAAAAAAAGGGCATATCAGTCAACCAGGCCATGTTGACCGGGCATAACACTCTGCGGCAGAACGCTATTGGCATGGCTGACCGCCGGTTGACAGATGATGAATTTCGCGGGATGGTCCTCGAGCTTGAACAGGCGCTTGATCAGGGGACTTTCGGACTTTCCTCAGGGCTGGAATACCTTCCCGGCAGCTACGCACCGCCTGAGGAGCTTAAGGCTCTGGCGCGCGTTGTGGCCCGCAGGGGAGGGCTTTACGCCACGCATATGCGGGATGAAAGCGCGAGAGTGCTGGAAGCGGTCGATGAAGCGCTCGAAGTGGCCGAAACGACCGGTGTGAGGCTGGAGATTTCGCATCTCAAGGCCGCGGGTAAATCGAACTGGGACAAACAGCCGGTGATCCTTGAAAAAATCGTGGCCGCCAGGTCGAAAGGAGTGGCCGTGCTGGCGGATGCCTATCCTTACCCGGCCTATTCCACCGGCCTGTCCATTTTTCTGCCCGCCTGGACCGGAGAGGGTGGCGAACAGTCTCTGTATGCCCGTCTTGCCGACCCGGCGCAACGTGCCCGAATCCGTAACGAGGTGGACCGCCAGATCTCAATGGATCCAGGAGAATACAGCCTGATCGTGATCGCACGGGTCTGGTCGCCGCAGAACCGTCAGCTTGCCGGAAAGAACCTTCAGGAAATAGCTGGTCAATGGAATATCCAGCCGGCCGAGGCCGTTCTCCGCCTTATCGAGGAGGAGCATTCAAAGGTGGAGATGATCGGTTTCGGCATGCGCCCGGAAAACGTGGAGATGGTGCTGGCTCACCCGCTGGTGATGGTCGGCTCGGACGGATACAGCATCACTCCGGCCGGCAAGATGGAAGACGCCCGCCCTCATCCGCGATCCTACGGCGCCTTTGCGCGCGCACTCGGCTATTATTGCCGGGAGAGAAAAATATTCGATCTGCCGGCAGCGGTGCGCAAGCTGACTTCCATGCCCGCAGACCAGATCGGCCTGAACGGCCGCGGACGGCTGGCCCGCGGAATGTATGCCGACCTTGTGCTGTTTGACGCCGGGAAGGTGATCGATGCCGCGACTTTCGATGATCCGCAGCGCTATGCGCTCGGAATCGAGCATGTGCTTGTCAACGGCGTCCCGGTGGCCGAGTCCGGCCGTCATACCGGGGCGCTGCCCGGACGGGTGCTGCGGCGCGGCTGAATCGAATATCCAGCGGACTTAAGACTGCAAAAAGAGCCGCAAGATCAGTCGCGGCTCAAAGGTAATGCATCCTGACTCAGTCAGTTCAGCGCTCAGGCTGCGCCGGTGGGATCCGGTCAAACATGGGCTGGATAACCGTGTCACGCGTCAGGTATTTGGGACAGCGATTGCAATTGCCCATGCACTGCAAATCCGTGCGCAATTCCTCGCGCAGTTCCCAGCACTTTTTCCAGGGGTCCTTATAGGCCGGACAGTTTTCCCTGTCTTCACAGTCGATTATTTCCCAGCACGGAGCAATCGCCAGCAACGCCTTAATTCCAGCCAGGGTCAGTCCGCGTTCGTGAATCAGGGCTTTGATCTGCCTGATCCGCCGGATATCAAAATCATCGTACTGACGCTGCACGCTGCTTTCACGGCGGCGAGGGTGCAGCAGGCCCTCATCCTCGTATTCGCGTATCCTTTTTTCAGTCAACCCGACCTGCCGGGAAACCTGCCCGATCCTGTAAAACATGCATACCTCCAACCCGGCGTCTTCGGAAACAATTTCTTCAGCAAACTGGGAATTATTGATGTACAGGTAAGATGCAATAATTCTCCATTCCGGTCAACAAAAACGGCAGGATAAAAGCTTCTCTCATATCTCGCGGTCTCATTTAAGCTGACTGCCGGTATGGGATTGACAATGTCCGGATCAGTTTTTTATATATTAAAGGAAAATATCCATGGCTGCTGCTGACATCAGATACTTGTGGATATAAGAGCCGGAATGCAATCAATCACATCGAGGGGTCTTAGAATGAGCCGATGGAGTGAAGATTTTAAAGTCAACGTTAGCGCATTCGATGAGCAGCATAAAATGCTTTTCAGTCTGATCGATGATCTGGATAGCAGGCTTAAGGGTGACAATCAGGAAGAAATCTCGTTCATAATAACAGAATTAAGCGCATACGCTCTTTATCATTTCGCCGCGGAGGAGCGCCTTCTTGCCCGTTTCGGTTTTCCCGGCCTGGTTGCCCATCGCTCCGAGCATCGAGAGTTCGAAGTAAAAATTTACGAGTTCCGTTCCCAGTTTTTGAATGCTGATCCCGGCCTGGCGCTCAAAGTCAAAGAATTCCTTGAGAACTGGGTTTCTAATCACATTAAGCATACGGACAAGCAATACTCGCAGTTCTTCAATAGTTACGGCATAAACTGACTGCCCTGACGCTCATGATATCTTCCACCTGGTCAGGCGTTATCGGATTGAGCAGAAAGCAGGTTTTTAAGACAGTCACTCAGGTCTTTCATGCGGTAGGGTTTGCTGATGATGCCTTTGAAACCATTTTCGCGGTAACGCGACAGCACGGGATCGACCGAATAACCGCTTGAAACCACGGCTTTCACCGAGGAATCGATTTCAAGAAGCCTGCGCATGGTTTCCTTGCCGCCTACTCCACCCGGAACTGTCAGATCAAGAATAACCAGATCGAATTTTTTACCGGTTTGCATGGCGCTGCAAAATATTTCCACCGCTTCCCTTCCATCGCACGCCGGTGTAACGCTGTAGCCCATCTCTTCGAGCATGGCGCAGGCCACATCCCGCACTACCGGCTCATCGTCCATCAGCAGAACTCTGCCGCAACCCGGCGTGATTTCATCTTTATCTGCGATTGGCTCCTGCGCCTCCGCCTCTCGCACCGCCGGTAAAAACACATGGAACCGGCTGCCTTGCCCAAGCTCTGACTCTACCAGGATATCTCCGCCGTGCTTTTTGATTATGGCGTAGCTTGTGGCCAGTCCCAGCCCGCTGCCTTTCTGCTTGGTAGTGAAATATGGATCAAAGATACGGGTGAGATGTTCCTTGGGTATCCCGGCGCCCTCATCTTCAATTGTGATGCAGACATAATCTCCGGCGTTTAAAGATCCTCCCTGGGGTCCGCCTAAGGTCCGGTTCAAGGCTCGCACCTTGAGACTGCCGCCATCCGGCATTGCCTGGTCGGCATTGATGACAAGGTTATTGATCACCTGGCTGACCTGGCCTTCGTCAACTTCGGCCATCCAGAGACCTTCATATATATCGAAATTACAGTTCACGTTGGAACCATGCAGCGAAAAGGAAACCGCATCCCGGATCAGACTCTCCAGCGAAACCACTGTCTTCACCGGCATTCCGCCCTTTGAAAAAGTAAGAAGCTGCTGAGTAAGGTTCTTGGCTATCAGGGCCGCTTTTTCAGCCTCCGAGAGTATCATCGCCGCCCGGTGATTCCGGTCGAGCAGTGCTCTGGCCAGAGAGATATTGCCGAGGACGCCGGTAAGGATGTTATTGAAATCATGGGCAATTCCTCCGGCCAGCAGGCCCACTGATTCGAGCTTGGCCGCCTTTCCCCTTTCCTGCTCGAGCTGACGGATCTCGGTGGTGTCGGTGCAGGAACCGACAAAACGCACCGGCCGTCCTTTTTCATCCCGGACCAGACTGGACTGCACCAGGACAGTAATCTTACTGCCATCACACCTTTTGCCGTTTAAT
The DNA here is from genome assembly GCA_964473155.1 of uncultured Gemmatimonadales bacterium. Lineage (GTDB taxonomy): Bacteria > Gemmatimonadota > Glassbacteria > GWA2-58-10 > GWA2-58-10 > JAJFUG01. The sequence goes on along the minus strand of CAYYNT010000006.1, from coordinate 35,839 downwards.
TCACATCGCCATGTCCCATTCTGAAAAAGCTCCCGCTCAACAGCATCATCGTCCAGAGAATCGAGCAGGATCTCAGAATAACCGTGGCCAAGCACCTGATCCGCGGATTCGTACCCCCACATCCGGAGAAAAGCCTCGTTGGCATATGTGACTGTCCCATCCAGGGAAGCCAGGACAATGCCGGTAAGCGCCGAATCAATCGCGCAGTTCTTGACCGACAGTTCCTCCTCGAACTGTTTGCGCGCGGTGATATCGGTAATGATTCCGCGCAGTCCAACCGGCCTCCCATCACGCAAAATCGGGCGGCTCGATCCATGGATCCAGCGCGTCTCTCCATCGCTTGTCAGAACTCTCCATTCACCAGGGGCAGCGGATCCCTCGTAAATTTCCTGTATTTTTTTCGTCAGAGGAACTATGTCATCCGGATGGATAAAATCGGTAAAAGGCCGCCCGATAATTTCCGCCGGCTCGTAACCGGCTATGGCTTTCACTGCCGGACTTATATAAGTCAGCACCCCGTCATGGCCGATCGAATAGATGACCTCGTTTATGTTCTCGACCATCTCCCGAAAACGCGTCTCGCTCTCACGAAGGCGGTCACTGGTAAGCTTGCGGGAAATGGCGATTCCGATGCTCGAACCGAGACCCTCGAAAAATGCGATCAGTTCCGGATTGAAAATGCCCGGACGGTGATCGGCCATCTGGATCATCCCTATCATTTCGTATTCTGAGCGCACCGGGATAAGAGCCAGGGACTCAAACCCATAATCCAGGCAATGCCCGCGAAGATATTCTCTTTGACGGAGGCAGGGTTTCAACTCAATCAACATGGCAGAGGATTGAACCCAGAAACTTCCACCCTGGGTGAAACAGGGCAGTGAGGGATCGGACCTGCCATCCACCACTGCCCCGCAGACACATTCATGCCTGTCGTCTGAGTTCTCAACATTATCTCTGGCGCCCGCAATGAGGCTGTTCTCTTCTTTCAGAAAGCCTTCCGGAAAACCTTCCTCCTCGTAAAACGGATAATCATCTCCCTGCCTGAGCCTTATGCCTATGGCTTCCACACCGGTGAACCGCCGGATCAACTGAATGATACGGCTGATCATCTCCTGGCTGTCCAGGTTGCTGTTCAGAGTTTCCAGGACATCCAGCGTCAGCCGCTGCCGTTTTTGCAGATATTTCTGCTCTGAAGCGTCAACTATTATTCCCCGCATGCCCAGGGGGGATTGATTTTCATCGTAGATACCTGTTGAATATATCGTTATTGGAAACCGGCTGCCGTCTTTCTTCAAGGCCATGTACTCATGTCCCTCGAAGCTTCTTCCGGCGAGGACGTTCCCGATATTCTGCCGCGCGCGATCCACATCCTCCGGAGCGATCATGGTAAGAACATAAAGTCCCTTGTCCATCTCCTCCCGTGTCCGCCCGAACATTTTCAATCCGCCCTCATTGCCGAAAGTAAGCCGTCCCTCCCTATCCGTTTCAAAAACCACCTGTGGGAGAGAATCAATAAGGTCTTGAAAACGTTCTTCGCTCTGGTTTTTCAATTTCTCAGCCAGAGTGGTGGACGAAATATCAATGAGGATGCCATCCATCAAACCCGAGCCTGCATTACCGCTTTCAACCGGCGCTCCGCTCATCCAGATACGCCGCTTCTCCCCGTCTTTTCTGCCGATACGGAAGGTCAAATCAAAGGCTTCGCCTTTTTCCATCGACTTAAGCACTGAAGCGCGAATCTTTTCGCGGTCCTCCGCGACTACAAGTTGCATCAGACCGCACCCGCATCTGTCTCCAGACAATTCTTCGTATCCATACCCCGTCACTTCCAGGCAATCCCCGCTCACCTGTTCCAGAGTCCAGCGCGAATCGAGGCGGCAACGGAATATAACGGCCGATAATATATTCAGCAGAAAGGAAAGTTCTGTGTCGGTGGGATTAACCTTCTGCGTGCTGACTTTCTTTAGATAATCTTTTGTGCCAGGCTCCACTCGCATGATTATTCTTCCTGTCAACCAGCATATTCAAGAATAAAGCCGGTGACGCTGATCTCTTTGCGCCAGCCGGCAGAAATTGAATCCGGATTCAGTTGCGTCCGGCTCATGCCAACAATGTCCGGGAAAAATAAATGATCGGAGAATTATCGATATTTGATTCGATTATTATTGATCAAAGCTGATGGAATGTCAAGGAGGGCGAAAAATCTTGCTCAGGCCATCTTCTTTTCCTGCTCAATCTGCTTGCCAAGCATCATGATGAAAGCTCGCAGAAGGCCCTTGTCGTAATCGGCTTCTGTTTTGGACAGGAAACTGAGCGCTTCGAAAGGAGAAAACGCAGCCTTGTATGAGCGCTTGGTCGTGAGAGCGTCGTAAATGTCCACAATAGATGATATACGGCCGAATTGAGTAAGCTGTTCACCCTTGATCCCGAGAGGATAGCCAATACCTGACAGTTTCTCGTGATGCTGGGCCACCGGTTCAAGGACCCTGTGGGGCAGTTTGTGATGATTTTTAAGCAAGTCCACGCCCAGCATGACATGGTTGCGCATCTGGGCGAACTCCTCCTCGGTCAGGCGGCCGGGCTTGTTAATCAAATGTGAATCGACCTGACTCTTTCCCAAATCATGCAGCATGGCGCCAAGGCCAAGCTGTTCCAAGTCCGGCTTCTGTGGCAATCCGATCGCCGAACCCAGCCCCACGCTGAGCGTGCAGACATTGAGCGAATGAATGTATGTATAAAAATCGTGAGAGCTTATGCGCATCAAGGAATAGTAGGACGTCTCATTGTCCAGGATGAACCCCACCAGCCCCTGCACCGATTCGCTGACATCTTTTATCTTTTCGCCGCTGCGCGGATCATCCAGCACGTCCTGAACCACCATTTTTGTCATTTCGCGCAGCACGTTGGCCTTTTTCCGCACCATCTCGAGCTCGGTTCTCTCACTGCCCATCGAGGTGTTCATCAGTTGCTCAACGAACGACCGGTAGGCGTTTACATCATCCTTGCGAATCATCAGCGGCTTCGAGCATGTCACAACAGCCGGAGTGATCTCCCAGGGTCCGCCGCTTCCATCGTCAAATTCCGGGAACAAGTGAACATCGTTGTTCTCGTGAAAAAAGACTGGAAAATTCACTTTCATCCCGGCTTCAAGCAAACGCTGATCGATAACGTGGAAATTATCTATAACGTTGTAATACCGCTCGACTTCTTCATGGTCCAGGAAAATACCGTCGAAACCCCTGCCTTTCGAATGTTTCTCGTCCTCGGACCGCATTCTCTCGCGGTATTTTTCGTAGAGATTAATGTCAGTCTTGGCCACATACAAAGAAACAACATTGTTACGCATCAGGTTTTCGAGGTTTTCATGCGCAAAAGCGTAATTCGCGCCGCGGAAAAGAACGTAGCGCTCTTTCTGCTTTATATAGAGGGGAAAATCGGGGATGGAATCCACGACTATCCGTTTTAGGGGCACTGGAAAGAACTCTTCTTTCATCCCTTGTCCATTCCTTAAGTCTTAAAAAGTCAGAATTACATGTGAAATAATTCTAATGCTATCGGGATGAAAATTCAATGCGAAACGACGGCCATGTTTCTTTGAGATCACTTCTGACTTAATCAGCCATTTATCAGATTACCGAAATATCTTTGCATATCTTTTATATTATCCGCGCAGATAACAAAATCCCAATCTTTTGCGCCTGGAACTCACAATACATGCAGGTATAACAGGAATATCATCCTGCTGCCCCCTGCAAAACTTTCCCTGGAGAATAAAATTGATATTTGGAGATCGAAAGCGTGTGTATTTAGAGTCTTTGCCAGCCAACATCCCAATTAATGAACACAAGCTTTGATTCCCTTAAAGACTGGTGTGTAAAAGGTGCACATTATTAATTAAAATAAAATCTTTCCTTGTAAAATCAAGGGGAGGTCCCCAAGATATGCTGTCTGACTCTGGCGCCGGCAGGCAGCTTCAGCTATTATTCTATCAGTATCTTTTCGTTTCTCAGGAAGTTTAAAGGCGTGTTGAAAGATGCTTGAAAACACAACCTCTGTTTTCCCCTGCTTTGTTAAGGAGGTCTGCAATCCCCATACTGTCAAGCAGTTGCAGATAGCCTGAGGTGGCGGCCGTTCCTCCCCCCTGACAAAAGGGGGAGCGGGAGATTTGATCCAATAAATCAACAAACTTTTAATTAAGAACAAGCTTGGAATCTTTGGCGTCGAATAATTAAGAACATCCATATATTCCAGATAATCTGACTCTCTTAAGGAGGTCCGGAAATGAAACCTTTTTGCACCCCGAAAATATGCGGCCTTTTCTGTTTGTTTGTTTTCATTGCCGCAAGCATGGCCTTTTCCGCTCCTGTCCGTCCGGACAACCCGGTTGAAACGGTGAAAACTCTTCTTGACAGCGATTCTTTCCAGGCCGGAGTTGAAAGCGGGACCACGCAGAATGGCTGGAGCGCCTGGAGCCAGCGCGAGGCCACCCGCCCCCTGTTCTTCATCGCCGCAAGCCCGAACCTGGGCGGAGCGGGCAGTCTCGGCATCGGCGGGGCATCCAACAGCTCGGCCCACGGGTGCTGGGTGAAGAATGTCCCCGGAATCCAGCCCGGCCACTGGTACAGGTTCAGCGCATCTTTTACGTCCGAGCTTGTCCCCTGGCCGCGCCAGCAGGCCCTGGCCCGGCTGGAGTGGCGGAATGACAAGGGTGAACGCACCGCGCAGCCGGAATATGTCCCGGAAATAGCACCCTCAGCACAGGGCTGGCAGCGTACGGGCGGACTGTTCAAGGCCCCGGAGAAGGCGGCTTCGGTCAATATCGAACTGTACCTGAGTTACTGCCCGCAGGGCCGTCTCTGGTGGGACGGCATCCGCCTGGAAGAGGTGAAAGACCCCGGCAAGCGCATGGTGCGCGTGGCCACTGTCAACTGCTATCCCGAAGAGACTGAAAACAGCGCCGCCAGCGTGGAGCAGTTCTGCGCCCTGGTTGAGGAGGCTGGGAAAAAAGGCTGCGACATTGTCTGCCTGGGAGAGGGCATAAACATGGTGGGCATTAAAGGCCGTCCCGGATACGATAAAATCGCCGAGCCGATTCCTGGACCCACCACCAGCCGTCTGGGCGAGCTGGCCCGCAAGTACAACATGTACATAGTCGCGGCCCTGGGCGAACTGGACGGAAGCGCAATATACAACACCGGAGTGCTGATCGACCGCAAGGGTCTGGTGGCCGGGCGCTACCATAAAGTCTACCTGCCGCGCGAGGAAATAGAGGCCGGAGTGACTCCGGGCGATGGCTACCCGGTGTTCGACACGGATTTCGGCCGTATCGGGATCATGATCTGCTGGGACGTGACATATGTAGACCCTGCCAGAGCGCTGGCCGCCCAGGGGGCGGAAATCATCTTCCTGCCCATCTGGGACGGAAATAAAACGCTCATCCGGGCACGGGCCATCGAGAACCAGGTCCACCTGGTGGACTGCATTTACGGCGGGGAACCGAGCCGCATTTTCGATCCCTGGGGTGAGGTGCTGGCCGAGGCCTCCAACAGGCCGGGAATTGCCGTGGCGGACATAGACCTGAATGCATCGCATCCGGAGCCCTGGCTGGGCGACATGCACCTGCGTTTTCTGCGTGAGCGCCGAGCGAATATCAAAGTCCCGGCCCTGGAAAGATAGAACTCCAGTAATTTTTATCACTGAAGAAACATGCCGCAGTTAAGGACCTAATATTTGGCGGCCTTAACAATCTTTGAAAAGGGCATACAATGAAGGCCATCCGGCGCAGAGATTTTCTCTCGGGAACAGCTGCTTTTGGTGCATCGCTTTATGGTTCTTCCGCTTACTGCAGCCCGGAAGATGTAAAACGGAAGATTGCCGCAGCAGACGATGACAAGTGGTTTACGCGGCGGATCGATGAGATGACAAGCCGGGAGGTGGAATTCTACCTGCGTGACGGTGGAGATCTGGCGCTAATTCCTTTCGGCCCTGTCAGCGGCCACGGAGCTTTCATTCCGATGGGAATGCATGCCCATTGGGCAACGGCCCTTTGTCATCTGCTGGCCCGAAAAGCGGACGGCCTCTATTTCCCTCCGACATACACGGTAATGGCGGGAGCGCCACAGACTTTCCGCGGCACTGTCCATTTCACTGTCGGCGAACAGGTGTCAATTCTCAAAAAAATAGCGCTGGATCTGTTCAATGCCGGATTCAAACGAACCGTGCTTGTCTGCGGAACGACTCCTGAAAATACAGGCGGCATAGTCGCGGTGCGTGAGCTGTTCGATGAAACCGGGCATCCTTTCTGGTTCGTGGAGGGAGAAAGGCTGCTTAAAGATCCGTCGGTTTCAGCGATCTATGAGGGTTATCCGGGAAACTTCGGCGAGACTCTGCTCTGTCTGGCCGCGATGAGGATTCTGGGCCGCGAACGTCCCATCCCGGCCGCAGACTGGGCCAAAGAGATCGATTCCAAACGCGGTGAGGAAGGAGACCAGCCTGAGGAAATCCGCGCGGATGTGGTCGCGTTAAGGGAAAAAGGCCAGGTCGGATGGAGGTACTACGAGGAGGGCAATCACGGCAATCACGGCACAGCGGGGATAACCTGGAAAGGCCGCTCGGACATTGATATGACAGTCGAAGTGCTGGACAAGTGCGCCGATCTGCTCGTCCCGATCCTGCCCCGGCTCACCCGTTACTCCGGCTGGCTGGACGAACATCCGTTCCGCTACATCCAGGCTTCGGAAAGGCTGAACGAAAAATAAATGTCTGATTGTATATTTTGAAGCATGACTGTCCGGTCAATAGTTGAATAATTTCAACCGGGTGCAACTCAGAGATTTTTTTCGAGCCTGGATACATCAATCACTATCGTGCAAAAAGTTGCCGGGCGCGGCCACCCCTGGCTGCGCAAAATGGACCGGGGGCTGTCCCGAAAGTCCCCGATTTTGCTCTTTGAAAATTGCTGCAATCTCTAACCGATTGAAATAAAAGCAGTTCTGTAGGGGCACGGCGCGCCGTGCCCCTACATTTAAGACTTTTGGGCCTGCCCTTTATACTCGAACTTTTCGAAGAAACCGGCTACCATTTCTGGTTTTTCGAGGGAGAAAGACTGTTCAGGGGCCCCGCAGCAGAGCCGCGAGGAACGTGCTCGCCGCTCAGTTCAAATCCTGCACATAGCATCATTTCTTTCCCGCTCCATTGGCTGGGACCATGACTTCAAGCATTTTCGCAGCTTCGTTAAACCTGCCTTCCGCATAAGCTTTTTCCAGTTCACTGAAACCGGCTTTCCGGGCGATAGACTCTGTCCCGCGAACCGCGTTCCAGTAGTAAATCCGGATAAGATCCTGGTAATATCTCCGGCCTGCCGGGCTGTTCTTTATTTTCTCACCGAGACGAAAATCCTTGCCGTAAGAGATCAACCTACTGTCGAAATAATCTTCCACCGGATTGGCGACTTTCAATCCGCCCGATCTTCCCAGCACGTTTTTGAGCGTACTGATTATTCGAGTGTTCTGAGCCGTCGCCTCTTCAAGCAGCGGCATCCAAGCTTTGTGGAGAGTCTGGTAATCGAAAGTCAGCGTTTCGCTCGAATCGGCGGTAATCCTGTACACGAGGTCATAATTGCCGTCCGCGTCATTATCGTACTTCCAAGTGTCGAAAAAGCCGTTTCCGTCAGTATCCTCCGTCCAGATCACCATGTCAATCCTGCCGTCGTAGTCATAATCCGCCTTGATCCATCCTATTTCCGAACCCAGCAGGTGCATCCTCCTATCCACGGGAGAAATGTAGAATTTGAATCGTCCAGAAAAGTCACGGTCCACCTCGTTGCGCTTGTTGAAAGGACCGCAGGAGGGACCGCCCACTTGGGGCATGAACTCGCTGTCGTGGTTGAGTACGCCCTCCCATCGCTCGTTGTGCAGACTGCCGGGTCGCGGATCGACGTTATTGTCGTTCTCGTCCCAGGTAAGCAATGTCCGGCCCCATTCATGGTTTTTGGAAAAACGGCGCATTTTCGACCAGTCGAATATCGGCTCAGTCATTATTCCCCTGATATTCAAACGCATACAATCTGCCTCAGGCAGTTCGACCGGTCCGAGACTGGTGATTGAAAAATCGTAGTCGTGATGGGTTATGGCATCGGCGTCATTGTCTATGTCCATGCTATAGCGAAGGCTTTCCGCGAGCCGCCTTGCACCCTCGAACCTGACAGCTTCCTCGGAGATCGAATCCCCATCGGCATCGTAAAAACAAAAGGAGATTTCGCAGGCCGGGGTCAGCGTGCCGGCCGCGTAATCGAAATAGAATGGATAAACGAACATCTCATCCCCGTTGAAATCAGAGAGCCATTCTGTCCGCCATTGGCTGTATTCGTAATTCTCATGGTGCCACAGGCGGTTGTCGTCACCGATATCCTGCGCATACGTCAGGCAATAAGACCGGCCCTGATATGTCTTTGGGGAGAAATACGTATAATCCTCTTCAATCCACTGGTACAGATACTGTTCGTCCATATCGTCGTCGCCGTCAACATCCCGGTAATCGACAACCCGATCGATCGAGCCGTCCCCGTACCAGTCTGCTATATAAAGGTCGCTGTCCTGGTCCCCCTCGCTGGTCAGGTACATGTCACCATCCTCATCGACGATCTTTACCAACAGCGGAGAGCGTTTTCCACCATGCTTTTTATCGTTGTCAATAAAGTAGATCACATCGATCCGGCCATCGTGGTTGGAATCGACCGAGAATTTTTGTTTCGGTTGTCCCTGGAGAAATTTTACGCTGTAAACGGTGTCAAATACAACAGCGGGCCCGACCATTTTCATAAATATCTCGTTGTTCGACTGGCCGGCGCAGTACGAAACTCCAAATGCCACGATCATGAAGCATGACGTCAATAGGCATCTCATATCTGATCTCTCTTATCCGGATTCATTAATAAATCCTATTTGGAATCTTTGGCTTCAAAGAGAATTGTGGTTTCAATGAGTCAGAACGTATTGGAAAGTTGGTGATTAAAACCAAGAAACATATTTCACTCATGGAAGCATCCTGGTGATAATTTGAATCCGGACGGCCCTGCGCCGGTCTTTCTGCGTAACTGCACGCCATTATTATCACCGGAGGCTTCCGATTTTCGACCAGATTTACGTATTCTAACAACCCCTTACGGATCGGAATCAGAGTGCAGTTTTTACCGCTCCGGCTTCCCGGCTGCGGCCCGCAGCAGTTCTCCTCGCACCTGGCTGAAAAGCCCGGTGTCCGTGCTGAAGTCTTTCACACTTTTGAAAAGCTTCGCGCATAGCTTTTCCCCTGCCTCTCTCCCCGCTTTCTTCTGCAACATGAACAGCAGTTCCGTGTCCTCGATCCCATCCCGGATGTTCTCGAAACGGATAGTCGAGATCGGCCCCTCCGTTCCGCTGTAGATGAAACACCCGTCACCGTTGGCCGTGCGCCACGAGGCCGGGTTCCAGTCCGTTTTGTTCCAGCCGGTAAGCTGCATCAGGCTTTCCTGACTATGGCGCAGGTTTGTCAGATAGTAGAGGAATCCCGGAACGCGCTGCTGCCAGGTCATCCACCAGATCAGGCGCGCCTCGACCGCCGGGTGCTCGACAAACCAGTTCGCATACGGGTGCGGCGGAGAGACACAGATATACCACCAGACCTCCTTGCCCCGCTTCCGGGTGGCCTCGGCGCGCTCCAGGTCATAGCTCGGGGTGAGCGGCGTCCAGACATCCACCTCGTCCAGAAGGCCGCTGTCATGGCCGTAAGTCGGGTCATAGCCTGTGGTGACAGTCGGTATCTCGGGATAGCGCTTCTTCAGGAACCCCATCACCTTGCGGATCGACTCGAACATCTCCGGCCCTATCTCGTCGAATCCGTAGAGGTAGGCCTTATCGGCCAGGCCGCGCTTGCGGAGCTCGGCCACGTAAGGATCGAGGATGGCGGCCAGTTCCTGGATATAGCTGTCCGTGCTGATCCGGTCGCGCATGTTGACCCGCCCGCCCACGTACATCAGGTTGAAGGCGTTGAGCTGGTTTTTCTTCGCGAAATGTTCCACCAGCTCAATTTTGGGGGGGCGGTTGCGGTAGATATTGTCAGGGTTGAGGCGGTGCTCGGCCACGAAAGTGTGGTATTTCATCTCCAGGCTGTCGGTAAGCTTGCCGCCGTGGATCTCGGCGAAAAGGCCCTCGGCCGTGGTGAAAGCTGTGCGGATTGTCGTGCTCTCGGGCAGGACCGCGTCATGGACCGTAACCTCCAGTGGCATCTCACCCGCAACGATGCCCTCGGCTTTGACGATCAGCCGTCCGCGGTAGGTTCCGGCCCCGGTTTCACGGGATGATTTCAGGTTGATCCAGACCGGCATGCACTCACCCGGCCGGGCGAACATCTGCTCCACCGGCAGAAGGGCATCCGGCCACCAGCCCATGCGCTCCACCTCGTAACGCACCGGGTCGCGGGTAAAGACATAGCCAACCTGAAGTATTTCCAGCCCTTCTTTGGGGAAAGGCGAGTTGCTTTCAACGTTCCTCAGGTCCTCGACCGAGAAGCTCAACCGCCGCACGGCGTCCCGCACCCGGAACACCACCTGGCAGCCCTCGTATTCTCCGCGCGCCATCTCAACCCTGAGCGCGGCATCGGTCTTCATGCCCCGCGCCGGAAGCTCCCAGACCGCCGCGTCTGAATCCGGGTTGTCATCCAGCCTGACCTTGCGAGTAGTGGGAACCTGCCAGGCGGCGATTTCCGGACGGTCCTCGGGAGGGGCCACCTCGAAAGCGCCCAGGTCGCGGCGGATAACCGTGCTCAGGTCCTGCCTGCAATCAGTCACTATCAGCTCGGCGCGATAACGGCCGGGCGTGAGCGTTTCCAGCTCATCCCGGCAGTCCCAGAGCCAGTGGAAATTTTTCGTTTCTTCATAGCGGCGTTTCACCAGCGATCCATCCGGCCCGTACACGCGCGCCTCGACCAGGGCCAGACGGTTAAGGTCGCAGCGGACCGCCAGCATGCCGCCCTTGAGCGGGTCCGGGCAGAGCATCGCCTCATGAAGCGAAAGCTCAGCGGCCACCAGGCGCACGTTGTCCACCAGCAGCGGGTTGGCGCGTCCGGGGCGGTCCTGCGAAAGAACCAGGCTAAGGATGACCGGCGGCCTCTCGTTCTCCTTTTCGTCACGGCTGCCGTAAGCGGGGCGGATACGGCGGTAAAAGCCGGATACATCCAGGCTGGCCTTTTTCCTCTCCCCCGGTTTCAGGATAAAAAGGTCGTGGGCATAGCGCACGGTCGAGTCCCGAAGGTCGCAGACCACTCCCACCTTTTCACGGCTGGCGTTGACCAGGTCCATCTCGATACGCTCCCAGGCGGACCAGTCGTTGCGTGGAAGAAGGCTGCCGTTCAGCACCAGGACAGCGGCCGCTCGCGGGGCGCCCTCGGATGGCAGGTTGAACTCGATCCGTCCGGCGTGACCGCCGGATACCGCTTCCAGGCTGAAAGTCCCGTCAGTCACCCGCCAGAGCGAAGCCGCAGCCGGATTCTCGAAATCCGACAATACCCGGCTGTCACCCGCGGCAAACAGCGGGACCGACATTATCAGAAATACGCAACACAGGGCAGTGGTATTCCGCATGGCGCGCCTCCCCTCAATCAATGTGGAGGATAGTCCGAACTGATCCGGGAACACGGCACAGGTTTCAGCCATAACGCCAGCTCAAGCACCGGCGCTTCTTAATCCATCCTGATCTTCGCCGGCTCAAGGCGCGGAGCGAGAAGGTGGAAAAGCAGCAGCGCCACCAGGTAAGTCGATCCGGCAATGATAAACAGTATCGTGAAGCTCCCGGTGCGGGTCAGGACATAACCGGTGATCTTGAGAATCAGCATCGCCCCGACCGCGCCGGCCATGCCGCCCAGCCCCACCATCGAACCGACCGCCTGCTTCGGGAACATGTCCGAGGCTGTCGTGAACATGTTGGCCGACCAGCCCTGATGCGCCGAGGCCGCCAGACCGACCAGCACGACAGCAATCCAGATGTTCGAAAGCTGTGTGACAAACACCACCGGCACAACACAGAGCGCGCAGACAAGCAGGGCGATTTTGCGGCCGAAATTCACGGAGTGCCCGGCTTTGATCAGATGCGAGGAGAGCCAGCCGCCTCCGATGCTTCCGAAATCGGCCATGACATAGATGATGACAAACGGGAGGCCGAAACCCTTGATATCAAGCTTGAAGTTCTGATGGAAAAAGAGCGGAAGAAGGTACAGATACCAGCGCCAGATCGAGTCGGTCATCAGTTTGCCTATGACGAAAGCCCAGGTCTGGCGGTGCGGCAGAAGCCTGCTCCAGGCGACCTTTATCTCGGGATCGGGCGGATCGCTCTGGATATAGGCGAGTTCCTCGGGGCTTATTTTCGGGTGCTCGGTCGGCACATGGTAATAACCGAACCAGAAAACCAGCCAGACCAGGCCGATCGCTCCGGTGGCTATAAAAGCCCACTGCCAGCCGAAATTGATGTACAGCCAGGGCACGGCCAGCGGAGCTATCACCGCGCCCACATTCGTTCCGGCGTTGAAGAGGCCGGTGGCGAGCGCGCGCTCCTTTTTCGGGAACCATTCGGCCACGGTCTTGATCGCAGCCGGGAAATTTCCCGCCTCCGACAGACCGAGAAGGAAACGGGCCAGGCTGAACCCGGCGATAGTGCTCATCGCGGCGTGGAGCACGGAGGCCGCGCTCCAGAACACAAAAGAGATTGCGTAGCCGAGGCGCGTGCCGATCCAGTCGATGAACCGTCCGGCGCTGACCAGGCCGATTGCGTAGGCGACCTCGAACCAGAAAACGATATCCGTGTAATCCTTGTTCGACCAGCCGAATATTTTCTGCAGCTCGGGACCGAGCAGCCCGAAAACCAGCCGGTCTATGTAGTTGACCGTCGTGGCGAAAAACAGCAGTCCGCAGATTACCCAGCGGTAATGCCCCATTCGTTTGCGAACCGTCTGAAATCCGTTTGCCGCCGCTCCATTTTCCTGCTCTGATCTCACACCCGCCTTTTCTTTTTCTTTTGACTCATCGTTCATTCTCTTTGTCCCCTCGGTTCGGTTGGGATTGACGATCTGATCGATTTCGGGCGGTAAACATTACAATCTGTCAGAAGGCGCTATAATCCTTCGGTTTCTGCGCGCCGGATTCATTGGTCGCCGGGGATCACCTTTATTCACTCGGAAAACCCGGAGAAGAGACGATACGGAAGAGCATTGACTTTGACATTCAGGCGTCCCGATAATAGCATCTCAATTCGGACAGGGCCAGATTAAAATAAAGCGGCGGGCATGATAAGCAAATAAAAAACCCCGCCCCGGACATGACCGGGACGGGGCTGTATATACTTGCTTTCCGGCTGGCGCTATTCGCGGGTGACGTAGGTCTCGTTGACCGAGGAGGCGCCGAAATACTCAAGGCAGAAATCGCGCACCTTGTAGCGGTCATAGGGCTTGCAGGAAAACACATCCAAGTAGACCGTGCGGGCGTACTCGCCCACGTGCATCACTATCGAGCTGGTCTCGATAAGCTGCACCACGGTATAGCCCAGGGTTTCCTTGCGTCCATGCCCGAAAAGCTCGGCGAGCGGCTCGCCGTAACGCTTCATCTCGATCAGGTCGCAGAGCTGAACGACAAATTCGAGCAGCTTTTCGCGGCTCTTGATCGTGTCCGGGTTGCAGCCCTTGATGTCGAGGATAAGCTCCCAGCCGAAAGTAGTGGCGGCTTCCTTTGTCGCGGTGATCATATTCTGGCAGTCTCCATGTTAATAATTGTATTTGGATTATGGAAACAAACGGGCGTACTTCGAGACTGCCGGATCGATCATTCAAGCAGATAGTACAACGCGGTCATAAACCTCCCAGTCACTTGATAAGAACCATTTTACGGGTGAATGCCTTTCCGTCAACTCTCATCCTATAGAAATATATACCACTGGGGGCCTTTCGTCCAGATTCGTCTTCACCCTCCCAGTAGACGGTATGGTTGCCCGGCTCACGGGGACCGCTGACCAGGGTGCGCACGAGCTGGCCGCGGATATCGAACACAACCAGCGACAGAGGCACGGCCCCGCCGCCCTCCGGCACGCTGAAAGTGATCGCGGTGCGCGGATTGAAAGGATTGGGCGTGTTCTGCACCAGGTCGAAGGCGCGTGGGAGCTGCGCCTGACCGGTGAAACCGTCCAGCAGGGCGGCCAGAGCCTGGCGTTCCTCCGCTGAAAGGTCCAACTCATCGAGCGCGCGGCCCAGGTATTCCGTTTCGGCGCGGCTCAACGAGGCGAGGAAAACGGCATCATCCTGGCCGGATGCCGCGGCGAGATTGAGACCCGGACAGTTCCCGGCCCGGATATCGGCTGCCAGCGCCAGGGCATCCCCCAGGTTGTATGCGCCGTCGCCGTTCCAGTCCAGGCGCGGATCGGAGGGGCTGGAGCGCGCCAGCAGAAGGAAAGCCAGCAGGTCGCTCAACCCGGCGCGGCTGTCGCCGGAGAAATCGCAGCTTTTCTGCACCGTCCCTCCCACACCGGTCCCCGTAAGGCTGATGCTGAACGCCGTGCCCAGGGTGTCATCGACATTGAAACTGAGCGCAGCGGAGGCTGTTCCGGACGCAACGGGCGAGAACCTCACGGACAGCACGGCCGAGTCCCCGGCGGCTATCCGCAGGGTGTCGCTCTGAAGGACCGCGAAAGGCCCGGAGGGCAGCGAGAACTTGTATGCGTACAGCGGCACCTCGCCCGTGCTTTTTATTATGAAGCCGCGGGTGAGGCTCTGCCCGGCGTCCACCGTCCCGAAATCCAGGCCTGTTACCGGAACCTGGGCCTTCGGATATGCCCCGCGCCCTTTTACTGTCACCTGGAGCGCCCCACGGGCCGGGTCGTTGGTTGTCAGGTCGAGACGGGCGTTGTAAGTGGCGTAGGTGACCTTGGGCAGGAACCGGACCATTATCGAGTCCTCGCCGCCGGCCGGGACCTTGTAATCGTCCATGTAGGCGCTGAAAGCTGCATTGGACGAGGTGATGGTATTGCCGACAGTCAGCTCGCCGGTGCCGGGATTGGTGACTTTCAGCGGATAGAGCGCGGTTTGTTTGATCTTCTTTACGCCGAAATCGATGCTCGACGCGGCGAGTTGCGCCACCGGAATGGGGGCGGTGGTCAGGCCTACCGTCAGGGTGACAAGCGGATCGTAGGTGTTAGCTCCAGATAGTTTTGTATACGAGGCTCCTCCATTCGAGGAGTAGTAGAAACTGTCGTAAAAAGTCCCACCTTTCTCAAATCCCAGCCCTGGTCCATCTCCGACATTTACGAACTGTTTGTTCGGAAGCTGGAACACCACCCAGATATCCCTGCCGCTGGTCAATGTTATTTCATCCCACTCGACCAGGCTGAAATCGGTTTCCTTGCCCTGATAGTTTCGCACTTCCCGCAGCACATTCGTCAGGTTGGGCTTGCCGGAAATGTCCTCGCAAAGCATGATCCGCGGCCAGAACATATCGTAATCGTTGTTCCAGAACTGCATCCCGAACACGGTGAACGCCGCTGGCAACACGGATACAGGGAATTTTACTCCATAATAGCAGCTTTCGGATATCTGTCCGCTGGAAAACGTGCTGAACACTGTGATTCCGTTGTACTGCGCATCATGACGGGCCAGGATCGTGGCCACGCTCATGGTGAAATTGACGCCTCCGGACCCGGCGGCTACGCTCTGGGCGTTGTCAAGCCGGGTGACCCCGTTGTAGTACTGGGGGATGAAAACCTCGGTGCTGCCGCGAGTTTCCTCGTAAGTGTCCAGGTGCGTCAGGTCCACGGAGCGGGCGCGCAGACGGTAGGACATGTTTTTCGCCAGTCCGGAAATCGTGTAGCGCCCGCCTTCCAGGCTGAGGGCCGAGACCGCCTCGGCCGTGGAGCCTGCGGGTATGGCCGAGACATGTACGCCGAACACCGGGTTGCCGTCGAAATCCCGCACCACTCCGGTGATCGAGTCGCGGGAAGTGAGGAAAGTGGAAGCCGGATAGAGCGCCCCGGCCCCGGCGCTGTCGTCCGAGGCCAGCGTGGCCTGGCCATCCGCGGCGTAGGGCCACATGGTGGCCTCTTCCAGGTAAGTATGGTTCAACCCCACCAGATGGCCGATCTCGTGGGTTAGCACGTCTTTCAGGTTGATCAGTCTGTTGGCAAGGTTCGTTTTTTCGTTGGCGCTGAAAGTGAACTGCTCGTTGAAAATGATGTCGGCATCCGCTATTTCGCCCGTATCAACATAAAACGTGCGCCAGGTAAGCCCGATTGTTGAACTTCCCGCTTTTTCAGCCACCAGAAACCCGTCCTTGGTCTTGCTGTCGAATATCACCAGGTTGTAACCGTCGCTTCCGATCGTAGCCTTACCCGTCGTACCCAAATAGTTGAATTTCAGCGCGCAGAGCGGATTGTTCTGCCAGGAGTTGAAACAAGCCTGCACGATGGTTATCAGGGAGGCTTTGTCAATTTTGGAGTAGCCATCATCATTTAAATAATACGTGACATTCAGGTCGCTGCCCTTCCAGCGCTGGACCAGGCCGTTTTCCGTGTGGCTGAACGTGTAGGCGTAGAGACCTGTCGACAAGGCAAAAAGCATCAGAAAAAAGGCACGCGCGATATATGATCTCATTGTCCCGCTATCCATCGGTTCCGTTTAGTAATAACCCGTATCTGCAAGCTCCGCTTAATTCTCTGTCGAATACCAGTGGTTATTTCTGCTTTTCCATGCTCCGGACGTTGCTTCCCGCAAGGCGCGAGCGGATGCGTGAGAGGAACTCCTCCAGGCCCTGCCCGCTGGCCGAGGCTGCGGACCGGCCCCCAATCACGTGCACCTTTTCAGCCCCGGCGAGTTGCGGGGCCACTTTCGATTTGCCGTTCGCCGTCCTTGCCACCGAGTAGCTTCCCTGGCTGAACCCCACCACGCGATAATTCCCGTCTCCGATGGGCTCCAGGAAAAGCACATAGCGCCCGCCCACCTTGAACGACGGTGCGCCGTCCACCTCCTGGCCCACCCGGTCCACCACTCCGCCCGGAAGAGTAACTTTGAGCGAAGCCCCTGGACTGCCCTTGAGCGCCTGCTCCACCCGGAACGAGACATCGGTCAGGATAACGCTGTGCGAGGCGTTCCAGTAGGAGCGGCTTTCCGACGCCACGGCCAGGACGATCACCGCGGCGCTGTCCACCTGTTCCTCGAACGGCACATACCTGACTGTCGTGGCTCGCGCCACCTGCACGGAGAAAAGGAAACACAACAGCGCAACAACCGGAATTGTTCTCGATATTCCCATCAGTTTCTTCCCCTGTTGACTGATTCCACACTCCATAACCGCAGCCACACCCGGCCTCATGGTAAAAAGACGCCGCACCCTCCGCGGGCTGAACATCCAAAAGAAAGTACACCAGGCTGCCGGAATTGTGTCATCTCATTTCCACCAGGAATTATTTCAGGCGGACAGTCAATTTTACCTCCCGGTTCCGTATCCAGCCCGGACAACATTAATCCGTGTCCGGAAACCCGTGCACGGAATAAGATACTTTAGTGTAAGATAATACTAATCATTCAGTTATGTCAACACAGACGTTAAATCTCCCGCATTTCTCATCCCGATTGCCCACTGCGGATAAAGACTCTAAGCCATCCCGCCCCGTCTTGTCTCAAGCTCTTCCCAGCGCGCGTATAGCGACGCGACGGCCAGTTCGCACTCCCGCACCCGTTCAAACAAATCCGCCAGCGCAACCGGGTCGCTGGCCACCGACGGGTCCTCCAGGGCTTCACGGGCCGCCGAAAGACCGGCCTCGGCCTGGCTTATGCGTTCTTCAATCGTCTCCAGCTCTTTTTTCTCAAGGTAGTGCAGGCCCTGACGCTTGGGAACAGGGGCCGCATCGGCTTTCAAAGCCGCCCGGCGCGCCTCCTCGGCGGCGCGGGCAGCCTCGCGCTCATTTTCTTTCTGCTCAAGGTAATAGCTGTAGTTGCCTGGGTAATGCCGGATTACGCCGTCTCCCTCGAAGGCGTATATCTCCTCCACCACCCGGTCGAGGAACCAGCGGTCGTGGGTCACCACGACAAGCGAACCTTTGAAAGCGGTGAGCTGTTCCTCCAGCACCTCCAGGGTCGGAAGGTCAAGGTCGTTGGTCGGCTCATCCAGCACGAGAACGTTGGCTCCGGCTAACATCAGGCGGGCCAGCAGCAGACGGTTCTTCTCGCCGCCGGAAAGCAGGCCGACTTTAAGCCGCTGGATTGGAGCGGGAAAGAGAAAGCTTTCGAGAAAAGCCTTCTTGTGCAGGCGCTGGCTGCTCACCATCACGTGCTCGCCCCCAGGGGCGACAGAATCCCAGATCGTGGCCGCGGGATCGAGCTGGGCGCGCCGCTGGTCGAAATAGGCGATCCGTGTGTTCACTCCCTCTTTCACGAATCCGCTGTCCGGCTCCAGTTCGCCGATAAGCATGCGGATTAGCGTGGTCTTGCCGCAGCCGTTGGGGCCCAGTATGCCGATCCGTTCCCCGCCAAGCAGTTCGAGAGAAAAATCGTTCACCACTGTCCGCCCCTCGAAAGCCTTGCCCACCCGGTGCGCTTTGAGGATTGTCCGCCCGGTCCGGCTCTCCGGGTCGAACAGAAGCTCCACTGGCTTATCCTTCTCCGTGCGCCGCACCCGCGCCATGGATTTCACCCGTTCCACGCGGGCTTTCTGTTTCGTGCTGCGGGCTTTGGGGCCTCGCCGCAGCCATTCGATCTCACGGGCCAGTATTTTCTCCCGGCGCTCATCCAGGCGCTGGATCAGTTCCCATTCCTTTTTCTTCGCCTCCAGAAACGCTGTATAACTACCTGGATATATCTTTATCTTGCCGAGCGCTATCTCCGCGATCCGGTTCACCGCGGCTTCCAGGAAATAGCGGTCATGGGTGATCAGCACCAGCGTGCCGCGGAAACCGGCCAGCCGTTTTTCCAGCCAGTCCACGGTGCGGGTGTCCAGGTGGTTGGTCGGCTCGTCCAGGAACAGCATCTCCGGGCTTGACAGCAGCACCCGCCCCAGGGCCACCCTCTTGAGCGTCCCTCCCGACTGGCAATCCAGCAACGTCTCCGGTCCGGGCAGGTTCAGCAGGCTGATCATCTCCTCGATACGCGGGGCAATGTCCCAGCCCTCGCCGATATGCAGACGGTCATGCAGTTCCTGCTGGCGCGCGGCCAGTTCCGCGCGGCGAAAACGGTCAGTCTCCGATTGCAGCGCGGCGGTGACTTCGCGGAACTCGTCCTGCATCGAGGCTACCTCGGCCAGGCCCTCCTCGAGCGCGCTGAAAACGGTAGCCCCCGCGGCGAACTCCGGCTCCTGGGCCAGGTAACCGATCCGGACTTTCTTTGGATAGACCACGTTTCCGCCGAGAGGCGCGAGCTGTCCGGCCAGTATCCTGAACAGCGTGGTCTTGCCGCTGCCGTTGGCCCCGACCAGCCCGAGACGCGCCCCCTCCTCGACCACCAGGTCCAGATTGTCGAACAGCGGGCGCGCCCCGAAGTCGTGACTGATATTCTCCGCTTTAAGTACCTGCAATCCCACCCTCCTTGGCGCCGTATTTATGGAAAGGGAAAATTACCGGACAGCGGGGCGGAAGTCAATCACGGGGAGGTGGTGGCCGCAAAAAGCGGAAAACATGCTGCATTTAACGGCCAAATAGATTATATTGCTTTGTGTATTAATAATGGCGGCGCGATTCGAGGGGAGGATAAACCGGCGCCGGAAAGAGGTTGATGATGTTAATTCCGATTTTTATGCAGCATTTATTCAACAGAGGTGATGGATTAAGTGGGTTTTCTGGACAGAATCAAAGGCTTGTTCACCGGCGGTCAGAAAGACACCGGGAAAAAAGATGACGCCAGCGGCCGCGAGGGCCGCAAAAGTGAAGACAGAAGACGTGACGGGAAGGGTGGAGCGGAAAGCGGAGAACGCCGCGGCAGAAACCGGGGCCGCCGCAGACGGCCCGGCGGGGAACGCCGCGAAAGCGGAGAGCGAGAGCAGAAAACCGGACAGGATAAATCGGGCGGCGCGCAGACGCAACCGCCGGGTGAACCGCGTCACAGGAGCCGGGGCAGAAGGCGCGGCAAGGGCGGTAAAGGACCGGAGGCCGGAGTTCAGACCGGAACCGGGCAGGACAGCGCGGCAAAAAGCGAAGCCGGGCGCAAATCCCGCGAAGAACGGCCCTCAAACCGCCGCGAGTCTGGCAGTTCAGACAGGAAGGCCGGGAGCACCCGCTCCCGCGGCAGACAGCGCAGCCGCGGCCGCAGCGGCAGAAGCGCCGATCTGGGCGGCATCGCACAGCGGGTTGAATTCCCCGAGCTGCTGGATGTAACGGCCGAAAGCGAGGAGTTCACGCATAACGAGTTCCGCCCTCTCGGACTCTCGGACCGTCTGGTCCTGACCCTGGCGGCCAACCGTTTCCGCACCCCCACGGACATCCAGCGCGAGATGATCCCGCAGGCTCTGAAGGGACGCGATATCCTGGGTCAGGCCAAGACCGGGACCGGCAAGACCATCGCGTTCCTGATGCCGATTTTCGAGAGAGTGGACCCCGCGCGGCCGGTGGTCCAGGCCCTGATAGTCCTACCCACCCGCGAGCTGTGCCGTCAGGTCACCTGGGAGGCGCAGCGTTTCGGCCGCACCCTGGACACCAAAGTTCTGAGCGTTTACGGCGGCACATCTGTGGGGCGCGAGGTGCAGGCCCTTCAGGAAGGGCCGCAGATCATGGCCGGCACGCCGGGACGGCTCCTGGACCATATCGGCAGCGGAAACGTGGACCTGTCGAACCTCAAGGTTCTGGTGCTGGATGAGGCTGACAGGATGTTCGATATCGGCTTCCGCCAGGACATCATCCGGATCATCAAGGCCTGCCCGGAGGGACGGCAGATCATGCTGCTCTCGGCCACACTGGACCGCGAGGTCGAGGAGCTGAGCGAGCGTTACATGCATGACCCGGTGCAGATATACGTGAGCAAGGATGAAATTTCGGTCGAGTCGATCTGGCAGCGGTTCATCCCCTCGGACCGCAACCATAAGATATACAAGCTGGTGGACCTTCTGCGGCGCGAGCTGCCCACCCAGTCGATCATTTTCACCAACACCAAGCGCATGAGCGACGCCCTGGCGCTTCGGCTGGACAAACTCGGATTCAAGGCGCGCTGCATCCACAGCGACCTGAGCCAGAACAAGCGCGAGCGGATCATGGATGATTTCCGCACCGGCAGGATCGAGCACCTGGTGGCCACCGACGTGGCAGCGCGGGGGCTGGACATAACCGGGATCAGCCACGTGATCAACTACGATGTCCCGGCCAATCCAGAGGACTACGTGCACCGGGTGGGGCGCACCGGACGGATGGGCGCGGCGGGCAAGGCGTTCACCTTTGTCACACCGGGCGAGGGCAAGGAGCTGACCCAGATCGAGAAGCTGATCAACCGGATGCTGGAGGAGTACGAGATGGAGCCGCATCAGGAGGACCATTCCGCCGTTCAACAGGAATCCGGACAACCTGCCTGAGACTGCGCGGAGCTTCATGGGATTAGATTCAACGGGGCGGGCCGAAAACCCGCCCTTTAGTTTTTCAATGTTGCGGACAGTATTCAAAGCGTGTTGAAAAATGATTACAAGACGCACCCTCCTGTTTCCTCCCTTCTTTAAGTGGAATGCAAAACAACTACTTACCGGCAGTTGCAAATAGCCTGAAGCTTCGGCCGTTCTTCCCCCCTTGAAAAGGGGAGACCGAGGGGGATTTATTCCAATTAATCATCACACCTATGCAGGAAACGATTTTATTGCGGAAAAGGCTGAAATTGCTATTTTGGACGCATGAGCCAATCCCACATTGAAACCTACCTCAATGACCTCTCGCGTAAGTTATCCACCGGGATAACCAGCGAACATTCCTTCCGTGGACTGCTCGAAAAACTGATTACGGATATGGACCCGCGGATGGATGTAGTAAATGAACCTACAGCGATTGAATGCGGAGCGCCTGACCTGAAAGTGCTGCTGAGACAAAAGAAAGGACATTCAGGCATCGGTTATATAGAGGCAAAGGATGTCGGGAAAAACCTAAACCAGGAATTGCGCACCAGCCAGCTAAAGCGTTATCTGGAAGCGATACACAACCTTATTCTGACCGATTACCTGACTTTCAAATGGATAGTTGACGGAGAACAGCGGGCGGAGGTTGTAATAGCCTCTTACGACCCGGCCAGAAACGCAATCAAACTTGACAAAACAAAGTTTCTGGAACTTGAGAACCTGTTCAAAGCGTTCTTTTCTCAGTCTCCGATTGAGATTGCCACCGCGCAGGACCTGGCAAAACGGATGGCTCTCATCACGAGAATGATCCGTGACTCGATAGTGAATGTTATTGACAGGGGACAGGCATCCGGAACGCTCACAAGCTGGCGGACGGCTCTTGCCAATGCCTTGATCCCTGACCTGGATTCAAAAGAAAAAGCAGGCGAGTTTGCGGATATGTTCGCGCAAACTCTGGCCTATGGTCTGTTTTCAGCGAAAGTGGAAGATAAGACCCCAAAGGATTTTTCTCTCGATGAAGCCAAAAACCTGATCCCGGATTCAAATCCCTTCCTGCAGAATTTCTTCTATGAAATAACCAGTCCAAAGCTGAAACAGGAGCCTTTCGCCGGGTATGTGAATGACTTGGTGGATTTACTTATGCATACCCGAATGGACCGGATTCTGGAGGATTTTGGGAGACGAAGCAAAAGAAAGGACCCGGTGCTTCACTTTTATGAGACCTTCCTCGCCACGTACGCCCCGGATATAAGGGAGTTGCGCGGAGTCTACTATACGCCGGATGAAGTAGTTAAGTTCATCGTTGAAGCGGTTGACGCTCTGTTAAAAGACAAATTCAGTTGCGCGGATGGTCTGGCGGATACCGGAAAAACCATGTACAAAGTTGAAGTTCAAGATAAGGATGGAAAAACTTTTGAAAACAGGCAAACGCATAAAGTTCTCGTTCTTGACCCCGCCTGTGGGACCGGGACTTTCCTTTATCACGTAATCGACCATATACGCGAGCTTTTCAGCAGCCGCCAGCAGGCTGGCATGTGGCCCGGTTACGTAAAGGAACACCTGCTGCCGCGTATCTTCGGCTTTGAGCTGTTGATGGCCCCGTATGTTGTCGCTCATTTCAAGCTTGAAATGCAGCTTGCCGCCAAAGACATGCCCTCTCTTTTCCGTAAAAACTGGGCCTGTCAGACTTCCGGCGGCCAAAGGCTTGGCGTGTTTCTCACCAATACATTGGAAAGGCTTAAAGAAATACAGCAGCCCCTCGGTCCGTCAAAACTCCTTTCGGATGAATCGAACGCCGCCGCGGAGATCAAAAACGATCTGCCTATCATGGTGGTAATGGGAAATCCGCCATACTCTGGACATTCGGCCAATAAAAACTGGGAAATAGAAGTTGTAAACGGTAAGAAAAAGAAAGTCCCGAGTCTTATCGGAACTTTGCTGCAAGATTACTATCAGGTGGAGGGCAAGCCGCTGGGAGAGAAAAATCCCAAATGGCTGCAGAACGACTATGTTAAATTCATCCGGTTCGGGCAGTGGAGAATAGAACAGACCGGCGGCGGCATTCTGGCCTTCATTACTGATAACGGCTACCTGGAGAACCCCACTTTCCGAGGCATGCGCGAAAAGCTGCTGAATTGTTTCTCGGAAATCTATCTGCTGGATTTGCACGGAAACCAGAGGAAAAAAGAAAAAACTCCGGGCGGAGAACAGGATAAAAATGTCTTCGATATCCAGCAGGGAGTGGCGATTGGAATATTCGTCAAGGAGCCGGGTAAAACCGGTCCCGCCACGGTATACCACTCCGGCCTGTACGACCCTTCGCAGAAAAATAAATGCGCCCGCCTGGGTAATCTGACCCTGAACACGGCCGCCTGGGAAATTATCGCTCCCGAATCTCCTGACTTTCTTTTCAAGCCGGAAAACAAGTCGCTGGAAAAGGAATACAACCAGGGCATGAAAATCACGGAGGCCTTTCCTGTAAATAGTGTCGGGATTGTCACGGCGCGGGACGGCCTGACCATCCATTTCACGGAAAACAAGCTTCTGGAGACAGCGCAAGAATTCCTGCGCCTGCCCGTGGAAGAAGCCCGGACTAAATTCAATCTTGGACCGGATGCCAAAGACTGGAAAATCGAATGGGCAAAAAGTGATCTTAAAAATTACGGGGTAGAAAAAGATAAAATCAGAAAAATACTATACAGACCTTTCGACAACCGCTTTACTTTTTACACTGGAAAAAGCGGGGGATTCTTCTGCCGCCCGCGTTCCGATGTGATGCAGCATATGCTGGGAACCGCTAACCTGGCATTGTGTTCAACCCGCTCGATAGAGGTTTCGGAAGGATTTCAGCATGTTTTCTGCACGGACGCGCTGGTGCAGCACCATTCAGTTTCCCTGAAAGAAGTCAACTATATTTTCCCGCTCTATTTAATCACCAAGCAGGATAACAATTCTCTCGGTCTTGTGTTCAACAGCACGCAAAACAGGACTGCTAACATTGCCGCGTCTTTCTCCTCTTTGGTGCAAGACAGATTGAAGTTGAAAACCTTATCCGAGGGCCGTGGCGACATTACAGCGACAGCCGGGCCAGAAGACATTTTCCACTACATCTACGCTCTGCTGTACTCGTCCGGTTACCGGGAACGCTACGCCCCATTCCTGAAAAAGGATTATCCCCGTATTTTTGTCTGTTCCGATAAGGAACTCTTCAGACAATTGGCGTACTTTGGGGCGGAGCTTACGCTATTGCACCTTCTAAAAAGCCCCATACCAGCATCCGGAAGAATAAGTTTTCCAGTGGTCAGGCCGGGTGTCGGAGCAGCGGTTGACAAGTCATGCCCGGCTTACCTCGCGCCAGGCGAGCCGGAGCCTGGCTCTGGCCGGGTTTTCTCTTTCGGCAGGGTTTATATCAATTCAGCGGACACGTCCACAGGCTGCGGCGCGCAGTATTTTGAACCTGTCCCCAAAGAGGTATGGGAGTACAAGATAGGCGGCTATCAGGTCTGCGAAAAATGGCTTAAGGACAGGCGCGGCAGGGTGCTTAGTTACGATGAGCAGGATACTTACTGCCGAATAATCTATTCCATCAAACGGACGCTGGAGTTGGTTTCGGAAATAGACAGCGCAATCTCAGCGCATGGCGGCTGGCCTTTAAAGTAACGCAATCCCTTCCCTTTCGACTGGCGCGGCAAGCCCTTCCTTGATATATTGTTCCGCGTGCGCCCGGCCCGCGAGCCGGGCCTTGTCGTTCAACTCCCTGAATAATCCGGGCCTCATGCGCACTGACGATTTTGACTACGAACTGCCGGAAGAGCTTATCGCCCGTTATCCGGCCGCGCGGCGCGATGAAAGCCGTCTGCTGGTCCTGCACCGGCGGGAGGGCCGTCTCGAACACCGGCGCTTCTCCGATCTGCCGGAGTACGTGCGCCCCGGCGACCTCCTGGTTCTCAACAACACCCGCGTGTTCCCGGCCCGCCTGACCGGTGTCTTCCCCACCGGCGGCGCGGCAGAGGCCCTGCTGGTCCGTCCGCAGGAGGGAAATCGCTGGCTGGCCCTGGTCAAGCCCGGACGGAAGGCTCGCCCCGGCAAAGCGATCGCTGTCGGCGGCGGCGCGCTGGAGGCGCGTATCCTGGACTATGCCGGGGACTCGGGCGAGCGTGTGGTGGAACTGGCCTGCCCGGATGGCTCCGCCCCGCTTGAGGCGGTGGAGCGCCTGGGCCATGTGCCCCTTCCCCCCTACCTCCGCCGCGAGGACAGTCCGGAGGACCGCGAGCGCTACCAGACCGTCTATGCCAGCCGCAGCGGAGCAGTGGCCGCTCCCACCGCCGGGCTGCATTTCACGCCGGAGGTCATGCAGACGGTGCGGGGCCGCGGGGCCTCTTTCGCTGAGCTGACCCTGCATGTCGGCCCCGGCACTTTCCGTCCCGTGGTGGCGGATGAGTTGGAAAACCACCGGATGGACGCAGAATATTACGAGGCGGATTCCGCCGTGCTCGACGCGGTGCGGAACACGCGAAAATCAGGGGGGCGGATCGTGGCGGTGGGGACCACCAGCGTGCGCACGCTCGAAACCCTGACCTCGCGAACCTCAGCCCTGGAGGAGGGCCATTCAGGCGGGGCCTCCGGCTGGACCGATATTTTCATCTATCCGGGGTATCAGTTCAAGGCCGTGGATTGCCTTCTGACCAATTTCCACCTTCCGCGCTCGACGCTGATAATGTTAGTGGCGGCGCTGGCCGGGCGGGAAACCGTGCTTGAGGCCTATGCCGAGGCCGTGCGCGAGCGCTACCGGTTCTACAGCTATGGCGATGCCATGCTGGTGCTGTGATTTATATTGTTTTTGTATGTGATGTTAAACCTTTGATCTTGCTATTGCTCTTTCTTTGGATTCACCAGGACAAGAGTCTGCTCAATGTTTGTTTATAAGGCTTTGCCTGGTGTTGTCGTAGGGGCGCGGCATGCCGCGCCCGTGATACACACCCCGGCCCCGCTGGAATCGGGGCCACCCCTCTTGATAGAGGGGAATAAAATCCCGGCTTCCATGGCCGTGTGCATAAGTCGAAACAGGAGTGGAAAAATTCCCTGATTGAAAGCGGGCGGAGGGTGTAATCCAGATGGAACCAACATTCTTTGGATTAAGATATAATGACTTCACACGGATTTGATTCTCAAAATTTTTCTTTCCGCGTCACCGCCCGCTGCGGAGCGGCGCGCGCCGGGGTGATGACCACGCCGCACGGCGAGGTCGAAACACCGGTGTTCATGCCCGTGGGCACCCAGGCCACGGTCAAGACCCTGACCCCGGCCGACCTTGACGGCATGGGCGTGCGGATTGTCCTGGCCAACACCTATCACCTCTACCTTCGTCCGGGCGAGCCGCTGGTGCGCGAGGCCGGAGGGGTGCAGGAGTTCATGGGTTGGCGGCGTCCCGTGCTCACGGACAGCGGGGGTTATCAGGTGTTCAGCCTCCTCGACCTGAACAAGATCAGCGAGGAGGGCGTGCGGTTCCAGAGCCATATCGACGGGTCCTATCACCTGTTCACGCCCGAAAAAGTGATGCGTATCCAGGCCGCTCTGGGCGCGGACATAGTGATGGCTTTCGATGAATGCGTGCCCTACCCGGCCGAGGAGCCTTATGTCCAGCGGGCTGCGGAGCGCACGCTTCGCTGGGCGGAGCGCTGCCGCGACACCCTGGCCGGACTGTCTCCCGAAGAGGCTGCTCCCTGGCCGCAGGCGTTGTTCGGGATCGTGCAGGGCGGAATGTACGGCCACCTTCGCGACTGGTCGGCGCGCCGCACGGTGGAACTCGGGTTTCCGGGATACGCCGTGGGCGGCCTGAGCGTGGGCGAGCCTAAAGACCTGATGTACGGGATGCTGGAGCGCGCCCTGGAGCACCTTCCGCAGGAAAGCCCGCGCTACCTGATGGGCGTGGGCTGGCCCGAGGACATGGTCGAGGCTGTGCGCCGGGGCGTGGACATGTTCGACTGCGTGGCCCCCACCCGGTACGGGCGCAACGGCACGGCCTGGACCAGCCGCGGACGGCTGGTGGTGAAAAACGCCGGTTATGCCCGCGATTTCCGTCCGCTGGATGAGGACTGCGGCTGTTATGTCTGCCGGAATTTCACCCGCGCCTACATACGGCACCTCCTGCGCTGCGGCGAGGTCACCGGAATCCGCCTGACCAGCCATCACAACGTGCATTTCATGACCAACCTTGTGGCAGCCATGCGTGAAGCAATACGCAGGGGAGAGTTTGACCGCTGGGCCGGCAGGTTTTATAATAAGTACAAGCCTGATGCAGAGGTTGAATGATCCGGACAACGGATGGAATGTCAGGCGCATTCTTTAGTTGTGGTATGCGCCGGTGTTATTTAAATTGACCTTGTGTTCATACGATGAGAATTCTTTCAGGCATATATTGAACAAACACTCGAACAAAGGAGTACAAAGTGATTGCAGCTATCAATCTTCTGGCCATGGGAGCGCCAGGCGGCGGCGCGGGCGGCGGACAGGGCGGCGGGATGTCTTTCTTTTTCGTCCTGATCCTGATGTTCGGCATACTGTATTTCCTGGTCATGCGCCCGCAGCAGAAAGAACAGCAGCGTCACCGCGAAATGCTCAAGAACCTGAAGAAAGATGACGAGGTAGTTACTGTCGGGGGCATCTACGGCAAGATTATCGCGATAGATGACGCCACCGTGGAGCTGAAAATCGCCGAGGGGACGAAGATCAAGCTCGAGCGCGGACGGATCGCCCGCGTGGTGACACAGGGTTAGCCGGAGGGAGTTTCAGATGGCAAAATTACAACTGAGCTATCTCGGCGACGCGGTCCTGCGCCGCAGGGCCGAGCCGGTTGAGGTTATAGATGACAGCCTGCGCAAGCTGGCCTCGGACATGATCGAGACCATGTACGCCCAGGAGGGCGTGGGTCTTGCCGCTCCGCAGGTCGGCGTGTCAAAGCGCATGTTTGTCTACGACAACGTGACCGTGCCCTATGGCACGGACCCGAAAGTGCTGGTCAATCCCGAGATCGTGGAAATGGATGGCAAGGTCCGGGCCGAGGAGGGCTGCCTGTCCATTCCGGAAATCAAGGACCTGGTCGACCGGGCCGAGAAAGTTACAGTCGCCGGTCAGGACCTGGACGGCAACGAGCTGGAGATACAGGCGGATGGCATGGCGGCCAGGATATTCCAGCATGAGATAGACCACCTGGACGGCGTCCTGTTTGTCGACCGGGTCGGAGAAATCAAACGCAACCTGCTGCTGGCCAGATGGAACAAGATCCGCGAGGAGCTTGTTTCCGAGCGGGATGAGGCATGAGAGTGCTGTTCTGGGGCAGCCCGGATTTCGCCGTGCCGTCGCTGGAGGCCATCGCCGCCTCGGAGCATACCGTGGCCGGGGTTGTCTGCCAGCCGGACAGGCCGTCCGGACGCGGCCTTAAAACCTCGGCCTGCGCCGTGCGCGAGCTTGCGCTGCGTCTCGGTTTGACCTGCTTTCAGCCCGAGCGCCCCAGGGGAGAGGATTTCCTCGCGGCCCTGCACAGCCTGCGTCCCGATATTTCGGTGGTTGTGGCCTATGGTCATATCCTGCGTCCCGAGGCGCTGAACCTCCCGCCACACGGCTCGATCAACCTTCACGCCTCCCTTCTGCCCGCCTGGCGCGGGGCCGCTCCCATACAACGCTCCGTGGCCGCCGGAGACACCCGCACCGGCCTGACCGTGATCCGGATGGATGCCGGAATGGACACCGGCCCGATTCTGGCCGCTCAGGCAACCGGTATTTCCCCTGAGGAGAGCGCGGGTGAGCTTGCTGGCAGGCTCAGCCGCATGGGGGCCGGTCTTCTCCTGGACACCCTGCGGCGGATCGAGACCGGAGACGCGCGGGAAATCCCGCAGCCGGAAACCGGCGTGAGCTATGCGCCCAAAATCGAGCCATCCCAGGCCCGGATTGTCTGGAGCATGAACGCCGGCGCCCTGGCCTGCCACGTGCGGGCATTCGACCCGTGGCCCGGCGCTTTCTGCTTTCGGCAGGGACAGCCGCTAAAGCTGTTCTGTCCGCGGGCAGCCGGACCGTGCCAGAACCTGCCGGGAACAGTTCTCGACGCCGGCGGTGACGGCCTCACTGTCTGCTGCGGCAAGGGGACCGCGCTCGCTTTCGGCGAGGTCCAGGCCCAGGGCAAGCGCCGCATGAGCGCCGCCGAGTGGTTGCGCGGGGCGCGCCTCACCGCCGGAGAACGGCTGGAATGAGACGGAGGGATGGATGCAGCCGCCTGACAGGGATTCGTTGATCCGCGGATGCCGTATCCACGCGGTCACTGACAGCCAGGCCATCGAGGCCCCGGATTTCGAGAACAGGGCGCGCGTTCTGGCCGGGAGCGGCCTGGCCGCATTGTCCCTGCGGGCCGGTTCGTCAGGCGGAAGGCAGCTTTACGAGATTGCCCTTCGCCTGCGCTGTATCACCAGGGAGGCCGGAGTTCCTCTCATAATCAACTCGCGGATGGATATCGCCCTGGCCGTGAAAGCCGATTTTGTGCACCTGGGGTATCATTCCATCCCGCTGGAGGCCGCGTCAGGTGTATGCCGCGAACACGGACTTGCGTTCGGCTACTCGTGCCATGATCTGGCTCAGGTCAAACGTGCGCTGGAGCACGGAGCATCGTATCTGTATCTGGGAACAATATTCGCAACCGGCAGCAAGCCGGGGGTAAAGCCCGCCGGGATCGGCCTGGTGCAAGAGATATGCTCGCTGGTGAAAGATGCCCCGGTGTTCGCGATCGGCGGGATGACTCCTGAGACCGCGCCCCTGGTGGCGCGGGCCGGGGCGTTCGGCTGCGCGGCGGTCTCCGCCCTCTGGCGGGCGGAGGACCCGCTGGCCGTGCTTTCGGAGATGAACCGGGCTTTTGTATGACAGGCAAAAGATTATTCCAGGAGCGGATGGATGTTGACCATAGAGATTAACGGCGAGAAACGTCAGGTGCAGCCGGAACTGACCGTTGCCGGGCTGCTCGAACAGTTCGGGATCACCGGACGGCGCATAGCCGTGGAACGCAACCGCGAGATAGTTCCCCGCGCCGCCTGGGGCAGCGCGCAGGTGGCGGATGGGGACAAGTATGAAGTTATCGAGCTGGTCGGCGGGGGCTGAGACCTGCGCGCACCCGCCTTACCGGAATTCGCCGCGCCGGGGATTGAAATGTCCCGGACGGCGGTTTTATCTGCATTCAGGCAAGAGAGGGGTAATTAAATGATCGAGGACAAAAAGCTGACAATCGCCGGGCGCGAGTTCGGCAGCCGTCTGCTTGTCGGCACCGGCAAGTACAGGGACAACGGCGTGATGGTCGAGGCGCTGGCCGCCTCCGGGGCCGAGGTCGTGACCGTGGCCGTGCGGCGTGTGGACCTGAAACGCAGCACCGGGGACGCTTTGCTCAACCATATCGACCCGAAGAAATATTTCATCCTGCCGAACACGGCAGGATGCTTCAGCGTGGAGGACGCCATTCGCACGGCGCGCCTGGGACGCGAGGCCCTGGACAGTGAGTGGGTCAAGCTGGAGGTGATAGGAGATGAGCGCACGCTCCTGCCGGATGCCGCGGGCCTGATCGAGGCTACGAAAGTTCTCGTGAAAGAAGGCTTCAAAGTGCTGCCCTACACGAACGATGACCTGATCGTGGCGCGCCGTCTGGAGGAAGCCGGAGCGGTGGCGGTGATGCCCCTGGCCTCGCCCATCGGCAGCGGCATGGGTATCCTGAATCCGATCAATATCCGGTTCATCCAGGAGAGCGTCAAGCTGCCGGTGATAGTGGACGCCGGAGTGGGCCAGGCCTCGGACGCCTGCGTGGCACTGGAGCTTGGGGTGGACGGCATCCTGATGAACACGGCCATCGCCCTGGCGGATGACCCGGTGGCCATGGCCACGGCCATGCGCATGGGTGTCGAGGCCGGGCGGCTCAGTTTCCTGGCCGGTCGGATGCCGCGCAAGCAGTACGCCGACCCGAGCAGCCCGGCAAAGGGGATGATCGGGAAATAAGCCCAGGCCGCCGATGTCCGGGAGCAGCGATTGGAAAAACCCACACTGTGGGAAATTGTTTATTCAGTAGGGGCGACCGGCCGGTCGCCCCTACGCTAAACCGCACTCGCCAGGCTTTGCTTCTTTCGCCGAACCGAAATAAAAATAAGCAGTTAAAGCCTGAATCAAATTCCTGACAAAGCAATATTTTCACCCGGATTGTATTGAATGAGAAAAAGAAGGCTTTATTCACTGATTGCGTTAACAGTCGCCGCCCTGTTTCTGCCTATCCGGCCGGTCCAGGCCGCAGATCCCATTGCCTGGCCAGAGTCCGTCCAGCGCGGGGTCAACCTGGGCGGCACGAGCTACAGCGAGGAAGATATCGCCTGGCTCGCCCGCGACTGGCGCGCCAATATCGCGCGTGTCCTGGTCAATGACCTCGTCTCGTCCACCGCGCCGTACCAGGTAAAGGCCGCCAGCCGTGACGCCCTTTTCCGGCTGATCGACCTGTGCCTGAAATACCAGCTTTACACCGTGGTCTCTTTCAGCGCCTCGTTCGACAACCACGACAACTTTTTCTCCAACCCGGCCCTGAAAGCGGCGTTCACCGCGTTCTGGAAAGAGGTCGCCGCGCGTTACGCCACGAGCGGCCCCATCGCCTACGACCTGATGAACGAGCCGCACGATGAGCTGGCCAACACCCAGTGGTCGGCCTATGCCCAGGAACTGACCGATTCGATCCGCACCGTGGACAAGGTGCACACGATTGTTATCGAGCCGCCCGCCTGGGGCTGGCCGGACGGGTTCGCCAACCTCAAACCCACCACGGACAAAAACACTGTCTACAGTTTCCATTTCTACGGGCCGATGGATTATACCCATCAGCGCTTCGGTGGCCAGATGATGAACACGCCTGAGTGGGCCTGGCAGTCAAGAGCCTATCCCGGCACTATCCCGGATGAATGGGGCGGTCAGGAATACTGGGATAAGACCAAAATGCGCACTTACATCCAGAAGGCGACCGCGTTCCGGACAAAATACGGCGTGCGTCTCTGGTGCGGCGAGTTCGGCTGCGCGCGCTGGGCTATCGGGGCGAAACAGTGGTTCACGGACTGGATCGACCTGTTAGAGGAACAGAAAATAGACTGGGCCTACTATTCCTACCGTGAGTGGCACCACATGGATATCGAGATGGACCCGTCCGAGCGGAAAAACCGCACCGCGCGCGGCGAAACCGAACTGCTTGGTCTGTTCAGGGGATATTTTGCACGGAACGCGGTGGAAACGGATTTCAACCGGGACGGCTTTATTGACCTGAGCGATGCGCTCGAGATGGCGCGTTTCCAGCTCAAGCATCCGGGAAGCCTGGGGGCGGATTTCAACCGCGACGGCCGCGCCGGGGTGCTGGATTTGCTTAATCTGCTTCTCAGACTCAAGGCCGGGAATTGAGTTTCAACCTGCCGCATTCTCCGCACCGGCTCGTTCCTCTGGACGTAAAGGCCTAAAACTGTTAGTTTTTGTTCAAATCTGACACACCGTTTTTCAACTGTCATTCCCCAGATGGAGATAATACATGATCGCCGCACAGCTTGCCGATTCCGCGCGCTACGAAAAGATTGTCCCCGGTCTTGATAAAGCTTTCGCCTGGCTCCGCTCGATCGCCGCCAATCCCCCGGCGGATGGCCGCTACGAGATAGACGGGGACCGGGTGTTCGCCCTGGTCATGCAGTACACCACCCTGCCCAGGGAACAGAAAATCTACGAGGGGCATTACAACTACCTGGATGTCCAGTTCATCGCCGGGGGCGGCCCGGAGGCCCTGTACTACGGGCCGGTGGCGGTGGCGACCGTGGCCGAAGCCTACAACCCGGAGCGCGATTTCATCAAGTATGACCCAACAGCGGGTAAATCCTTGCTGGTGCTTAACCAGGGCGATTTCGCCATCTTTTTCCCCGAGGACGCCCACATGCCGGGCGCGCAGTTTGAATCCCCTGCCGCGGTAAAGAAAATCGTGGTCAAGGTGCGCGTGGCCTGAGGACGTTTAAAGGTGTGTTGATTTATTGGATTAAATCCCCCTCGATCCCCCCTTTTCAAGGGGGGAGGAACGGACGCCACTTCAGGCTAAGCTGCAAATGCCTGTCTGTAGCGGTTTTTAAGTCCCCCTTAAAAAGGGGGGAAACAGGGGGTTGTGTTTTTAAGTGCTTTTCAACGCACCTTTAGAGTTTGCATCAATTATAAAAAGATAGTAAAAAACTTTGGATAGCCCCGACACGCCGATGTCAGGAAGGGGTTGTCCCGTGTCGAACCGCAAGGCCGGGGGATCGGCCGGCCGCTGGCGCATTTCAATACGCCTGACCCATGAGGCAAGCATGAACGGACCGTTGCCACAGATTTCCCAGCTCGACAGCCAGGGCAAGGAGCTTTCTTTCGTCACCGTGATCGGCCGCGACCAGAAAGGCATCGTGGCCAGTGTCACCACGCTGATTTTCAAGCACGGCCTGAACATCGAGGACATCGCCCAGAAAGTGATGCAGGGGCATTTCGTGATGATCATGCTGGTGGATTTCAAGGACTCGAAATCGGACCTCGAGGACGTCAAGGCTGACCTGGAGCGCCTGGCCGCGGAAATGAACCTGCACATACAGATCCAGCACGAGGACCTTTTCAAAAAAATCAACCGGGTGTGAGCCATGACGATCAGCGTGGAAGAAGTCTTCGAAACCGCCCGGATGACCCTGTTCCAGCATTTCGACATCCGCACCGTGACCCTGGGGATAAACCTCAAGGACTGTATCCACAGCGATTTCGAGCGATTCCTGGAGAACGTCCACAACCGGATCAAGCCCGCGGCCGAGGCCCTGGTGCGCGAGGCTAAACGCCTGGAAGTCCTGTACGGCGTGCCGATTGTCAACAAGCGCATCTCGATCACCCCGGTCAGCCTGATCATGGAGACCCATGCCGAGGGCGAAAAGTTCCTGGCAATGGCCCGGACCCTGGACCGCGCCGCGGCCGAGGGCGGAGTGGATTTCCTGGGCGGGTTCGGCGCGCTGGTCCATAAAGGCTGCACGCGCAGCGATTCGGCCCTGATCGAGGCCCTGCCCGAGGCGCTAAGCTCCACCGGACGGGTCTGCTCGTTCCTCAACGTGGGCAGCAACGTGGCAGGGATGAACCTGGACGCCGTTATCGCCCTGGGCCCGATGCTCAAGCGCACGGCGGAGCTTTCCGGCAACGGGATCGGCTGCGCCAAGTTCGTTGTGTTCGTGAACGCCCCGGAGGACAACCCCTTCATGGCCGGAGCGTTCCACGGCGTGGGCGAGCCGGATTTCTCGGTCAATATCGGGATCAGCGGCCCCGGTGTGGTGCGCGATATAGTCGCCGCCAACGCCGACTGCGACCTGACCCAGCTTTCCGAGATAGTCAAGCGCACCACGTTCAAGATCACCCGAGCGGGCGAGTTGATCGGGCGGGAACTGGCGAAAAGGCTGAAAGTCCCGTTCGGGATCGTGGATATCTCGCTGGCCTCCACCACGGCCCAGGGCGACAGCGTGGCCGGGATTATCGAGGCGATGGGAATCGAGCGGGTGGGCGCGCACGGCAGCACTCTGGCCGTTGCTCTTCTGATGGACGCAGTCAAGAAAGGCGGGGCCATGGCCAGCGGCAACGTGGGCGGCCTGAGCGGGACTTTCATCCCGGTGAGCGAGGACGAGCGCATGATCGCCGCCGTGGCCGAGGGCGCGCTGAGCCTCGACAAACTGGAGGCCCTGACCTCGGTCTGCTCCGTGGGCATGGACATGTTCGCCGTTCCGGGCGACACTCCCGCCGGAGTGGTGAGCGCGATAATCGCGGATGAACTGGCTATCGGCGTGGTCAACAACAAGACCACCGCCGTGCGGATAATACTGGTCCCCGGAGCGAAGCCGGGGGACATCATCGACTACGGCGGGCTGCTCGGGCGCGCGCCGGTGATGGCGGTCAACCGCTATTCCGCCGAAAATTTCATCCGCCGCGGGGGACGGCTCCCCAGCCCGGTGACCAGCATGAGAAACTGAGTCATTCTTCAGATTTACTGGGGTGACCAAAAGGGGAAGATGCAGGGGCACGGCGCGCCAGTAAGCCTTGGAATCCCCCTCAATCCCCCTTTGGCAAAGAGTGAGGTGCTTGCAACAAGCTCTGGCCGGAATTTCCCCCCTTTCACAAATGGGGGGCAGGGCAGCAATATCCGGTTAGGATATTGCTGAGAGGATCAAAAAAGTTTTACGGTCA
>CAYYNT010000005.1:0-113050 GCA_964473155.1 uncultured Gemmatimonadales bacterium | reverse complement strand
TCCGGCAGGCTGAAAGCCTCCCCGGTGGCCGGGTCGTAGTTCATGTCGTACGGGACCAGGGCGTACCAGACCTTCATCCCGTTGCGCATGCGGAAATACGGCTGGTCGTCCTCGAGCTTGTCGACAAAGAAGAACGTCAGGTTGGCATCCGACAGGCTGCAGTTGTAGATCATCTCGCTGTGCGAGTCGTTCGGACCCACATAGCTGCGGTACAGGCGGTAACCCTCGAAATCGTACTTGCGGTACACCCCGTTCGGGTCGAGTTCCGGATTGGCTTCCAGGAACGCGGCGTACGGGTCGGGGGTCTGCAGGTTGACATCGCTCCAGGTGATTGTCACCTGACGGTCGCCGGGGATGATGGTCATCGGGGGCGCCGCCGGCGTGGCCGGAACTATGTAGCCGCCATCGAACACGGTCTGGGCCACCGAGGCATACTGCTCCTGCGGGGCGAAACCGGCCTGCATTCCGGGGTCGTCGATGTTCGCGATGTCATATGTCGGGGCCACCAGGGGCGAAACACCCGGCTGGCAGAACATGATCGCGTAGTCGAAGGTGAACGTGTCGCGCGGGGCCACATCGTGCAGTTCGCCCCAGAACGTGTAGGTCTGCCAGTTGCCGCTGCCGCCCCAGACCCACTGGTTGTAGCGGGCGTCTGCGGGGGTCAGGACTCCCGGCCAGCCGAAAGCCTCGCGGCCGGTGAAGGGATTGATCTTCCCGCTGAAGAACGGATAGACGCCCTTGCCGCAACGGTAGGCCACTCCGCGGGGCAGGCCCGAGGCCAGCAGGTTGCCAGCTCCGGAGAACCCGAACTCGGTGCCGGAAACGTTCCAGAGGTTGGTCATGTTGGCCACCTCGCCGCGCAGCATGGGCTTTTTCAGCATCTTGCCGCCCATGAGCGGCGGGACGTTGGGCGAGAAGTTGGAGATTGTGGGCGTGCGGCTCCAGAACACCACGTTCTCCTGCGCCGGGTGGTAAGCCCAGGCCGCGCCAGCGCCGGTCCAGCCATAATCCCAGGCGCGGCGGTTCTCGAACAGGATCATGCCCTTCCAGTCCCAGCCGTCCGGGTTGGCCGCAACGCCGGCATGTTCGCCATAGCCGTAGGCCGGGTTGTACTTCTCGTACATCGTCACGTTCCCCATCAGAACGTGCGTGTATACGATGTTGTTGCTTTCGGCGAAATCCAGGAAGTAGCAGCTCCAGGCCATGTAGAAGCCGTTGGTCGGGCCGGACCAGGAGTTGAATGCATCGCCGGAATGGGTGAATATGGTCTCGGCGCCGTGCAGGATCGGAGCGCCGTCAGCCGCGAAGCCCTCGCGGGCCTCGCGCGGCCATTCGGCCAGTTCGGCTGCGTCCAGGCTGGTCCAGATACGGTTGTACTGTATCTCGCCCATGTGGCCTTCCATGTTCGGCTCCACCGCCGCGCGCTCGTTGATCAGCGCCTCGGCCCAGGGGAAGGGCGAGCAGTAGCCGTTCATGTTGTCGCGGCCGCCGGAACCCAGGATGATAGTGTCCTCGGCCGTGCCGTCGCCGTTGAAATCACGGACCGACATCATGCCAAACGTCCAGCAGTCGTTGCCAATCAAGTTACCAGAACCTTTGGGGAACTGGATGGTGTTGCCGGACCAGGTGGCCGTGATCCACGGCATGGCCCAGCCGGTCATGAAACCCATCCCCACATTGTTTCCGCGGGATATCCGCTGCGTTAGCCGCTCGGCCGAGGCCGGGGACGCCAGCAGGCCGATAAGCGCCGCAAGGGTTACCAGCAGAATGCCTTTTCGTATCATAGTTATCTCCTGCTTATTTCATATAAATTAAGCAGAGCACTGTTTTCTGTCCGTCCAAGCAGCCCGGATCAGAAGGAGAAATCGATCCCCATGCGAATCTGTCGCGCGGTGCCCCACAGGCGCTTGTCCATGGTGGAGAAAACGAAGCTCTCGGCGATATTGCCCAGGGCCGCCTCTTCCACGGTCAGGATGCCGTCTCCGTTGAAATCCGCGTTGAACCGGATACGGGCCTGGTCGGAATCCGTCATCTGATCCCACTTCAGGTCCACGCCGCCGGTGACGTGCGAATTGCCCTCGTACGAGTAGCCAGAGGGATAAGCGCGATTGTTCCTGCGGTTCAACACGTTGTATACTTCGCCGAACACCGACACCCTGCGCGCTCCACCCAGCTTGAACTCCTTGGAGAACCGGGTGTCCAGATTCGTGTACCAGCGGCCGCGGAAGAAGTTATAGCCGCCCCACCGTCCGGTCAGGGTCGGGTCCTCGCTGCCGGTGTAAGCCGTGCCGCCGCGGTTGAGCAGAGGCTCGCCGCTCAAAAGCTGGAACGCCGCATAGGCTTTGACATTGCCCAGGATCTTGTTGTAGATCGTGCCAGCCTTGAAATCCTCGGGCACCATGTAGTTGAACTGGGCGCTCATCTTGTGCGAGCGGTCGCCGTCGATCGGGCGCAGCTCATCCGGCGGGACGAACAGCTCGTTAGAGGTGGCGTCGAAGTCTCCCACGCCCTGGCTGCTGTTGTAGGAGCTGCCGGTCGTGCGGCTGAACTGCAGCGTGTACATCAGGGTATAGGAAAAATTGTTGGCGAAACGGCGCCG
Source organism: uncultured Gemmatimonadales bacterium (assembly GCA_964473155.1). GTDB lineage: Bacteria > Gemmatimonadota > Glassbacteria > GWA2-58-10 > GWA2-58-10 > JAJFUG01. The sequence continues at coordinate 110,451 of CAYYNT010000005.1, read as the reverse complement.
CAGGGTCAAATCTATACCCTTGATATTGCCGTTGTCGCGGTTGACATAGCCCTGTTCCCAGGAGCGGATGCGCTCACCGCGATGCCAGGCGTAATAGTCGCGGAAATAGGCCTTTGTGGCCACGTTTCCGTCAACGTCGCGGTAGAAGGCCACGAGGTCGAGCGCCATGTCATTGGTGACCAGGTAGCTCAGGCCGGCCTCGAAAGCGTCAGTACGGCTGAATTCCAGGCCGCCGGGGTTCATGAAAGGCGAACCGCCGCTGGAGCCGGCGTACATCATGTCCAGGCTGGGCAACTGGGTGAACGCGCCGTAGCTGAAACGCAACTGCGACTTGTCGGTCACCGGGAAGGCCACGTCAAAACGGGGTGACCACTCGTAAAGCGTCCGCGGATCGACATGCTCGCCCCACGGATCGAGCGAGGTGATGCCCCAGTTGGTGTTGTGCTGGAACCCATCGTAGCGCAGGCCGTAGTCAAAAACGAAATCACCCAGGTCGGTGCGGTTCTGAGCGTAAACCGCATATATCTCCGGCTTGTAGTTGAACTCGTTGCGCGGGTCGCGCTTCTCGGTGGTGTAGTTGGTGCGGAAAGAGTTGTTGTCGATGCTGGTGAACTGGAAACCGATCTTGCCGCGGTTGCGGCGGTTGATCTGGAGGTCCAGGTCAGCCTTGTAGTTGTTCTGATGTTCGGACAGGTGGCCGTAGTTCATGTAGTAGAAAGTGCCCGACTCGATGGCGAAGGGGCCTTCATACGGCACATACTGCTTCCAGCCGGTGTTGCCGTCCGGCAGGTATGCCCGCTTCAGCTCGTCAGTGTACAGGCCTTCCTTGTTCGGCCAGGTCTCCACCTCGAACTGGACATCGTGCAGCGACCAGCTCATGAACGTGTCGCGCTCCCAGTTGGTCTTGAGACTCGAGGTGTTGATATCCTGAGCGTCCATCTTGCTGAAACGCAACTGCAGGGTGGCGCTGCGCTCCGCGCTCCGCCAGAAATCCCAGTCGCCGCCGAGCAGCAGGTTGTTGGTCCGGTCGCGGCGCCCGTAGGACTGCGGAACATATATGCTGGTGAAGCCCTTGTTCCAATACGGGCTGAGGCTCCAGTACACTTCCGTGTAGTTCTTGTAAAAATCGGTCTCTGTGTCTACAATACCGGTCTGGAAGTAATCGCCCTCGGCCTCGTAGCCGTTGGGATAGGACTGCTGGACACGCGACCAGCTGTTGGTGGCGATAAACTTCAGGCCGCTGATCGGCGAATAGGTCAGCTTGCCGGAGGCCAGGGTGCGGTCCTGCCAGTTGCCGGGCAGGCGCACCGGGTTCTTCGGCGAGAACAGCGAGGCGCTCGCCCCGGTCTTGGAAGCATAGAAATTACGTCCGGTCTGCAGCATCTCCAGGGTATAGGGACTGACACGCTCGCCCAGGACCGGGTCATTGCGGACCGCGTCGTTCAGGCGGTCGACAAATTCCTGGTTGACACCGCGGAAACCCTCGTCCGCGTGGGTCGCGGTGCGGTCGGCAAAGCCCTGGATTTCACTGGAGCCGTGGAAATACATGTTCTTGATCAGCGGAACCGGGCCGCCGATACTGGCCTGGATCTGGTTGTATCCCCAGTCCGAGGTGCGGGGGTTCTGCTGGTCGGTGGTATAACGCAGGCTTCCGCGATAGTCCGGTCCGCCTTCCTTGGTGACGATGTTGATGATACCGGACTGCGCGTTGCCGTACTCGGCCTGGAATCCGCCGGTGATGATGTCCACCTGCTCCACGGCGTCTGCCGAGAATTCCAGAGGCGTGGTGTCCTCGCCCTGGGAGCCGATTTCCGTTTCGAAAATCCAGCCCTGTCCGCTGGTGAACGGGTTGGCTGTGTAGTTACGGACCATCATGCCGTCCACCACCATGCCTTCCTCACCCAGGCGGCCGCCGCGGATACGCAGACCGCGAGACTCGGCGTCACGTCCACCGGTCTGCACACCGGCCTGAAGAACCATCAGATCTTCGAGCTTGGTGACCGGGGTTTCGGTGATTTCCGAGGCAGTCATGCGCTGCTTGGTGACCGTGTTGTCTCGGGGAACCAGCACTTCCGATTCGCCCTCGACCGTGATGCCCTGCAATTCCACGACTGTGCCGCTGAGGTTGCCATTGACCGTAGCGGTCTGGCCGGCCAGCAGGAGCTGATCAGCAATCGTGGTTTTCTGATAACCTGTAAAAGTGAATGTGATCGAATGCCGTCCTGGCGGTACGTTGAGAATAAAGTAATAACCGTCAGCATTGGTGACATTGCCCAGACGCGTGCCCTCGACAGTCACCTGAGCACCCTGCAAAGGCTTGCCCGTATCTTTGTCACGGACTATTCCCTCGACCTTTGCCGTGCTGAGCTGGGCCAGGATCAGCGCCGCATTCACCAGCACCAGCGTCGCCGCCAGCGCCAGCATCCGCGACACGTGTACGAGTGAGAATTTGTGTTGCATGTAATCCCCCAATTGAAATTGGATCGGAGCTACATAAAAACGGACAAGAGTTTCACTCACTTCATAGGCAGCACCTCCCGGGCCTTATTTAAGGGTTGAACCATCATTGACTGCCGTTCGTCCGAACGCTTGAACCGGTTGAAAAAACGGCTCACTATGGGACAGAACGATTCGGACCCCGCTTATGTTGCAACTGCGCGTCAACTGAATTTCCAGACAACCTTGGAAATCTCATCGTCCTGAATGGGGACACCCGCCAGACGGAGAGCTTCCTGGATGAACCTGGTGGAAACCGGCTTTTCGAAATAGAAATCCGCGCCCAGACTGGTGGCTTTTTCCTGGATATCGGGATTGCCGTAAGCGGTTATCAGCATGATCTTGGTCGATGGAGACTTGGCCTTGATAACCGACAACAACTCGAAACCTTCCTCGCAGTCACCGCCGCTCAGACGAAGGTCCAGAATAGCCACATCGTAACTGCACCGGTCCAGCAGCCGGATTGTCTCCTTCTTGGACTCCGCCGCGTCCACGTTCACTCCAGGGCGCTCGAGCACCTTCCTGTAGGCGAACAGGACCGCTGTCTCATCATCAACCAGAAGAATTTTTTTCGGCGTCATCAATCCCCACGGGAGAAAGGTCCGCCGGATATAAGACAAAAAAGATGCCATTGCCCGAAGCGCGGCTTAGTGTAAGCTTTTCAACAGATTAGGGTTTTACAGGCGGGTTATGTTATTCTCATAATCGTAAAAAAAGCAAACATTTTGAGAATGGCAGCCGGGACGGGAATCAAGCCGATAGCGGATTGCATGAGTAGAATGGAGGTAAAAATCAGCCGATATCGAGCTTTTTTATCTTGCGGTAAAGCGTGGCGAGAGATATTCCCAGAGCTTCCGCGGCTTTGCGTGTATCGCCGTTGAACCGGTCGAGCACGTTTCCGATATGGCGCTTTTCCATCTCTTCCAGTCCGATAGACACATCCTGCGACTCCGGCAGAGCGTTACCGCCAAGCCCTGAGAAGTACCTCGGTGTCAGCCGCCCGTTCCGGGACAGAAGGACCGCGCGCTCCAGAACATTCCGCAGTTCTCGGATATTTCCGGGCCAGGAATGACTCACCAGCAAATCGAGCGCCTCGGGGCTGAGGTTATCGCCGCTGGAGCCGAGAGAGAGCAGGATGCTCCGGGCCAGCTCCGGGATATCGTCCCTGCGCTGCCGGAGAGGCGGCAACTGTATCGGAAACACGTTGATCCGGAAAAACAGGTCCTGACGGAATACCCCCTCGGATACTTTCTTAAACAGGTCCTGGTTTGAAGAGCAGACAAGACGGAATTCGCTTCGGCGCACTATCACCTCGCCCAGGCGGCGGTACTGTTTTTCCTCGATCACTTTCAGGAATTCGGCCTGCACACCCGGCGGCATGTCGCTTATTTCATCCAGAAACAGCGATCCGCCATCCGCCACCTCAATCAACCCCTGTTTCTCCTGGTTCGCCGAGGTGAAAGCCCCCCTGGCGTGACCGAACAGCTCGCTGGCGAAAAGGTCGCCCTTGAGGCTGGAACAGTTGATATCCACATATGGATTGCTGCTCCAGGGGCCATGATCGTGAATCCAGCGCGCCAGCACTCCCTTTCCGCTGCCGGTTTCCCCCTGTATAAGCACTGGTGAGTCGTTCTCGGCGGCCAGGGCCGCGAGTTCCATGACTTTCTGCATCAGCGGATGCTCGCCGAAAAAAAGAACGCTGTTCCGGCTCAGGCGCTGCGTGGTGAGCTTTCCACGGCGCAGACTGCCGAGTTCGAGACTTTTCTGCAGAACGACCGACAATTCCTCCAGGCTGACCGGCTTGGTCAGGAAATTGTCCGCTCCCCGGTGAATGGCCTCCACCGCGGTGGGGATGTCCCCGTGACCGGTGATAACGACAATGGCTATATCCGGATGGTCGCGGCGCAGCTCCCCTATCCAGTCGAAACTGTTACCGTCCGGAAGGACCATATCCAGCAGGGCGGCATCGAAACGGGTCGCGGCCACGGCGCTGCGGGCCTGAGTCAGGGATGATGCCGCCGTCAGGTTATAACCGTTGCGCGTAAAGAACTTAGTGTACCCGAACCGGATTCCGGGATCGTCATCCACCAGCAGAATATTTTTCTTCATTCTCAGTTTCCTGGGCCAGCGGGAGGATGACCTCAACAGTCAGGCCCGGGGCAGGTTCGTTGTTGAACAGCTCTATCAGTCCGCCGTGCGTTTCCACTATACTCTTGACGATGCTCAAACCGAGCCCGGCGCCGCGCGTGCGGGTGGTGAAAAACGGCTTGAAGACTTCCGGAAGCAGTTCGGGGGAAATGCCCGTGCCGCGGTCCCTTATATTCACGATCACTGTACGGTTCGCTTTCCGGCGCAGCTCGACTACTATTTCGCTCTCCTCGGGACTGTGCTGGGCCGCGTTTTCAAGCAGGTTCATTACAACCTGCTTCAGCTTGCTCCCGTTGCCGAAAACCTCCAGACGATCCCCGTCCTCGCCTGCGACAAAGCGCACCTTTCGCTCGCCCAGGCTGGAAGACTGTCTCCACAGATCGATTCCCTCGGCGCAGATCGAACGGATCGAATCGCGCGTGAAACTTTCGCGCTTAAGCGGCTTGCCCAGTTCAAGAAGGTCTTTCATCAGCAGGGCCAGGCGGTCCACCTGGGTGCGGATATGCTCGAGATACGGATTATATTCAGGATTGTCACCGATTTCCTGGAACAGCGCCTCCGTTATCGCCAGGATCGCGTTCAGCGGATTACGCACCTCATGCGCCACGCCGGAGGCCAGCCTTCCGATCACTTCCATGCGCTGCGATTCTTTGATCTGGGCTTCCATCCTCTTGCGTTCGGTGACATCCTGGATGCTGCCCTGGATGCAATAGACCGAGCCGTCCCGGTTGCGGTGCACGGTCGAGGTGATCAAGGTCTCCACCAGCGCTCCGTCCTTGCGCTTCATCCTCAACTCATAGTCGCGCACATAACCCTTGCGTTCCAGAACGCCCAGGTAGGTGTGACGATCCTCCAGGTCGATGTAAAGATCATCCGCCGGAAGACGCATGAACTCCTCGTGCGTGTAACCGAACAAGTTTGTCATCTCCAGGTTCACATCCAGGAAGCGCCCCTCCGGCGTAGTGATGCTCAGGGCGACCCGTGATTCCTCGAAAAGACGCCGGAATTTTTCCTCGCTCTCGCGCAGAGCCTCCTCATCCGACTTTCGCTTGGTTATGTCCTCGAGCATCAGGGTATGCAGAGTCTTGCCCATGATCTCGTTCTTGGCGTACTTGAGGCGGAACACGCTGTTTTTCAGCTTTTCATCCCGCACTCCCACCTCAATATCGATCGGAATGCGGAACTGTTCGAGCTCAAACCTCGACTGTCGAGTATAAACCTCGATATCGTATATCTCGACCTCGCCGCTGAAAGTATAGAAGCCTATGTGGTTCTGGCCGAAATAAACCGCGTTGCTGTCGATAAACTCAAGAAGCGGAATCTCGCTGCCGGTGGCCATGTTGATCACTCGCCGCCGCACACAGCCGCCGATACGTTCAATTATCACCTGGTACTCCGTCCCGGCGTCAAGCGATTCGGGACGGGTTATCACATTTGCTCCATGTTTCTGGATACGGCCCTCGGAATTGTAATTCGAGCCTGTGCAGATCGTATAGCCGAACATGTCCGGCGTGACCGCCTCCAGGCCCGAGGATCCCGAAAGGATGGTCGAAACATCGCGGATATAGTCGCTTCGCTGTGAGGTGCGGGTTTTGTAGACCATCCGGATGTCCTCATGCTCGCTCCCGAACTCACGCACGGACATCAGGCAGCAGTCCAGATAATCGGCGGCATGTGATTTATGGTGGATCGAGAAACCGCCCTTGTCCCGCGGTTTCACTTCCCAGTGACAGTGTTCGGTGTTGCGGTAGATAATCCAGTTCTTATCCAGATCGTCTTCAGCCGCCGGTCCACCGTAGGCCAGGTTCCACTTGCGGCCCTGATCGTAGGGCAGATTCTCGAGCGAGGCGATCTTGTGCAGGTGCTGAATAATCTTGTCAAAATCGCTCTCACGGAAAAAATCGCGGATGTTGCGCCGCTCCCTGGCGTAACGGACCACCTTGCGACTGAGAAGGGGGGCATCGGCCGAATAGCCCACAATGTTCCAGTTCTCGTCCAGGTATATCTGCGGCATCCCGACCATTGAACGGATCGAGTATATCTCCCGGCACATCTTATCCAGGTTTTTCAGGGTCTCGGCATAGTTTTTCTCTATGCTGCGGAGTGAACGCTCGGCCAGCATGCCCCGGCGCGCGCTTTCTTCCAGCGTCCGGATTCGCTCCTCGAGTTCCCCGTATGTCGGTTTTCCGGAGTTCATCGTTCTGTTGCCAGGCCTCCATCACATGGTATCGATCACCGTGGTCCGCGATTCAAAACACCTTGTGAACCGAACAGATGGCAATTACATCAACCAGTGCTCAACGCATAAAAAAGGCAATTTAGATTTATATGACGGCTCAGTCAAGTGAGAACGGCTTAAACAGCTTGAAAACAGTTCTCTTACGGCGAAAACTAACACCGGCGCGGGGATTATACAAGCCCGGCGCCTGGAAGTGAGAAGAGAGTTGAAAAAAATATCTTATTTTATAAGACACCACAAATGCTTCTCCGGATACATAATCTGAACAAAAAGGGGTGCGCCGCGCGCACCCCTCGATAAACACACTTGAATACTGTTCAAAAGTTCATTCAGCCCTGCGCCTCGATCTCCTCGCGCGTGACTTTCCGCCCGCCGTTGAACGAGCTCTCATACAGCATCAGCGCGGCAATGGAGGGACGGCGGCAACTTTCGTAATCCATCACAGGCTTGCCGCCTTTGCGGACACAATCAAGGAAGTTCTGCACGGCTTTGATGCTGCTGTCCTCGGTGTTGCTGCCGCGGTAGTCGGCCACCTTGTCCGGCTCAGTCATCGGAGCGTCGCTCACGTTAAGCGACTGGCCGAGCTTGACCTGGGTGAACTTGTGCTTGATTCCGATCTGCTGGAGGTGACGGGTTTCCTTCTCCCAGAAGATACGGTAGGCGCTTCCCGTGAATTCCAGCGTGCCATGCGTCCCGTGTATGGCCCAGGAGCTGCCCCAGCGGGCATTGGCCAGTCCGCCGCTGGCCACTCCGATCACCCCGTCCTCCATTTCCCAGTGGCCCATCAGGCTGTCAAAGTGCTCGCGCCCGTCGTTATACACCATGATCTTTCCGGTGCAGGCCCCGGACACCGGCATGGTCCCCAGGACATCCAGCACCATGTCGATCTCGTGTGTCAGCAGTTCGGTGAGGATTCCGCCGCAGTACTCGCGGTAAAGACGCCAGTTGAGGACTCGCTCCCACTTCGGGTCAATTGCTCCTTCCGCGCGCCAGGAACGGTTATTGTCATAGTGTACGTAGAACTGGAGGATCTTGCCGAACGAGCCGCTCTGCACCAGCTTCTTCGCGTCGTTGAACGATTCCATCATCCGGCTCTGGAACCCCACCATGTACACCTTGTCCGGGTGGGCTTTCACCGCCGCGCCCATCGCGTTAAGCTCCTTTACGTTCATCCCCATGCTTTTTTCGCTGTACACGTGCTTGCCCGCATCGAGAGAGGCTACGCTGCACGGCACGTGCAGGAACAGGGGCGGGGCCACCACCACGGCGTCCACATCCTTCTGCTCCAGAATCTTACGCCAGTCCTCCCAGGCACGGACTTTTTCATTCTTAGAATCTGTCTTTCCAGCTTCGAGGTTCGGCGGGTAGACATCGCAGACATCCGAAATAGTGACTCCGGACTGTGCTGTCAGGATACGGGTCAGGTAGCAGCCCCGGCTTCCCGTGCCGATCACGCCCACATTCAGATTACTGTTCAGGTTCTGGCCACGCACGATTGCAGGCGCGCCCAGGACTGACAATCCGGCCACGGCGACAGCCGCGGCGGTGGATCCTTTGAGGATGAAATCCCTCCGGCTCAAAGCGCTCTCTCTGGTCGTTTCTTCCATTATGAACCTCCTTGACTGCAATATCGAAAAATGAATCACTACTGTGGATCAGGATGTAATCTTTATTCTGTGGACGCTCTGTGTCAATCATTATTCATTTCAGGCCTGCGATCCGCACCATGCGGCCGGCGGGCAGACGGCCGCTGAAAGCTGCGAAAGACGGTCCCTGCACCGGCTCGAAACCTGGAGTCAACATGTGAAACATGCTTCCGGCGGAATCCAGGTACAGGCTTACCGGTGAACCCTCCGGCGCTTCAAAAAACACTTTCAGCGTGTCGCCCGCTGTCTCTGTCCGAGCTGCATCCGCTCCCCGGAAATAAACAAGGCGCGGGCCCTCGGCCACCGGCTCAAGAAGAATCAGATGCGTGCGGCCGGGAACAAGGTTCAGCGTCACTGCCGCCAGTTCAGCGACCGGATACTCCCGGCTGTCCAGGTAGCCCCCCGCGGCGAGGTCCACCAGGCGGTATCTTGCAGCCTGATCCAGGCCCAGGGCTTCCGGACGGTGGATGGAAAGTGTTTCACGGCGCGCGGCCCTGGTTTGCGCGGTCCCGGCAGCCTGGCTCCCCAGACAGCTCAGACTCAAAAGCGCCCTGCCCTCACGCGCCCAGGCCGCCGCTGTCGATCCCTCCCCCGAAAGGCTCAGAATCTCGCGGCTGTCGAACGCGCTGAAAAACTCGGCCTTGTCCACGCCGAAGAAACGCTGGATGTCCCAGTAAAGTCGGTTGAAACCCATTGGAGTATCCGGAGAGGCAGCCGCCGCGCAGCTCCCGACCATATCCGCATCCCGCCTTCCGCCTAACAGACGGAACGAGAAGCCATATCTGGCGCAGAAATTGACCATGTCCAGCGGGTCCTGGTTCTCGCGCCACATCGCCACGGACTGAACACCCTGGCGCTTGCCGTTCCAGGTGCTGAGGACAGTCTCCCCCGCCAGGCGCAGCGGGTCGTTGTTCTCGCCGGAAAGCCGCAGGTCGAACCAGGCCAGGCTGGTGGAGTTGGAAACGTTGTCCGTGTTGAACAGCATTATGCCCCTGCCCCCGGTGTGACGGGCCACGACACGGCGCAGACGGCGGGCGAAATCGTGGTAGCCCTCGGTCACGTAGCGCCCCAGGTAGCCGGCACAGCCATGACGGGCGTTGGTGCAGTGACGGGTGATGAACCAGTTGTCGACATACAGGCCATCAAACGGGAAATTCATCAGAAGAGTGTCACACTGCGCCTCCACGTGGTCGCGCCAGCCCTCCGCCCCGAAACACATCAGGCTGGTCTCTGTGATGAACTCGATATTCTTGGAGCTCATCCAGTCGGCGGCGTGCTCCTGGTAGCCCGGGGCCGAGAAATCCCAGTCCGAGGTCGTCACGTATGGAATCACGCGGATGCCGAAACCATGGGCCGTTTCCAGAAAATGCCTGATTTTCTCTGGCTGCGAGGGACGGGCATAGTCGCCGGAGAAATAATTCGCTCCGCCCACGATCAGGTTCACGCCCATCTGCGCCCATTGCGTCACCTGCTCGTCCGAGGGCGGCTCCCAGGCGGCGCTGTCGCCCTTCCAGCCGGCCATGCGTATCTGGTGCGGACCGGGCCACACGATACGCGCTCCGGCAAGCTCGGGACGGGGCAGCTTGGGCGGGGTGAGCTGCACATAACATGTCCGTTCTCTTATCTGTCCGGGATTCAGCGGGCAGGTGGTGTTGCGGATATCGAATTCCTCCAGTTCCAGCCCCTCCGGGCGGTTGTATATCTGGGTGAAAATGTCCTGCCGCCCGCGCGAGTCCCAGTTCTGCAGCACCTGGCCGTCCGCGGTCTCCACCGACCCGGTGGACACCATCCTGCCGTCCGGCAGACGCACCGCGGAATCGCGGTAACCGCTGAGGCGGTCCGAGAATTCCTCCTTGCTGAACTCAATTCCGGTGAGCGGGTTGCCCAGATGGAACAGCGTGTTCCAGTGCGACTCCAGCACCGTTTCTCCATCGGCCAGATCAACAAGCTGGCGGGTCTCGGCCTGACGGACATTGAACGGGGGCGCGCCGGGGTCCTCATCGCGGGCCAGGAAACGGGCTTTGTCGCGGTTGAACACAGTATGGCACCAGCAGTGCCAGCGCAGCTTGACAGGACGGACGGCGCCGAGACGTACGGTCATCTTCATGAACCCGTCCATATCGATACGGTAATCCACCTCCCAGCGCAGACCGGTAGGCTTGCCGGATTCATCCAGATAGCGGCCGGAGGAGACGATCTCCACCTTGTCCGCCTCGGCCGACACCAGGCGGGTGGACACGCTGTCCGAGGCGGAGCTCTCACAGCGCATGGCGCTGGTCAGTCCGCCGGAGAACAGCAGCGGCCGCATGGCCACGGCTTTTTCGAAACCATAGCGCGGGCGGCTTTCCGCCAGACCATCCACGCTTGCCCCAGGATCGTTTTCCGGGAATACTCCGATGTATGGATTGGGGAAACTGGCGCCGGCGGCCAGGAATTCATCTCCCAGGGCTCGCGCCGAGACGATCTGCCCGCTGGCGCAGTCGAACGTCCAGGCGAAAGTCTCGCCGCTGACCGTTATACGGCCCTCGTTCTGCGCCACCTCGAGCGGCTTGTAGATGCCGAACACACGCCCGTCGTAAATGTCTCCCGCGGCGGATGGCCGAGCCGCTGGTCCGGCCGAGTCCCCGCCGTTCCTTCCGCAGGCGGACAACAGGATAATGAGAAGATACAAGATGCGCCCCGGCATTTTCTCTCCCCTCCGGCGCCATCGCCGCCGGACCGGTTAAAGGTTGCGGATCAGGATTCCGGTGTCAGTTCCAGGAGCAGGCTATCCTTGAAAGCCACTGGCAGCAAAGGTTTGGCAGATGTGATTACTCCAAGGTCACGTTCGTCGGCATAATCCCGCACGCGGTAAGCGCGTCCCGGCTCCAGACCGCGCAGCGTTAGCGGCGTGGCCCGGCTCCAGCGCTCGGCGAAGAATCCGTAATACAGGCGCTCGCCTTTTTTTACCACATGGGCCTCGGGCTTGTCCCAGGCCAGGTCATAGAGGTTCAGGTATTCCCCCCTTGAAAGGTCCAGCTTGCGGTACAGGCCGAACCAGCTTCTCCAGTCCGCGCGCTGCGCGTCAGTCAGCCTGGAATACAGCGTGGTGGCCTGCGCCCCGGTTCCAAGCGCGCTCTCGAAAGATTCCGGGCACGACCAGCCCTCCCACTCGTGCATCGGAATCTGGTAGCAGTCGCCCACGGCGAACGAGGGGCCGCGGAAAGCCTTTTCCACCTTGATCCTGCGCCGGACCTGCAAAAGGTTCACCGGGTCGGAGGCATTGGCCAGGTTGTAATACGGCATCTTGAACGGGTCATGCGGGATGCCGCAGATGCACATCTCGATCATGCAGCCGCTCTTGATCTCCTGCGCCGTTTCAAAAACCGCCCGGAACAGCTTGTACTGATTGCGGTAGCTGTCCAGGGGCGAGGAATGTCCATGATCCGGATTGAAACAGGGCGGCGCGGCGCTGAGTCCGGTGGTGTCCAGGTACAGCGAATCAAAGCCCCAGTCGCTCATTATCTTGACAGTCAATCCGCGCACGTATTCCACCGCCTGCGGGCAGTCGGCGCAAAGGTAATAGAGTCCGCGCTGGCAGGCCGGAAATGAACCGTCCTCCCGCCGGATCAGCCATTCCGGATGCTCGGCGGCCAGGCGGCTGTCCGGGCTGACTCCCTGGGGATACCACCAGAGACCGATTTTTATCCCCTCTGCCTGCATCCGGCGCACGAATTCACGGAGGTCCTTCTCTCCTCCGGGGAATTTTCCCGGCGCGGGATGCGGCTCCCAGTCGCCGTAATGCACGAACCAGCCGTCATCCAGCAGTGCGGTGCGGATGCCGAACTCCTTCAGATCGGTCACGGCCCCGAAAATCTGCTCCTGGGTGAAATCCAGGCCGAAACCCCAGCTCTTCCAGTACGGCTCGTGGCAGGCAGCCGGGGAGGTAAGCGGGATCGCCACTCCCTGCGAGCGCAGGATGTCGGCGTAGGTGCGAAGAGCATCGTGGAAATCCAGGCTGTGCAGGATAGTCAGCGAGCGGATGCCGCGGACGCTCTCCCCCGGCGCGAGCGACGTTTTCTGGCCCAGACGGGCCTCGGGGACCTCCTCCACGCTCAGTTCCACCAATCCATCCCGGCAGGTGTTCACCGGCAGGCTGATCCACTCCGGGCGAGGCTCCGCGCTTCCCACCGCCAGGCCGGTCTCCGGGCACCAGAGGTCCACCAGCGGAGTGCCGCCGCCCTCGCCGCCCTCGCCGGTCAGTTCGCCCACGCCCATAAAATTGCGGCGCGAAAAACGGCTGTCCAGCCAGACCACCTCGTAGTCAGTGCCCCAGCGGTAGGCCGCTCCTTGATAAGAAGCGAAAGCCCAGGGCGCGGCGGCGGGGTCCAGAAGACGGCGGTCCAGGCGGTAATGACTGCCGGTGAGACGGTCTATTTTATAAGTCCGCTTGCCGAGGTTGGTAAACTCGGCCGAGCCGATCAATGCGGACGGAAAACGCTCATAGAATTCCAGTTCCAGCCGCACCGATATCTCGAGCGGCTGATACAAGGCATTGCCATACTGCACGGCGGAAGCATAGACTGCCACCTTTCGCCCGGCGCCCAGGCTGTTTGAAACCTCGCGCACTTCCAGGCGCTCCCAGTCGGCGCGGAAAGCCGTAACAGGCAATCCCTCGAGCTGAATGCCGAACGAAGGCGCCAGCGGCGTTTCGGCGGTCACCGGGCTCAGGTGTTTTTCTCCACAGGCCAGCGCCGGGCGAAGCGCCAGGCTGCTGTCCACATCCAGACGGAGCGGCCCGTGCTGTATCCGCAGACCGTTTTCAATGCGCTCAGTCTTGAAATCCATGTTCATCGTCCTTTCCATTCAAACCTCAGTCGAACAGCAGGCGCGCCGCGCAGCCCGCGAAATAGACTATCATCCCGCCCACAGCTAACAGCGAGGCGTACTGCAACCCCATCCCGCCGCTTACTATCCCGGCGAAAAACAGCGCCGCTCCGGCGATTATCACTCCTAACGTAACCCTACCCGGCAGCGAGCGCGGAATGATATGATACCAGTCCGTGTCATCCCCCTGCTCGCGTTCGTACAGGTCGTCGATTTTCTTCCGGTCCGGCGGGGCGAACATATAACTGACCAGGGGCGTGATAATCAACGCACCGAGGAAAGATGACACAGTGATCCACCACAGGGAATCCGGCAGATTGTACATCGTGCAGATTATTCGCGCCGCCAGCCCGGTCGCCGCGCCAGCCAGGTAACCGGCTATCGCGCCCTGCTCGTTTATCCGCCGCCCCTTGAGACCGTAGATGATCGCCACCACGAAAATCGGTGTGTCGAAAATACCGACGATTGAAAGGAAAACATCCACCGCCGAACCGGCCTTGAGCACCAGCACCGCGCTTATTATGGTCAATCCGGTCATCAGCAGGGTCATCATGCGTGAAAAACGGAGCTTCTGTTCCGGGCTGGGTTCGGTCTTGCGCACTCGCAGCCAGATATCTTTCGACAGCACCGTGGCCCCGGCGTTCAGCTCGGCTCCAATGCCGGAAAGCTGCCCGGACAGTATCCCGGCGATAAAGATTCCCAGGAAAATAGTCGGTATGGCGGTGGTGTAAACCTGCATCATGATCGCATCCGCGTTCATCGAAGCCGCCTCCGGGACCATGATCCGCGCGGCCAGGCCGGAGAAGAAATGGAACGGGTTGATCGGCGTGAGCACGATGCCGGTCAGGACCATGGCCCGCACCAGGGTTTTAACGTTCTTCGAGCCGAAAGAGCGCTGAAGCGTGCTCTGGTCGCAGGTCCAGGCGTTAACGCCCAGGAAAAGGATGGCGATGATGAACTTGTAGTCGAACTTGCCCTGCGCCGGGACAAAATTCATGAAATCACCGGGCAGCGAAGACATGATCCCGCTCATCCACCCGACCTTGGAAGCGATGAAAGCGTAGCCAATCATCGAGGCGATCAGGATCATGATAAATTGCGCCGCGGCGGTGAAAATCACGCTGATCATCCCGCCCTCGTAGGTGTAGATGCCCACCACCACGCTGAAAATCAGGACCCAGATGTAGAAATTGATCTGCGGGATAATGATCGAGGCGGAATAGGCCCCCAGATAGAGCATCGTTCCCAGCTTGCCCGCGCTCTTCAGGGCGTACATCACCGCTGTTATCGAGTGCGCCCGGCCGCCGTAGCGCAGGCCCATGAACTCGGGGACCGTGGTCAGTTTGAGCCTGCGGAAAGCGGGCAGAATGAAAAGTCCGGCGAAAGCGAATGCCATGTTGCCGGTCCACTCGTGCCAGATGATGCTCACTCCCTGCTGCGCGGCCTGCCCTGCCTCGGCCAGGAAATTGTACATGCTCAGGTTGCAGCCGCCCAGGGCGCAGATCACCAGGGTCACCGGCATGGCCCGGTTGGCCAGATAAAAATCATCCGTATGCGACACGCTGCGCGCGAGGTACTTTCCAAGGGCCAGCATCAGGGCCAGCCACACGAAGATTATTACGAAGTCGATGCTGCCGAGCATCTTTTCTCCAGGTTATGTTTCAGGTTGTCCGCCGCTGGTTTGATTTCACTTTTAAGGCTCTGACTCGACAGGAAGTCATTGCCCCTCTTGTTTGTCGTGGTGACGGCCGTGTTGAAAATCGACAAACGCCTTGATCGCCCCGCGCGCGATCATGATGATCAGCACACCGGCGAAAGCGAACAGGAAAATATCCAGCCAGCCCATCGAGCCTCCTTGGAATTTTTCAGGCATAACGGCATGACGCCGCGGTGGAGGCATAAGCCTCCAGGCATTCCGGCTCGGCGTCAAAAAAGTGGTCCGAAGGGCAGAGAATATAGCCCCCGCCCGCCCCGGCCTCCTCGAAGCAGCGCCGGACCTCGGCGGCGGTTTCCTCCGGGGTGCAGCCCGTGAAATAGTGTCCCTGGTCGAACCCGCCGATCATGCAGACCCGATCGCCGATACGCCGCTTGGCCTCGGCCAGGCGGGTGTCCGCGCCCATGGACGGGGGCGTGAACGTCTCCAGCGCGTCCGGACCCATCCCCGCGGCAAGCTCCAGCAGCGGCATTATCCCGCCGCACAGGTGATAGACGATGCGCTGCCCGGCCTCGTGCGCCAGGGAGATCAGCTCGCTGTCATAGGGCGCGACAAACTCCTCGAACATGGCAGGCGAGATGACAGTGCTGCTGGCCGCCCCGCCCCCCAGTTCCAGAAGGTCATAGCGCGCGCCCTTCAGCGAACGCACAAACACTTTCTTGCGCGCCTGGAGAACCTTGAGCAGTTCGTGCACCCAGGCCGGATCATCGAACGCCGCCAGGATAAGCTGCTCCGTGCCCACCAGGCAGGCGGCATCCTGCCAGCAGCCCGGCTGGCCGTAGACATCGAAACAGCAGATATGCCCGCGCACGAGTCCCCGTTCACCGAACTGTTCCGCCGCGCGGTTGACCGCATCGACATCGCACCTGGGAGCGGTGGCGTATGCCGCAATCAATTCTATGTCCTTTTTTTCTTTTATCAGGTGCTCGGTGACCCAGGCGGTGTGACGGTTCTCCTGGAGCACCGTGGTCAGCTCGCCGCGCGGAGTGACAAAGCGGTAGCGCGTGGTGCGGTATTCATGTCCTGGAATGTCCTCCGGCGCCACCCGCCACTGGCAGGAGCTTATCCGGCGGCTTTCCAGGAACCCCGGCGCGCCCTGGTCCGGGTCAAAATAATCGCCGTTCGACGGGTCATGACAGTGCGGCACCGTCCAGGTGAGGGCATCCAGCCCGAAACGGTCGAAAAAACCCTGTGCATCCAGCCCGGGCAGACGGTCCGCCAGGAAGCTGGGCATCACGTGGTGCGTGGTGGCGGGCAGTCTGTCCGGCGTGCGGCGCTCGAGAGCGGCCAGAAGGCGCTGCCGGGAAGTCATCATCTATACGCTCCGTTGAGTTGCGGGATTGCTCCAAAACAGGAACTGACCTGATTTACAGTTCGCAGAAAAAAGGGCCGTCCTAAAAGACCCCGTCTTATTCTTTGCAACTTGTTGCAAACTCTAACGCTTTGCAAAGAAAGCTGTTCCGTAGGGGCGACCGGCCGGTCGCCCCTACTTTTGGGACATCCCCTACCTGACTTCACTGTATCTCCCCAGGCCGGATAAATCTCCTTCACTCCGTCAGGTCGATATCCTTCTTCACCTGCATGTACTTGCCGCGCGCGGTCTGCCAGACCTCGGCTATCCGGTCGAACGGATCGACCACGGCGTATACCCTGTGGCGGCCGCTCAGGCCCTTCACGTTCCAGTCCACGCAGGCCGCGCCGAACTCGCCGGGCGCAATCGACGGGATCAGCGCCTCGCCGATCAGTTTCTGATCCAGCCGGCCCGCAATCGGCTGCCCGTCGTAGAACCGCACCACCACTTCACGCGCCTCGCGCGCCCGGGTCAGCCAGCCGTAAAGGTTCTGGTTGCGCACCATCGCGGTGATACGGACGGTCTCGTCCTGGCGTGAAAAAGTGAGAAACGAGGGGTCCACCAGCACAAGGTTCGCCTTGTTGTAAACTATCAGTTCGCGGCTGGTTGTGTTGTTGCTCTCGTCGCTCTCGGCAAGTTCGCCCTCCGGGTCCGCCTGCACGTATATAGTGTTGTGCGTGTAACCCGGCACGACAGCGCCGCTGGCCAGCGATATCCCGTAGCTCGCGCCGGGGTGATACTTTTCGGCGCGCCAGCCCAGGCTTGCCTGTCCAGAGGTTCCGGCGGCTATTTCAGGTATCGCGCTTTCGCCGATCAGCTTGCCTTCCTTTGCCGGATCGCCGTTCCAGAACCGAACCCGCACGTCGCGCGCGGTTTCATCCCCGCGGTTTAAGACTTTCGCGGTGATCGTGACGCTGTCATCCTCGCAGGGACGGTCCTCGGAGAACGTGATGTTCGTATCCTCCAGCCAGCGCAAAGTCACGTGGCGCACGGGGCCGCCACGCTGCGTGTCGCGCCATGCAATCCGGTTGGAACCGCTCTTCAGCGCGGGCAGTATCTCCGGCCGGTAAAACAGGCTGGAGGTCAGGCGGACATCGCGCAGGGCGCAGCCCGTGGCCTTGCCACCGGCTTTCAGCGTGAACCGCACCCGGTACGAGTACTTGTCCGTGCTGTACATGGTGGAACGCTGGGTCTCATCACTCGTGAAATCGAGTTTATGCTCTCCGGTCCCGGAGGCCTCGCCCAGCTTGATCCAAGTTGCGCCGCTGTCCGCGGAAAGCTCCACTGTCACTCTGTCGGCGGGGCCGGACAGGCGGGCCAGGGCCTGCACCTGCATGCGCGGGATGAAATAAGGCGCGCGCACCCGGTAAACGGCACTCCCCACGGAACCGTCCTTCTCGGGGACAAAAGCTCCCGAGGCGGCCCGCACACCGGAACGCTCAAACGCCTGAGTAGCGATCAGAGACGGATCGATATCGAATATCAGGGCGCCGTTGGCATAGATCAGCGGCGGGACAGTCATCGCCTCGCGGCCCTCGTTGCGGTGCAACTGCCGCCAGCGCAGGCTCAGGTCCTTGCGGTTCCACCATTCCCCGCGCTGATCCCAGCCCAGAACCACCCTTTCCCCCTGCCGCAGGTCCAGTGTCCCGTCCCACACCGGGCAGGTCTCATGGAACAGCGAGCGGTTGTCGAAATGCGCGTTCTGCCCATCATACCAGTCTGATTCGGAGTTGTAATAGTTGGTCAGGATTGTGAAATAATCCCAGTGGTTGCTCATGCGGAAACCGTAATCCAGGCCGCGCCGCAGAAGGAAATCATCCCGGTCCAGGTCGATCAGCGAGGCGACCGTATGGTTGTCGCGGTTAAGGAAATAGCCGCGCAGACGGGAATCGTACATGTGCCAGGACCCGTCATACTTCACCGCGGTGATTGTATGCCCGCTGGGCATCCCGATCACCGGATTGAGGAACACGGTCTCGAACCCTGCGGCGCGCCAGAGGGCGTTGAGCAGAAGGCCGTAGTTGCCGCAGAAACTGTGTCCATACAGGCTCACGTATTCGAGCGGATCATCGCAACCCTGGCTGCCGCGGTCGTAAAGGTGCGTGACTACGAAATAGAAAATGGCCTTGACCTTTTCCTCATCGGTCATGCCGGGCTGGATGAGGCTATTAGCCAGGGTCTCGATGCTGCTGAAATCCAGGCCGCCCATTGCATGCAAAGTGACGTTTTCAGCCGGACCGGTGATCTCGAGCGCCCGCATGACCGGCGGGGTCTGGCCGGATACCGGTATATCGAAAGCGGCGCTGTTACCCTTGACTTGCGCGCTGAACTGGCGCTCCACCGGCGCGACCGTCAGATCGGCCGCGGCAAAGGATTGCGCTGTCGGCAAAAGCAACCATAACGACAGGAGCAGCGTCCGCCCCGGTATCGAAAGCCTGGCGTGGCCACGGTTGTTATTTTTTTCCATTGCCCGCCTCCATCCATTCGCGCCATTTGGCTTCATCCAGTCCGAAATCCTTACCGCTCAAGGCCATCAGGGCTTTTACCACTCCCCAGCGCGCCCAGTCGCGCCCCTCATCGCTCGCCTCGTTGCGCGGGTCGGCAAGGGCTTCGATAAGGGCCGGTACGGCACTCTTGTCTCCCAGAACGCCCAAAGCCAGCGCGGCGCCGTCTCTGGTGAACAGCGAGCCGTCCTTGAGCAGGCCGAGCAGCGGCTCCAGGGCCGTGGTGTCGTGATTGCGCGCCAGCGCCCCGGCGGCGGCCAGACAGACCCGCTCATCCCTGTCGGCAAGTCCCCGGATCAGCAGACCGCGCGCCGGAATCTCCACTTGCTTTTCGCGCGAGGCCTGACGAAGCGTCCCGGCCAGGATATCCCCGGCCAGTTCGTACAGACTCGCCCGCACCTGCCAGCTCTCATCCGCGGTAAGGGCATCCGCCGAACCGCCCAGGTCGCGCGCTCCCAGGCGCTGCAGCGCCTGGAGCGAACGCCAGCGGACATACCAGACCGGGTCATCCAGGGCATTCCTGAGCGCGGCGATATGCTCCGGGCCGCCCGAGACTCCCAGCGCCTGGACCGCGCGCTCGCGCACCAGCGGATCGGTGTCCTCAAACGCCCGCAGCATCCGGGGAATGGATTCCTTCGGATAATCCAGGGCCAGGGAACGCACCGCGGCAAGGCGCACCGCGGGCTGAGGCGAATCCAGGCCAGCGGCCAGGTCCGTCAGGCTTTCAGCCCGCAGGGCCGCCAGACCCGTCAGCAACGCCAGAAACAGGAAACAGGTTG
This sequence comes from uncultured Gemmatimonadales bacterium, assembly GCA_964473155.1. Classification (GTDB taxonomy): domain Bacteria; phylum Gemmatimonadota; class Glassbacteria; order GWA2-58-10; family GWA2-58-10; genus JAJFUG01. The sequence continues at coordinate 90,708 of CAYYNT010000005.1, read as the reverse complement.
TCTTCATCTTCAATCAAGCCTCTTGTGTCCGGTTTTCTTTTGCAGCCTTGTCTCACCACCAGGCGGAGGGCATGTTGACTATGTCCTCGGATGCGCCTGGCACACCGTGGGACGGCCCGACAAACACGCTGCCGCCGTAGGTGGTCAGGTAGATCAGGTCCGGCCGCTTCGGGTTGATATTGGGACGCTGGCCCCACTTGAAACGGTACCCCTCGAGGCGTTTCCAGCTCTCCCCGCGGTCATCGCTGCGCCAGGCGGAGTTCTGGAAGGTGTTGATAAAGATGGTTTCAGTCTGTTGCGGACTGACCGCCAGCGAGTTGACCCGCATGCTTCCGTCGAATATGCTCTTCCAGCTCGCTCCGCCGTCCTCGCTGCGGAACACTCCCCCGCCCGCGTCGATACCGTTCTCTCCCTTGCGGGTCCAGCAGGCCAGATAAACGCGTTTTTCCTCCTGCGGGTCAGGCACTATATCGTGCGGTGCGTTGACACCCTCGGGCAGGGCCACTTTCTGCCAGGACGCAGCCCCGTCAGTGCTGGTGTACAGCTCGCCGTCCACGGTTTCCGGCCCACGGCGGCCGCGGGTCAGCAGAAGATAGAGCCGTCCTCCTGGCGTGCGGGTGATACGCCATGCGTAGAGATTGCCTCCCAGACCGTTGTTGGCCGTGGCCCAGGTCGCCCCGCCATCGGCGCTCTTGTACACTCCCTGACCATACACGGTTATGTACAAGGTCCGGCTGTCCGCCGGGCTTTCCGGGTCCACCAGAACGCAGGTGGAGACAGCGTTCGCCGGGACCCCTGTTCCGGCCACGCTCCAGGTGCGACCGCCGTCCGTGGTGACTGTCACACCGCCCTGGTAGCGGTCAAAGCTGCCGTCACGCCCAAACATCTTGTCCCGCGGCAGGTCGTGGGCATTGCCCCACACCGCCCAGGCGCGGCCCTTTTCAGCCGGATCGAAAGCCAGCCAGTAGCAGGTGTTGGTCCAGGGATGCGGCGCGCCGGTGACAGAATGGAGCCAGCTTTTGCCGCCGTCCAGGGTGTGGAAAAGTCCGATATCTGTGTAGGTGATGAAGAAATGGTTCTCATCGAACGGATCGAAAATCACACCGTAGCAGGTGGTGACATTCAGTCCGCTGGTGGACCACGTGCTGTCCGGGTTCAGGTGGCTGTGGATCTGTTTCCAGGTGCGGCCTCCATCGCGCGAGCGGTATGCGCGCCCGGCATCCGAGCCGAAAACCAGGTCCGGGTTGTTCGGGTCCACACCCATGTCGATCGGATTGCCGCCCCAGCCGGGCCCCCACTGACGGTCCAGCCAGCAGCCCTCATGGTTCTTTGTCAGATAACCCTCACCATCTGCCAGCCAGACCGGCTCCCACGACCCGCCACTGTTCGAGGTCTTGAATATGCCGTAGTTCCAGGCCCCTTCCTGCCCGCGGACAGCCCGGTCATTGGAACTGGAGACATACGCCACCTCGGGCCGGGTCTCGCAGACCGCCAGACCGCGCAGCATCGGAATGCTGCCCTCAGGGACGCCGTACAGCAGTCCCTCGCTGGCCGGTTGCCAGCTTTTGCCGCGGTCGCGGCTGACAAACACCCCACCCTCGGCCTTGTCTCCCCGGCGGCTGTAGCCCACGACATACACCACCGTGCCGTTCGCGCCCACGCCGCCAGCGGCGCAGACAATCCGCTCGGCAGGCACGGGCAGCGGAGTGACCGTGCCTTTGGCCGCATCGACCAGCGCTCCGGACTTTTCAGTGAACGCCAGGACCTCATCCGGTTTCCCGTCCGGCGCGCCGGGGAACAGCGCCAGCACGCTCCTGCCGGGCAGCTCCGCCGCCATGCGCCATGTTGCGCAGGCATCCTCGGTGACAACCAGCATGGCCTGCCGCACGGGAGCCTCGGTTCCACGGCTCATGTAAGTTTCCAGCGGGGCCATTCCGAGGAATATTCTCCTGTTGTTCGAGGGGTCGACCTGCACGCTCTGTATCGTCCCGTCCTGGACACCCTCTGCGACCTGCGAGGGAAGAAGCTCGCGGCTCTGCACCGGATGAAAAGCCGTATCGGCCTTCGACAGGTCCGGGTAGACAATCTTCCAGGTGCGGCCCTGGTCTGTGGAGCGCAGAAGGAATGTCAGACCGCTGCCGCGGTCCTCGCTCCAGAGGAACCCCCGGCTGGCCACGTAGATAATCTGCGGATCCACGGGATCGAACTCGAAAGCCTCCGGCACGTTGCAGGTATAGAACATGCGCCAGTTGTCGCCGCCGTCATAGCTGATATAAGCCCCGGTCATGTCACAATGGGTGAGCATGATATCCGGGTCGTGCGGGCTGATAGTGGGCTTGAAAATGCCTCCGCCGCCGCCCGGCCCGATCACTTTCCAGCCGCCGGTCAGAAACGCGGAATCTGCCTCCGCCGACGCCTGCGGCTGCGGAGCCTGCGTGCGGCTGCAACTTGCGGTGCAAATAGCCGCCAGGGCCAGCACCGCCAGGGAAATATTCAATCTGGAACTCATTTTGACTCTCCTGTTGCAGTTAACCGGCGGCCTTCGGCCGGTTCAGATTCCGGGATACCATTTCAATGCGTTGTCGTGGAATATCTTGCGCAGGACATCGGCCGGAAGGGCCAGGCCGCGGAACTTGCCGTTCACTTCCCAGACCTCCATCTCCTCGTCCGTGGCGAAATACCGGAAGTCCTTGTCGTAGGTTTCCTTGATACGCGTAACAGTCGAGTCGATAGAGGTCTGCATGTACTCGCGGCCCGCCCCCAGGTCCGTGCCGTAGAGCACGCGGTCCTGGTACTTGATCAGGAACGCCCGCACCTTTTCGCGATCCTGCACCTGCAAATGGCAGACCCGCGCGGCCAGGTCCACCGCGAAATTGGGGTAAATGTCGAAACGGCGGGCCAATTCATCCACATCGAACTCCAGGCTCCCCAGGTGGCAACCAACAAGACGCATGTTTGGATGATGCGCCAGGACGCTGTCCCGCGACGCCACTTGCTTCCAGTAGTGGGGTATCTCGGGATGCAGGTAAGCATGATACTGGGGATTGTCGGCAAAATACTTGCGGTCGTTGTTCACTGTCATGGAGTCCAGCGGCAGCCAGCAGTTGCGCGGCTCGCCGATATGTGCCACCAGGGTGAGGTTCTGCTGCTGCATAATTTAAGATCGGATCGAAACGCGGATCGTCGATCATCACGAAACTGCTGTCCGGGTCGCGCAACACCATGCCGATGTCCTTCGAGACCTTCACCGCCACGGCGCCTTTAGCCTTGCCGTCCTGGATCGAGGCGATGGCCTTTTCCTGCCAGTCCGGCTGCCCCCAGTTGGAGAGATGGAAAGTGGTGGCCCAGGAAACTCTCTCTGGGTACGCAGCATGCAGCCTGGCGGCCTCATCGGCCTTGGCGTTCAACTCGGCGGGAGGAACCTCGCCGCGGGTGGTGATAGTGAACCACTTGAAGTTATAGGAGTCCAGGCAGGCGAACAGCGGCGGCAGTTCCTCCTCCAGCGCGCCCATGAAATGCGCATGGGCATCGATCTTCGGCATGGCGAACAGTTCCTGAACGGTCATCCCGGGGCCCTCGGCAGGCTGGGTTTCAGGCTGAGGAGCTTTCCCGCAGCCTCCAAAAAACATCGACAACGCCAGCAGAGCGGCTCCCGCACAGGCCGCTGCTTTGAAGCCCCTTTTTCTCGATTCCCTGCTTGACATCCAAGCCTCCATTCCAGAATTATTCAACAACTGCCCGACAGGGCGGACCAACATATCTTCTCTATTTTCATAGTCCGAGGAGCCACTTTTTCGCATTTTCAAAGAAAATCTTCCGCAGCACCGAATCCGGCAGGGCCAGGCCCTGGAATTCGCCCTCAACTTTCCAGTCGGTCATGCGCTCATCCGTGGCAAAGTAGCGCAAGTCATTTGAATAAACCGAATCCATCCGGGTGAGCGTGGTCCCGATTTCCAGCGGCGGCTCCCCCGCGCTGTCCACCGTCAGATCGGTGCCGTACAGGATACGATCCTGGTATTTCATCATAAAATCATGCGCTTTCCGGCGGTCCTGCATCTGCAAGTAATAAACGCGCTCGGCCAGATCGACAGCAAGGTTGGGGTGACGCTCCAGCCGCAGGGCGACCTCGTCCAGGTCAAACTCCAGGCTGGCCAGGTGGCAGCCCACCACGCGCAGTTTCGGGTGACGGGCAAGCAGGCGGTCACGGGCCTCGATCAGGGTCCAGTAGTCCGGTATCTCCGGATGAAGGAAAGCGTGATACTGCGGATGGTTCTCGTAGTAATTCCGGTCGTTCGGGCTGGGCATGGATTCCAGCGGCAGCCAGCAGCTCCTGGGTTCGGCGGTATGGATCAACAGGGTCAGGCCGAGGCTCTCCACGCAACTGAAAACAGGCTCGAACCGCGGATCGTCCAGCAGCACGAACCGGCCGTCCGGGTCGCGCAACACCATGCCGATATCCTTCCAGGCTTTCACTCCCACAGCCCCGCGCGCCGCGTCCCTGACAATCCCCTGCACCGCCAGGCTGTCCCATCCCGGCCTGCCCCAGCCCTCCAGGTCGAACGAAGTGATCCAGGCCACGCGGTCCGGGCGCGCAGCGTGCAGGGCTGCCGCAAGCTCTATCTGGCTGTTCAGATGAACGCTGTCCTTTGTGCGTGTGCAGACAGTCAGCCAGAGAGTGTTCCAGCGCTCGAGCGCTTCGAACAGCGCTGTTTTATCCTCTGCGCGCAAGCTCATCAGGTGCGCGTGCGCGTCGATCTTAGGCCATCCGGCCAGTTCCTTAACGCTGACAGGCTTTTGGGCGGCCTCAACCATGGAAAAGGCCGTCAGTAAAGCTCCTGTCGTCAGGACACCTGTCAGCAGATTATCGGCGATATCGAACACCCATCCTCCTGGTTATTGCCTGGGACTGGAAAAGCAGCGGCTCAGAGCACCTCGCCCCAGACCAGCTTGCCTTTCTCCTTCAGCCGAACCATATACGACCCGTCCGCCTCCAGCGGCTGGGCGCAGCACCAGCGGTAAGGGCGGGTGACGCCGTTGGTTTCGATCTCACCGCGAATTTTTATCTCCTGGCCGAACAGGTTCTCCGGCAGGATGAACTGGGCCTGGCGGACCTTGCCGGCATAAGGGCATCCGGCATCCAGGCGCCCCGAGGCTCGGAAAGCCCCGTCCCGGCTTTCCACCGTAACGCGCAGCGCGCCCGGCACGCCAGCCACTCCGTCATTGGTGAACCCCAGCAGAAGCTCCGGCCTGTCCCAGCGCTCGCGCTGCCAGATCCAGGAGGGCCGTACCCGGTGACCGAGCCGGGCCTCCAGGGTCTCGAAAGCCTTCGGGAACTTCTCGCGGTAGCGCCGGACATTGTCGCCCTCGGTCCAGAGCGCCCAGTAATTGGCCCCCAAATCCAGGCAGTGCAGCATGGATTTGTCCTTGTAACTCACCCCGCCCTTGTCGAGCGGATTCTTTGCAATATCGTGCGCGCGGTTTGCGCCCTGCTCCATGATAACGGCCAGCCAGGGGGGACGGTGGGTGAGGCGCTCGACCTGGATCGGCTCGTCGTGAATGATGCTATCCGAGCGCAGCCAGCCGCCAGCGCGCACGGTCATGTCCAGGACCTCGTTGTTGCCCACCCGGTTGCCGTCCGGCTGGGTGTTCACGGCCAGCGGGATACGCTTGAATGTTTCGAGCTGGATGCGGGTCAGTCCGGCAAAGGTCTTTTCGGCGGTGTAATAATCCCGGAACGGGTTGCCCGCGCCGCTGGTGTGGCCCTCGCCCCACCAGCCGTACATCATCAGGTCGATGAACTCCACCTCATCGGTGGAATCGAAGCGCGCGGCCAGAAGCTCGTTCAGTTCACGGAAGGCCTTCAAGAATTCGGGGTGGTCGTACTGCGGCTCGAACATTTCCTGGCCGCGGCCCGGATATGGCCCGATTGGAAGCATGGGAACCTTTTTCAGCAGAAAATCCGGCAGGGCGCGGTAGTCCGGTTGGGGACGGGGATTGGACATCTGCACTCGGAACGCGATGCGCTGGCCGTGACGGCGGGCGGCATCCAGCGAGACCTGCCAGACCGGGGCCAGGTCGAGCCGTCCGGGCGCGCTCTGAACATCGCGCCAGTCGCAGCGGATATAGATCACGTCGTTGAACGGCAGGGCGGCGATCTTCTCCACCGCCGATTCCAGCTTCTCCTGTCCGGCGCGCACCGCCAGGGCCGGGCCGCCCTCCTCGTGGGAATAGCCGACAAATCCCGCTCCGAAATTCCTGACATGCGCCGAGGTCTGCGAGGTGGCCCCGATCGTGGCCCAGACCTCGGTCTGTTCCGCGCCGAAAGGCCCCTGGTTCAAACGGTCTTTCACCCGTGGGCCGGGGCCGAAATCGTATCCCTCCCAGAGATGCGAGGGCAGTTCGGCCTTGGCCTGAGTCGCCGTCATCCCACCCAGCGCGGCCAGCGCCGCCCCCGCCCGCATCAGCTCCCTGCGTTTCATCGAATCTCCTCAGCGCATGAGCACCATTTTACGAGTTACATTGTTTTCACCAGCCTGCAGGCGATAAAGATAAACGCCGCTCGGCGCCTTGCGTCCTTCCTCATCCGCCCCATCCCAGAACACCGAATAATTTCCGGCTTCCCTGAACCCGTCGATCAGGGTGCGCACGAGACGATTCCGGAGGTCGTAGACCTTGAGTGTGACCCTGACGGGGGCCTGCGACTCCGGTAGACTAAAAGGGATGGTTGTCTGCGGGTTGAAAGGGTTGGGATAGTTCTGCGCCAGGGCAAAAGCGGATGGAAGAGCCGTGCGGCCGGCCTCGTCAAGGGCCGCAACCAGCAGTTCTCTCTCGTTGCCGCTCAACCGCATCTGATCGAGCGCGCCGAGGATGTATTCGCGGTCGGCGCTGGAAAAAAGGGCCCCGGCATCCAATATCCTCATCTCGTCCGCGGAGGCCAGCGACGGGATGCCGCAACGCCCTGCGATAATGTCGCGCAGCATGCGCACTGGGTCCTGGGCCGTAAGCGCGCCATCTCCGTCATAGTCCGCGGCCGGGTCGGAGGGATGGTTGCGGCGGAAAAGAATAAACGCCAGAACATCCAGCAGACTGGCGCGCCCGTCGCCGTTCCAGTCGCAGTCCAGGGAGCCCTGCACCACTTCACCCTCGGTTATGAATGGCTGGTGCCAGCGGCTCCATTCCGACCAGGTCCCGCTGGTGCTCTGCTGACGGACCCTGGCCCAGTAGCGCGTGCCTGCCTCGAGGGCCGTGTGCCCGGCCAGCGTCCCCAGGAACTCACCGGCGGCGGCGCTGACCCTCAGCGTGTCAACCGTCCCCTGAACCGATCCCCGCCAGACCGCTGTCCCCTGCGACGTGGAAGTCAGTTCCACCTCCCAGGCCGCCTGCTTTCCCGGTCCATGATAGGTTCTCTTGAAAAGGGTGGGATTTACCGTGGTGGTCACCGGACCGACCGGTCTTGTTGAGATGACGAAGTTATCGTACCAGCGGTACTGGTTTACCGGAGAACCATCGTTCCAGTAGGCTTCGAGGAAAAGCGCGTTCAGGGTGTGCGCTGTGTAGCTGCCCCTGAAATTCATTTTCTTGCGCTCAGCCTCCAGCTTCCCGTCTATCCATAACTGTGTCTCGCCGTCCACCTGGCCCGGTGTGTTCAGCTTGCAGCGAGCCTCGACGCACACCCACCAGCCGGATTCCTCGGTGCTCGATATTGGCATCTGGGCGGTCGGGCGATTGCCCAGCCATTTCATCGCGTTCCAGTCGTTGTACGTGGTGGAGCGCACCGTGATGCCCTCCACGCAGCTTACCGGATCGAGAGTCAGGGTTTCTCCGCTCGACCAGACATGGTCGATCATGGCCTGGGCCCAACCTGGATCGACCATGCTTGTAATCCGGCTCATCTTGGCCGGGCCGCCGCCGGTCCAGCCGTACTGATGGTATACATAAATCCGCCAGTAAACCTCATCGAAATGCTCTCCAGCCCGGGCCATCACGCCGAAAGGACTGTCCCCGAAAAACACCTTGCGGTTGCCGGTTCCCTGCGAGCCCTTGGGATATTCGCAAATCATCGAGCCGCCCCGGCCTCCGAAACCGGAGGACAAGTCCCGGTCGTTCTGCTTCTCGGTATAAGTTTTATCCGTGCTGAAATCATCATACCAGATCGTTGAGGCCGAAGTGTCCTGCGGCTGCGCCGCGGTCATCCTTACAGACTCTATCCGCGGTACCTCCGGCGTGTCTGCCGTGGCGGCCTGGCCGAGAAGACCGCCCGCGGCCAGAACGAGCGCCGCAAGCCCCAGCACAGCGGCCCGCCGGCAACAACAGTTGCTGGCTGATACCGGTCCTTGTGTTTCACACAATTCAGTCTTCATCATGCATCCTTTCCTGTTTCAGCAGTATCAGCGCGGTACGGCCCGGATAAGCAACCGGTCGCGGAAATCCACACTCAGTGCGGCTCCTGGACCGCCGGGTGCTTCTCCCAGCGGATTGTCGCCGTTTTCGTAGTCTGTCAGGTCGTATATTACGCCGGGCTTAAGCCCGCGCAGTTGAATCTGGCCGCTGAAGCTTTCGGCAAAGGCGGCGTAGTACAGGGTGTCTCCTTTCGCCACCACGTGCATTTCAGGGCTATCCCAGGCGATATCATAAAGATTCAGGTATTCGCCCTCGTACAGGCGGACTTTTCTGTTCAGAGCGTACCACTTCTCCCATTCCGAGCGGATGCCCTTGTTATTCTCCCAGGTGCGCACCACATCATCCGGCCCAAGCTCGGTGAACTTGCTGGTTATTATCCCGCCCACGGCCAGCGTGCTGGCGAAATCCTTGCCCGGTTCATGCGCTTCGCGCCATTCCATGCCCTTGTCCGGTCCGGTGGAGAGTTCCACATGGTCGCCATGCGGGGCCGCGTCACGGCCGAACAAGGCGCGGTACATCTTTATCCGTGCGCGCACCTGGTCGCTGGAGGTCGGGTCGGCGGTCACCTGCTGGTTGTAGAACGGGAACTTATAGGGGCTGGGCGGAAGGCCGCACTCGCAGACCTCCAGCACGCAGCCGGGCTTGATCGATTCCGCCGCGGCCTGGATAGCTGCGAAAAGACGGGCCTGGGCCTCGCAGGACTCCTCCGGACGGGCATGATTGTGGGCCGTGTTGTAGCAGGGCGGCGCTATATTGAGGTTATCACCGTCCATCTTGAACGCATCGTAGTCCCAGTCCACCATGAACCGGCGGACAAGGCCGACCTGCTGCTCGATCACCGGCGCATACGCCGGGCAGAGGTAGACGCTTCCCCAGCCGGCTGGCTCGGGTTTGCCGTCCTTGTCCAGTATCGCCCATTCCGGGTGTTCCAGGTACAGGGGATCCCGCTCGTGCACCATGCCCGGCGCCCACCAGAGCTTGGCCTTGAACCCGCCGGCGTGGATGCTGTCCACCATGGCGCGCATGCCGGCCTCGCCGCGCGGGAATTTTTCCGGAATCAGGGGCCACTGGCCGAAACTGACCTGCCATCCGTCATCCACCACCACCACAGGTATCTCCAGCGACTTGACCGCGGGCAGGGACTTGAGAATGTCGTTCGGCGTGAACTTGTTACCGAAACCCCAGCCGCACCAGATCGGTTCGTACGAGCCTTCCGGCGAGCGGGCGAAATTCAGTCCGTTTTTCTTGAGCTGCCCGGCCCAGGCGCGAAGGGCCTCAAAATAATCCCCTCCGAACACGCCTATCATCACGGGCAGGCCGCTCACCCGGCCGTCGCTGTCCGGGTGGACAAACTCGGCGCTCTGCTCCAGGGACAGTTCCACGCTGCTGTCAGGACGTACATTGACCGGGAAGGCGCAGACCCGGTGCACGGTATCGACATGCGAAAGCAGCAGACCGCCGGAACGTTCCCAGAGGTACAGGACCGGCAGGCCGCCGCCCTCGGGCTGGGCTTTCCCGTCCCGGATGGTCAGGTTGGGCGCACTGTAATTCTGGCTGAGACGGATTCTGGAGTACCATTTACCCCATCTGTAACTCATGCCCTGGAACAGATAGAAATCCCAGGGTTCGGCCTTTTCCCCGGCCAGATCGGCGCGGGTTTCGAGACGGTAGAAGCTGTATCCGGCGAAAGCCTGCGCCGCGGCCCCGGTCAGACCTATGATATCGGTGCGGGCCAGAAGCGCGCCCGGCGTCTCCGGAACGAGACGAAAACTGGTTTCGAGTTTCACTCCGGTGAATTCCGCCGAACCCTGCGCCTCGAATGTCAGACGGAGGCCGTGTCCACCGCCCGAATCCGCAGCCAGGGGACTGGAACCGGTCAGCTTGAAATCGGTATATTCATCCGCGGCATTGCGCAGGCGGAACGCGGACCCGGCTCCGCTGGCGACCGGCTCCCAGTTGTCACCGGACTTGCGGCTGACCGCCATACCGCCATCCGGCTCGATTTCCAGCCGTATCACGCCATCTTCGAGAACACTTCGTCCTCTGCCGCCGGAGCAGGCCGGAATAAGTAGAACCAGACAGAAAAGCATCACTGTGAGCAGACATTTCTTGGCTGTAATACTCATCTCGGCAGCTCCCGGTATTGGAATTTTATGAGTGTATCACCCAGCCAGTACAGATATATGGAATGTTTCCCGGTCCACCAGACTGTGCAAGGTCTGAATATTGCAAACAAAAAAGATGCCACAAAGGATATTAAGATATATCTTTAATTCATAGTAGCTTCAATCACAAGTAACTTCTTGCCGGCTTCTCATTTTCGTAAAACAAATCGCAGTTCTGAGAATTCCAGCCGTTCGAAAGCGCCCGAGAGAATCGATTCCTTTCAGAACCGGAGCATAACCAAATCGAGGACAGCAGATGGAGACAACGGGACTGAAGAGTGTGGTTGCAGTGGATTACCTGGTCATCATAGCCTATATGCTGACCCTGATCTGGATCGGAAGGTTTTTTGCCAAGTACAACAAAAACATCGAGGACTTTTTCAAGGGCGGGAGCAAGCTCCCCTGGTGGGTGGGAGGAATAAGCGCTTTCATGGCCGGTTTCAGCGCCTGGATGTTCACCGGCGGAGCCGGAGTTGTCTACGAACGTGGGCCGGTGGGAGTGATGGCCCTCTGCACCGGCCTGCTCGGGACTTTCTTCGGCTGGCTGCTTTTCGCCAAACGCTGGCGGCGCAGCCGGGTGACCTCGATGTTCGAGTATGTCTCCACCCGCTTCAACCTGCCCACTCAGCAGGCCATGTCCTGGACCTATCTGCCGATGAACCTGTTCTACTGCAGCACCGTACTGCTGGCCACCAGTATTTTCATCACCGCGGCCCTCGGGATAGATCAGATAAACCTGGCCGACCTTGGACTGCCCTGGAATATCTCGCTGAGCGCGATCCAGCTCACTATTGTTATAGCTGGCGTGGTGATTCTGTTCTATTGTTATTTCGGTGGCCTTCTGGCCGTGACAAGCGCGGATGTCCTGTCGTTCCTGATCATAATCCCCCTGGCCGTCCTGATCGTACCCTTGATCCTCTGGCGTCTTGGTTCTGTTTCCGTGCTGTTCAGCACCCCGGCGAATTTCGCGGCGCCCGGAGACAAGAGCATCCTGGGCGAGCCGATCACCGTATTTTTCGTGCTGATGTGGCTGATAAGCAACATCCACAGCTACAACACAAATCCGATAGTCCAGCGTTACTGGAGCGTCCCGGACGAGCGCGAGGCGCGTAAAGTGGCCCTTCTCTGCACCATCCTGTTCCTTTTCGGCATCTCGGTCTGGTCGGTGCCGCCGCTGGCCGTGCGCCACCTTTACCCGGACCTGGGACAGGTCTGGACAACCCTGAAAGCCCCTGCCGAGGGCGCTTACGTGAGCGCCTGCCTGTCCGTGCTGCCTCACGGACTCGTGGGGATCATGTTCGCCGCCATATTCGCCGCCAGTGTCAGCTCCATCGACTCGACCCTCAATTTCGTCTCCGGATTTTTCACCAACGACATTTACCGCAAGACAATCAAAAAAAATGCCAGCCCGGAGCACCTGCTGAAAGTGGGGCGGATTTCCACCCTGATCATCGGGATAATATCAATCGCGCTGGCCCTGGCGATGAGCGCTCGTGGCGGGGCTTTCTCCTGGATGATCCTGATGGACCGGATTTTCACCACCCCGATAGTGGTGCCGCTGCTGCTGGGTCTGTTCTTCCCGAAACGCGGCAGCATGGCCGCCCTGATTTCGTTCAGCCTCACTTTCATCTTCAATGTCATCGTGACACTGTTTTTCGACATGAATTATTCAGTGATGATGTTCTGGAGCTTCGTACTGGCTTATATCACTTTCTTCACCTCGGCTATGCTGATACCGGACAATGAGGCCAAGAAGAAAGAAATCCGCGAGTTCTTCCTCCTGCTGAATACGCCGGTGGAAAAGAAAACGGAACTGGCTGAGGCTGAAATAGACAAGCTCTCGATGCTTGAATTTATCGGCAAGCTCGCTACAGTCACCGGGCTGGCGATCTGCTCGATGGTGATGATCTCCCAGCCCCTTCCCGAAAGGCTGAAAGTGCTGACCGGCGGGGCAGTGGTGCTGGGCCTGGGCCTGCTCATGCTCTGGACCGACCGCAGGCATCGCAAAGCCGCCTCCGGGGACCCGGACAGCCGAAAGTAATTTAGCCGCATCAAAGCTGTGCGTGGAAATTCCTGGTGATTCCGGGGTTCGATATATATTGTAACCGTGTTGGAAGGGGCGGCCTCGAAGCAGACCGCCCCTTTCTTGCATCCATTCAAACGATAACTGCTTGACCGGGCCAGACTGAGGCTTTAGAATAATCTCATCCTCTTCATCCTGCATACACCCGCTCTCAAAGGAAACTCCCATGCCCGGAACCTTAAGCGCCCGAATATATTCGTTTCTCTGTCTCGCGATACTCTGCCTGATTCCCGCGGCTCTTACCGCGTCCTCGGGGACAATCCGGGTTGACGCCGATCCGCTGCGCTGGACGCTGAGCACGGCGCACTCCAGCTTGCAGGTGTTCCTGGCCGCCGACAGCAACCTGGCCGCATCCTGGTTCGGCCCGCTCTCCGGCTCACGCCTGTTCGAGACCCCCGAAAGCCACCGTCCCCGCGAAGCCGGGACCACGATCCGTGAGATACCGTATCGCGGCGGCTACCAGGAGCTGGAGCCCGCCCTGGAAGTGGTGTTCGAGGACAACGTGCGCGAACTGGAGCTGGTGTACAGCGGGTACGAAACCGGCGAGACCGGCGGCTTCCCGTTCATCCGTTTCGACCTGCGGGACACTCATTACCCGGTAAAGGTCTCGGAGTACATACGTGTCCTGCCGGAGTTGGACATCTACGAAAAATGGCTGGTCCTGGAAAACACCGGAAAAAAGAAAATACTCATCGAGAACGCCCAGTCCGGCTCGCTGGTCCTTCCTCCCGGTCAGTACGAGCTGATCCAGATTTCCGGCGAGTGGGGACGGGAATTCTATCCCCGGACCTCCCTGCTCACCCCGGGAGTCAAGTCCATTTCGATCAAGGCGCTGAAAAGCCAGCCGCACGCGCCGTTTTTCATGCTCCGTCCGGCGGGCGGGAAAAATGAGTTCAACGGCGATGTCTGGTTCGGCGAGGTGGCCTGGACCGGCAACTGGCGGATCGACTGCGCGGTCAATCCCGGCGAGCTGACCCAGATCACGGGCGGGATAAACTGGTGGAACACGCACTGGAACCTCACGCCGGGCGCGAAATTCGAGACGCCGAAACTGGTGTTCGGGTTCAGCCCGGACGGCGCGTCCGGAGCGAGCCGCCGCCTTCACCGCTATCTTCTTGACCACGTGCTGCCGGGGAATGCAGCCCGCGAGCCGTCAAAGGTGCTCTACAACAGTTGGTACGCCACCGAGTTCCGGGTGAATGCCGAACAGCAGATCGCACTGGCGAAAACCGCCGCCGAGGCCGGGGTGGAGTTGTTCGTGATGGATGACGGATGGTTCCGGGGCCGCAAGGATGACAAGGCCGGGCTGGGAGACTGGACCCCGGACCCGGAGAAATTCCCGCGGGGACTGGGGCCGCTGATCCGGGCGGTCAACGAGCTGGGCATGGATTTCGGGCTATGGGTCGAACCGGAGATGGTAAACCCGAACAGCGACCTCTACCGCGCCCACCCCGACTGGGCCCTTCACACCCCGAACCGCACATCGCACACCGGACGCAACCAGCTCGTGCTGAACCTGGCGCGTGAGGACGTGAAGCAATATACGCTGGACTGGCTGGACAAGCTGCTGACAGAAAACAACATCAGATTCATAAAGTGGGACATGAACCGCTACGTGAGCGAGGCGGGCTGGCCCGAGGCCCCGGCCGCCATGCAGCGCGAGCTTTTCATCCGCTACACGTTTAACATGCTGGACATCTTCCGCACCCTGCGCGCCCGTCACCCGCAGGTCGTATTCGAAAGCTGCTGCTCCGGCGGCGGCCGGGTCAACCCGCAGATTCTGTCAGTGGCTGAACAGATATGGGCCAGCGACAACACCGACCCCGGCGACCGCCTGCACATCCAGTACGGTTTCAGCTACGCTTTCCCGGCACGCAGCATGGTCAACTGGGTCACGGATGAGGAATGGCACGGCAAGAAAACCTCGCTCCGGTTCAAGTTTCATTCGGCGATGGCCGGTAATTTCGGGCTGGGCAGCGACCTGAGCAAATGGGGCGAGAGTGAGAAGGCGCTGGCGAAAGAGCTGATCTCGCAGTACAAGGAACTGCGCCGCACGATCCAGTTCGGCGACCAGTACCGTCTGTGGGACCCGTTCCAGGCCGACCGCATGGCCGTGCAGTTTGTCTCCCGCGACCGCTCCGAGAGCGTGGTGTTCGCCTTCCAGACCCTGGAGGCCACCAAAATGGCCACCTCCGCCAGCCGCGGCCATGAACGCCTGGTGCTGCACGGCCTGGACCCATCGGCCCGCTACCGCGTGGATTACGGTGACAATCGTTCCGAGGAGCTGGACGGCCGGGTGCTGATGGCCTCCGGGATTGTCCCCGGACTGGCCGGCAGCTACGACAGCCGGGTGATAGTTATACGCAAAGCGCCCTGAAACATGAACAAGAAAGCCGGGCCGCGGTTTCCCGCGGCCCGGCATCTATAACGGCCGTCCGGTTCAGCTTCTTTATCCCTCTGCGCCTGCCTCGCCACCTCCCATCCCCTGACCGGACCGGCCGTATAACGGCAGCCGCAAGCGGCGGCCGGATTAATCATCATCAAAGAGCAAGATGGTTTTCCACATCCTTGACGCCCATAACCCGCTTTACTTCCCGTGGCAAATTATCTTTCTCCCATATCGTGGTCACCATACCGTTCAGGACCACGTGCCCGCCTGATACACTGGCTTTGACCTTATCCTTGACCAGCGGGAAATGGTCCTCGATCACCCCGTTCACGAGTCCCAGAACGTCCTGGTCGGCCAGCGGGTGCGACCTGTTCGATAACACCTGGATATTGCTCTCCAGTCCCTTCACTCCCATCTGAAACAGCGCCACCCTCTCGGCTGCCTCGACCTCCTTGACGCTCTGGGCCTTGCCAGCCAGAGTGACGTTCCCGTCCAGGACATTCACCGTGATATTATCGGGCACAAGAATCTGGCTGTTGATCTTGAGACCGTTGACAATCTGAATCTTAATCTGCTCATCGGTCATTGGCATGGATGGACGGACCTGAATATCCATTGTCAATTTTTTTACTCCCTTGACCCGGCTGGCTATCTCGTAGATACTGTGCTCATCGGCCAGGCTTGTTACTCCGCCTTTCAGGACCACCTCGCCCGGAGCTTTCACCTCCACCCGCACAGGGACATTGTCGAAATAACGGCTCAGGGCGCCTTCTATCTCACGGTCCAGAGCACGCGCGGGTGACGCGGCGAACAGAACCTGCAAACCGAACAGCATGAATACGCTCATAATCAGAGCTATCTTCCCATCCCGTTTGGCTGACATTTTCAGCCTCCCCGTTGCGCGGAAATCGGTATTTCCGCAATTGCGCATTGAAAAACAGTGTTACGGGAAAACAACCCGGCTCGACAATGCTTTCATTCTGTTTTCTCCTTGTTGCAGTTCACGTCAAGGGGCGCTTCCAAACCGGAGATGTCCATTTATAATCCTCTGTAAATCTTGTTTTTTTCTTCCTCCGGTTCTGAACTGTTTTTTTGCAACAACCGTGCCCAACTGGAAGCAATGCGCCAGACCGGCTCCATTCAAGGGTTACACCGTTTCATGAAAGCCGAAGTCCACTCTTTGTCCCGTCGATTACCCGATAACTTACCGTTTTGCCTCAATGCGGGTACGACTGCCTCTAAATGCAAAAAAGCAATACGGAGACAAAAAAAACGGGGCGCCCGGCGGGACGCCCCTGACACTTCTACGGCGTATTACTTGTTTGATTGAATCACCCACATTCACGAAAGTATACACGTCTCTTGAGTCAAAACCTCACGGCGCAGCACCTGCCGCTGTCACCCCGAAATCGACGGTCATACGCACCGGGCGCTGCATGTTCGGGTGGTGGATCGGGTCGGTCATCTCCTGCATGTGGCAGACCGCGCAGGCGCTGTTCGCACCGATAGTGTAAGGCGTGCGCTGGTACTGCATGGGCTGGACAACATCGCGCAGCTCACCCGCCGGGTTGCGCGCCGGGTAAATTGCATGGGTTGGCCCGTGGCAGGCGATGCACTTGATCTGCGAGTTGTCGTGGTACATCCGGTAGAGGTATTGCGGCTCCTCGTTGTACTTGTTGAACGCGGTCACGCCAGGCTCCGGCGGCTGGAAATCGACATGGCAGGCGAAACAGTCCGGGTTCTCGAGCCAGGGACTGCGCGGGACCACCGCCCCGAGGCTGTCCGCCATGCGCGGGGTGACATTCTTCATCAGGCCGGGCGCGGAGGGTTTCTCCTTCTGGTCTGCAAGAAGGCCCAGGGCCATGTCCTCGATTGTCCCGTGGCAGCGCGAGCAGTGCATGTTCACTGAACCCTCGCCGTGCACTCCGCGCAGGCAGCGGGTCAGGCCCTCGAAAGCTATCGGGTGGCAGAGGCTGCACGCCCGGTCATCCATCCCACGCATGTAATTGGCGTGCCAGCCGTGCATCGCAGATGAAAAATTCAGCACCTCCGGCTTGCCCTCGGCTCCCAGGGCCGGGTCGGCATGGCAGCTCTGGCACAGTTGCGGCTGACCGGCCAGGGCCTTTTTGTAAAGGTCCGTGCCGCTGATTCTGTCGTGGGCCCGAAGGATATTGCCCGCGGTCTCGGTCGAGATGCCGGAGACACCTTTCCAGCGTGGCTCGCCGCCGTGGCATTTCCAGCAGTCCGCCTCCGAGGAGACCGGGGCCACGGCCATGGTCCGGGCCAGCACCTGGCCGCTCGCGCTGTCCCTGGCCTCCACGTGCACCATCGGATAGGCGTTGTACGTCCCATCGTCCCGGTAGGGCGAGACCGGTATCCACTTCGCGACGAATTTGTTGGCCTCGGCCTCCAGATCGAACTTTCCGCTCAGGCCCTTCCCGGCCAGCCCGGCGCCCGGTTCCAGCGCGGCCCCGTAATTCTGTTTGCTGTACTTCCAGAACGCAAGCTCCTGCTCCGGCTTGCGGCTTCCCTCCTCCACTTCGTAGGATATTTCCACACCTCCGGTCACCAGCACCGGCAGAGGCCCGCGCTTGATCAACTGCGCCTCCAGGGTGTTGGCCGGGGGAAGGAAACTGAACATCTCGTCACAGTCCGAGATGCAGTGCATTCCCAGGTCGTTCCAGACCAGCAGCACGTACTGGTCGTTTTTAGGATCGAAAGGCGGTATCTGCGGGCTCTGTATGTAGAGAAGCTGCTCGCGCGACGGGTCCGGTCCGGCGGAGGGCAGCTCGCGTCCCATGAGCTGGGTGTGAATGTAGGCGGCCAGAGCTTCCTTCTCGGCCCGGGTCCCCACGAACGGAGGCATGTAGCCCAGGACTTTCCCCTGCCCGGTGAGTTGGGCAAGCAGGCCGTCGTAATTGAAGTTCTTTGCCCGCTTCAGGATGTCGTTTCGGACGCCGCCCACAGTGTGGCAGGCCATGCATTCGAGGTTGAATATCTCGCGCCCGGCCTGAATGCGGTTCTCGGCGGTCACCTCGTGGACAGCGGTCCATTTTGCGTGCTTCAGCACGCCCTCGCTGTTCAGGACCTCGACATCCTTTTCCAGGATCGAATTGGAGTACATGTAGTGCGCGATCACATACGGCTTGCGCGCTGTTTCGCGGGCGTACTCGAACCCGCCCATCCAGAGCAGCCCTATCGGGACCAGCAGGACAATGGCGGTTTTCTGCACTCCACGGCTGCGGCTTACGCTCATCAGCACACCCAGAAGGAATATCGCCACGGTGGCTGAGTAGAGTCCCCCCAGCCAGGCGCGCATGTCCGGATTCATCCCGAAATTTACCAGACGGAAATGCTCCGGCACGGACCAGTAATACCAGAGGCCCGAGGGAATCAGGCCGATCAGCGGCAGGAGCAGCCATCTGGTGCAATAGCGCACCATGCGCTGACGGAGTTCGGCATTTTCCAGGTATACTGTAGTCACGTAGCCGAACAGACCGGCGAACATCAGGGCGATGAAAGTGCGGAAGAACAGGGCCGGCCAGAACGTGGGATTGAAGTATCCGGCCCAGAAATCATGGTTCTGCAGCCAGCCTCCAGGCGTAAGCATGAAGTCGATTATGCCGTTGATGACAAACAGGCTGAGCCAGGCGAAAACGAAATAAAGACCGGCCAGCCATAGGCGCTGTTCGCGGGTCAGACGGTCGAAGAAATAGAAGTAAATCAGGACTGAAACTATCTCTCCCACAAAAAAAACATACTCGATAGCCCAGCCGAAAACAAACGTATGGATCAGAGTGGTTGTAGCCGCCGGGCTTACCAGGGCGATGATGAACCAGATGCCAACCCCGGTCACCGCGCCGAACACATTGGTCAGAAGGACGAAGAAAACGATGTACTTCTTCAGGTACGTGTGCACCGCACCGTCACTCTCACGGTATCCTTTCAGGTCGGTGAGCCAGAGGAAAAGCCCGCCTCCCACCGCCAGATGCGCCACGTAGACATGCACCACGGCCATGATCGCGATCAGGGTCGGCCCCCCGATCCAGGTCAGTTCCCAGACTGGATAGTTCACAGCGCCTCCTTCCCGGCCGAGGCCCGCACGGCCCAGCGCAGCATTATGCCCACTATCACGAGTCCCACGGCAAGCACGGCCAGGAACAACCCGAACACGCCGTACATCGGCGAGACAGCCAGGCTCTCCACCTGGAAATGCGGCTCAAGGTACAGGTAGCGCAGGAAAGTCCGCATCAGCACCATCAGCAGCATCACGGTCAGGAACAGATACACGGTCGTCCAGAGCCGCTTGAGCATGGCGGTCATGATCAGGGCCAGCGCCGCCACTATCCCGGTGAACAGCACAATCGTGTGTGTCAGGCTGCCACCCATGAAAGAAAGCATTATCTCACGCGGAAGGGCTAACAGCAGCCAGAAACCGATTACCACCTGAACCATGGTGGCGATCCCGAATATCTTGAGTCCCTTTGCGACGCCCTTTTCGGACTCCACCGCGCCACGCCTGCCCCGGATGTGCCAGACCAGGGAGCTGAACAGCCCCGCGACTGCCACCGAGGCTGTCAGGAAATGGAGGTAACGCGGCCAGAGGACCGGATCGGACAGGTTGAGCAGTGTCCCGCCGCGATTCTCGAAATAGCGGCTCCATGAGCCGGGATGCAACTGGTGCGAGATATTGTTCTGAAACATGAAAGCGATGTACAGGACAACCATCGCGCTCAGGGACAGCCAGGTCAGGCTGACCGTGCGGTTCTGGAATTTTCTGGAATGGAAATGCGCCCCGTAATAACCCAGGATCAGAAGCGGAATGATCATTATCCAGAAAACCGCCATCAGGGTCGAGGCCGTGTAGAAAATATGCCCGTAGATCACCTGGAAAAACAGAAGCGGGGCGACTCCCAGGTTGATCCCCAGGGCGAAAGCTGTAGGGAGCTTGCCTTTCAGCGCTCCGGGGAATATGCCGGGTGAGTCCTCTGCGGATCGGCCCATTCTGGAGACAAGCATAATCAGCACGCCCCCGACAGCGGCATTTATCACTATCAGGTGCAGCATCAGCAGGCCGGCTCCGAGAGAATCCAGCACCCACCAGGGCGCAGGTATTGTCTCCGGCGACGGCATGAGGCTGTTCAGGTCCATGGACCGCCTCCTCGCAACGGTTGAAAGATTTTAAATACTGGGCTGCAAACCTGAGGCGTCCCGGTGCAACCGAAAGCGGCCGGATGACGCCTGGAATCATAACAAGGCGGTGAGATGCCACAAAAAATGCATCCAGCCTCGATAAACGGATGGGAGAAACGCACAGAAAGCGCCGCTGTCAAGGCGCTTCCCGATATTCAACGCAGACTCCAGAGATTTGTTATCCTTCTTCGTGGATATTTATACGACGGCGGTTGTTATTGATTGTACATTCTCGTGCATAATGTGTCAAATTATCCCCAGTTTATTTGATGCCGCTCCCGCCTTTTTCACTTTCTGCCTTATATCCCGGCCGGGTCTCATAAACACCAAGCCGTCCCCCAATCCCCGGGGACGGCTTTCGCAACAATCAATAACATACTTTCAAACCTCTATCATTCTCCCCTCTACAGCACTCCGGGTGGCGGCGATGCATATCCTGGTCACCCGCACCGCCTCGTCCGGTCCGATCAGGTGCTTCCCCTGGCCGCGCAACTCGGCCACAAAATCGGCGAACAGGGACGGCGGCTCGGCCATGAGCAGGTCCTTCGGGGCGGCCTGCGTGGTGATAAGCTCCACCCGCGCGCCAAGGTCTTTCGTTTCGATCACCCCCGAGGAGCCGATTACACGCAGACGGTCATCGCCGTGGGTGGGGGCGGTCGGCGGGCGAAGGTAGTCCGCGGTGACCGAGGCCGTAGCCCCGCCCGCGAACTGCAAGTCCACCACGGCATGGTCCTGGCAACCGGGATAATCAGGGTGCGCCGCGTTGCCGTGCATCGCCCCGACCCGGACCACCTCCAGTCCTGTGCTCCAGCGCATGTAGTCGATGGCGTGGATTGCCACCCAGAGGATCGTGCTGCCGTAAATTTCAGCTTTCTTGTAGAACCAGGGCCGCTCCTCGCCCCACTTGTACGATTTCTGCGCCGAGGCGAGGGCCACTTTCCCGACCGCTCCGCTCTGCACGTTCTGACGGATAGTGTAAACCGTGGGTGCGAAACGCATGGTGAAAAGCGCCGAAAGACGCACTCCGCTCTTCTTGACCGCGGCTTCCAGCATGTTCAGGTCCGTTTCGTTCACCGCAACCGGCTTTTCGCAAAGTACGTGCACTCCGCGCGCGGCCGCCGCTGCCGAGGCGAATGCGTTACGGGCATAGGGCAGGCAGACCACGGCAACGTCCAGTTTCTCCTTTTCCAGCATCTGCTGGTAGGTTTCATAGACCTTGAGCTTGTCGTGAAACCATTTCTGTCCGGCGCACCACTTGCGTTTCTCCTCAAGGTCGTAACCGGTCCCCCGGCGAGGGCTGCCGTCGCAGTTGTACTCCCAGTCTCCATCTTCGAACGCATAGGCCGTTATCTTTGCTCCCGGAATCTTGTCCAGGGCATTGAACACCTCGTAGGTGTGGCCCTCATTGCCGATCATACCGATCCTCAGGGGAGCGGAGGGGTCAAGGCGAACCGCGGGGGAGGACTTCACATCCGCAGCGCCGAAAGCGCCGCTCCCGGCCGCGGCCAGTCCCAGACCCGCCGCTCCCAGGGTGTGCAGAAAACGGCGGCGGTCTGTGACACCGCGGCAAAGGTCGAACATGTTCTCGCCGGACATTGTCAGCTCCTTCCAGCAGGATTGAAAACCGCTCAGTGGAAATGATAACCAGACTTTATTGTTAAATTAACAGTCCAAGCCTCCCAAGGCCAGATTGTCGAGCGCCGTCCGCTGTGGACTCCCGGCTGCAAGTGTGCTATCTTGATATTTTAACCTTGAACAAAGCCTGTACACATGCTTCGGGGGACGCTCTGGAAAGCGAAGAACTGGAATATTACGAGGGCCGGGAGCGCGCGATGGGCACCCTCATCTGTCTGCACGCTTTCTATCCGCGCGACGGGCAGGTCTGGATGCACCGCCTGGCCGACAGCCTTTTCGACTCGATCCTGGCCGATGACCGCCGTCTGAGCATCTATAACGCCGACAGCGCAATCAGCCGGATCAACCACGAGGCCGGGGGCGCGCCGGTCACTGTTGACGAGGACACGTTTGCCCTTCTTTCCGCCTGCGTACAATGGCGCCATCTCACCGGCGGCCTGTTCGACATCACGGCCGGAGCGCTGATGAAAAAACACGGTTTCCACGGCCAGGCCGCCCTGCCGCAAGGCGAAAGCCCGTCCGATAGCGAATCCCTGCGCGCTCTCATCGGCTGCGACAAGCTGGAGCTTGACCCGGAGCGCCTCACCGCCCGTCTTGCGCGCCCCGGCATGCTGCTCGACCTGGGGGGCGTGGCCAAGGGCTGGAGCGTGCAGAAACAGTCGCAGATACTTTCCGAGGCCGGGCTGCACGATTTCGTTGTTTCGGCGGGGACCAGCACTGTGGCGGCCCGCGGCGCACCTCCCGGCGAGAGCGCCTGGCCGATGGAGCTCGAGGGGCCGGATGACCGCAGCGACCCGCACAGCCTGCAACTGACCGATTGCGCGGTGTCTGTCTCCGGCAATTTCCGCAACACTCTGGGCACGCCGGGAGGACAGGTGCTGCGGCACATAATGAACCCCCTGACCCTGGAACCGGTGGGCGAGGTGCGCCAGGTGATCGTCACCGGCCCGGATGCCGCCGAGTGCGAGGCCCTTTCCACCGCGTTCCTCATCCAGGGTGAGGAAACAGGCGTGTTCACTCTGGAGGACCGCCCGGATATCGGCCTGAGCATCCTGAGGCCGGGACTGATCGAATAGGCCGCCGGAGCTTGCTTTAAGTATACCAGATAGTTAGATTTGATAATCAGTTGCAATCTGGGCTTCATCAATCAAGATGGAACCGAATTGTGCCGATCATAATTCAAGTATTTCCATCTTTCCCCGCCATGTGAAAGGATTAGAGTATCAATGCGAATCCTGCTCACCGGGGCAAACGGGTTTTTCGGCAGCCATATCCTGCATCAACTGCTGGAGAACACCGGACATGAGATTGCGGCTCTCACCCGGCCGGGAAGGGAATCCTCTCTTCCGGCGGATAAGCGGGTGATCCCGGTAACGGGTGATATCACCGATCCGTCTTCCCTGCGAAACGCGCTCAAGAGTTGCGGGGCGGTGGTGCACGCCGCCGCCAAAGTCTCCACCTGGGCGCGGGACCGGAGCGAGTTCGACCGGGTGAACGTGGACGGTGCGCTCGGCCTTCTGCGAACCGCGGGCGAGGCTGGGGTCGAAAAGATAATCTATGTCTCCTCGTTCCTGGCCCTGGGCTCCTCCCGCGGCGTCCCGCTGGATGAGAGCGGCCCGCATGAGCGGGACTTCCATTTCAACGATTACGAGCGCACCAAGTACCGGGCCAACCTGGAGGTGCGGGAACTGGCCCGGCAAGGGCTCCCGGTGGTCACTCTCTATCCGGTGGTGATGTATGGGCCGGGACCGCTCACCGCGGGTAACCTGGTGTCGAACCTTGTGCTGGATCACCTTCGGGGCCGTCTCCCGGCGCGTATCGGACACGGCAGGCAGCGCTGGTGTTTCGTGCATGTGGAGGACGTCGCGCGGGGAGTGAAACTGGCCCTGGAGCTGGCCGCGCCCGGCGCGTGTTATATCCTGGGTGGACAGAACGCCAGCCTGAACGAGTTTTTCAGCGCCCTGGCCACGGCGAGCGGCAAGCCCGCTCCGCGGCTGGCCATGCCTTTCGGCCTGGCGAACATGGTTGGCGCGGGGGAGGAAATCCTGGCCACGCTGACCGGCAGGATGCCGCAGCTCACCCGCGGTGTGGTCGATATCTTCCGCCGCGACTGGGAGTTCGACTCCTCCCTGGCCGCGCGAGAGCTGGGCTACACCGCACGCCCGCTGCGCGAGGGCCTGGAACAGACCGTGCGCTGGCTGCAGGACACAATTCTGCGGGAGGGACAATGACCGGCGAGACCCGCCGCCAGATCGAGCATATTCTACCGCTGGCTTTCGCTTTCCTTCTGCCCTGGCTGAGCCTCTGGCAGGCCGTGGCCCTTGCCCTGCTTGCCGTGGCCTATGGTTTGTGGGGCTCGCCCCGGCTCAACCGTTCCGGGGTGCGTCCTGAGGAGGCCGCGCGCGGCTACAGTCCGGGCAAGCTTTATTACGCTCTGAGCGTGCTGGCGCTTATTCTTCTGTTCCATGACCGGATTCACGTTGCGGCCGGGGCCTGGGCCGCGCTGGCCCTGGGTGATTCGGTCAGCAATCTGGCCGGACGGGCCTGGGGCATCAGACGCCTGCCCTGGTGTGACAACAAGACCTGGATCGGGACCGCAGCATTTTTCCTGATTGCCTGGCCGGGTATGATTGTGCTGGTTTCCTGGACCGCCGCTGGCAAGAGTATCCTTCTCCCCGGACCTGCATATGTGGCCGCTGCCTGCGGTCTGGCAGCGCTGGCCGCGGCAGTTGTCGAAAGCCTGCCCCTGGCAGTCAACGACAACCTGACTGTCCCGGCATCCGCCGCCGCTGTTCTGGCGCTGACATTGTAGAACAAGGAGCTTGTGACGATGTTCCTGACTTCCCACCCCCTGGCCGAGGCGCTGGCAGTCCCGCTGTTGTTCGGGATTACGGCCTATGCCCTGGGTACGGTCAGCCGGAGCGGGTTTATCGGCGGCGTGTTGATCGGCGCAGTCATATATTTCTTCTCAGGAGTGGGCGGATTCGCCGCGCTTGGGGTATTTTTCGTGCTCGGGAGCGCCCTCACCCGTCTTGGCTATAAAGTCAAAGCCGCGCGGGGTATCGCGCAGAGCGCCGGAGGACGGCGCGGGGCGCGTCATGCCCTGGCCAACTGCGCCGTGGGCACGCTGCTTGCAATATATTATAAGATTTCAGGCGGCTCCGCGCTTGCCGGGGCAATGCTCACCTCTGCATTCGCCACCGCCGCGGCCGATACCGCCGGCACCGAGTTCGGCTCGCTTTTCGGGCGGCGCGCGTTCCTGGCGGCCAGCTTTCGCCCGGTCAAGCCCGGCACGCCCGGGGCGGTTTCGGTAGAGGGGACCGCCGCTTCGCTGGCCGCTGCCGCAATTGTCACCCTGACCGGACTGGTCACCGGACTTTACCAGGGGACCGCGCTTTGGGCGGTGGTGTCCGGGAGCGCTTTTGCAGCGGCGTACATGGAAAGCCTGCTCGGTTCGTTCCAGTCAGTGGAGCGCGCCCTGGGCAATGAATGGCTCAACGTGTTCAACACGGCCGCCGGGGCGCTGCTATGTCTGGCCGTGGCTGTTTTATGCGGTTTAGCAGGATAGATTGCGGATAACAGATGAATGCAATAATCAGATATTTCAAGTTCACCCGGCCGTTCACTCTTCTGCCGCCGATGTTAGGGATGGTGAGCGGCGCGCTGACCGCTGTCGGCGCGGGGGCGCACCATGCCGGGCGCTCTTTCCCGGAGCAGATTTCCGCCCTGGGAACCGGCGAAACGCTGTTCTTCATCGCCCTGGGCGGGCTGATGGCCGCGGTGCTCAACGCCGCCTCCAACGTGCTCAACCAGATCACCGACCTGGAAAACGACCGGGTGAACAAGCCCGGCCGCATGCTTCCCTCCGGGCAAATCAGTGTGAAATCGGCCGCGCTGTATTCAGCCGCGCTCTATGCCCTGGCCCTGGCCCTGGCTTGGCTGACCGCTCCGGGGGGGCGGCGTGAATGTTTCGCGCTTGTGGCGGTGGCCGCTGTTCTGACTTATGTTTACTCGGCGCGGCCTTTCCGCACCAAGCGTCACTGGCTGCTGGCCAACCTGACAATCGCCGTACCGCGCGGCTGGCTGCTCAAGGTGGCCGGCTGGTCCAGCGTGGCTGCGATCTCCGGGGACATCGAACCCTGGTACATAGGCGGGATATTTTTCCTGTTCCTGCTGGGTTCAGCCTCGACGAAGGATTACTCGGACATGCCGGGCGACCGGGCCGCGGGCTGCATCACTCTGCCCCTGCGCTTCGGTGTTCGCGCCTCGGCCTGGATGATCGCCCCGTCGTTCGTGCTGCCCTGGCTGATGATGCCGCTGGGGATATTTATCACCAGGCCGGAGGGCGGGCCGGTCCTTTCGGGCAACCCGTATATCCTCGCCGGGTTGGGAATCTGGCTGGCGCTCTACGGCGCATACACCTCCTGGCTGATTCTGCGCGACCCGGAAAGCCTGGCCGCCACGGAAAATCATCCCTCCTGGACCAACATGTACCGTCTGATGATGATGGCCCAGGCAGGTTTCGCCGTGGCTTACATCCTGTGATCAGTCTTACCCCCGCCGGGGAACGGCAGAGGTGCTCTGAATATGAACAAGGCTTCCGGTAATAGTCGCGATGAAGTTCCGGCTTACGGAATGAGCCGCCGCGAGTTGCTCACCCATGCCGCTGCCGCCGCCGGAGCTGTCGCCGCCGCCTCGCTGCCCGGTTGCCGCGGGAAAAAGCCCGAGGTCCATCCCAGGGAACTCAAGCATAAAGTCATAATCCTGGGTTTCGATGCCGCGGACCCGGACCTTATGGATGAGTTCATGGCGCGCGGCGAACTGCCCAATCTGTCCCGACTGGCCTCGGAGGGCGGCTACACCCGTCTGGCCAGCTCGATCCCGCCGGAATCCCCGGTGGCCTGGTCCACCTTCTCTGTGTCAGCCCAGGCCGGAGTGCACGGCATCTATGATTTCCTGAACCGCGATCCCTCCACATACAGTCCCCGCATCGCCGAGGTCAGGCCGGTCTATCCGCGTTTCCTGTTCGACCTGATCCCGCTGGAGAAGCCCTCGGCCGTGTGTTTGCGTTCCGGGAAGCCCTTCTGGGCCGTGGCCGCCGAAAACGGAATAAAGAGCGCCGCTCTCGAGGCCCCGGTCGCGTTCCCGGCGGAAAGCCTGCCTGCGGGCAGCGTTCTTCTTACCGGCCTTTCCACGCCGGACCTGCGCGGCACGCAGGCCACATATCATTTTTTCACGACTGATATCTACGCGGAAAGCGCCACGGAAACAGAGTTCGGCGGCAAGGTTGTGGGTATCGAGTTCGGGCCTGATGGTCGCGCAGGGGCGCTGGTGCAGGGGCCCTGGAACCCGGTGACTCGTCAGCGCCGCAGCCGTCTGCTCAAAAAACGCACCGAGGCCGAGGCCAGTGGGGACAGTGGCGCTGTCGAACGCCTGGACCGCGAACTGGACAATCTCGATAAAGAAAGCAGCCTGACCGCGCCCATCGCTTTCCAGCGTCTTGGCCCCGGACGTGTGGCCGTGGAACTGAACGGCCAACGCCTGGAGCTATCCGAGGGCCAATGGAGCGACTGGGCCGAGGTGACTTTCGAGCTGAATTTCCTGGTCCGTCTGCGCGGGTTCTGCCGCTTTATCGCCACCCGGATCGCGGAGGACGTTAAAATATTCATGAGTCCGGTCGAGATACACCCCGAGGAACCGGTCCTGCCGATTTCCTGGCCGGGGAATTTCGCCGCGCGGCTGGCCCGTAATATAGGCCTTTTCAAAACCCGCGGCTGGGCCGCCGAGACCGCGGCATTGAAAGAACACAGGATCGGCGAGCAGGCTTTCCTGGATGATCTGAACATGATTTTCGACAAACGCCGCGCCATGGCGCTCGAAGTGCTGGAAAAAGAGCGGCCGAACCTGTTCTTCGAGCTGTTCAGTTGTATCGACCGCGTGCAGCACATGTTCTGGCGTCTGAGGGACAAAGAGCACCCGTTGTACGACCCGGCGCTGGAAGAAAGTTTCGGCGGGGCGTTACTCTCGTTTTACAAGCGGATGGATTCCGTGGTGGGCGAGGTGCGCCAGCGGTTCGAGGACCCCGACACCCTCCTTCTGGTGCTCAGCGATCATGGCTTCGCCTCGTTCCGCAAGGGCGTGAATATCAACAACTGGCTGGTGCAGAACGGCTTCATGCGTCTCAAGGGCCAGCAGGACGGGCAGTACAACCTGAGAGACCTTTTCGGCGGCGGCGATTTCTTCCGCAACGTGGACTGGTCCGGTACAAAAGCTTATTCCCTGGGCCTTGGTCTCATATTCGTGAACATGATCGGCCGCGAGGCTCAGGGAATCGTTCAACGCGGCGAGGAATACGTGCAGGTGATAAACGGAATCTCCTCCCGCCTGAGCGGCCTTACCGACCCGGCGGATGGCGCCAGGGTGGTCAGCCGCGTATATGCCGGCCTGGAGGTGTATCACGGCAGGCGGGTTGAGGAAGCGCCCGATCTGATTGCGGGATTCAATCGAAACTACCGGGTGAGCTGGCAGACCGCTCTGGGCGGTTTCGGCGCGGAGGTGATCGAACCGAACCCCGAGAAATGGAGCGGTGACCATTGCAGCGTGGACCGAGACCTGGTTCCCGGCGTCCTGTTCTGCAACCGGAAGATCAACCGTCAGACGCCGGACCTGAGGGATATAGCCCCCACCGCGCTGAATTACCTGGAATGCCCGGTCCCGCCTGAATACGAGGGAAAGGACCTTTTCCGGGCCTGACAGCGGACGAAATCAGATGCAATGGAGCGCAAACTGAACAACTCGGAAACGCAGTTCAAGCAGGCCTTTCTTCCCTACGTCCGGCTGGTGGATGACGTTCTTGAATCCCGGCTGCCGCGCCGGGAGGATTTTTCGGCCCCGGTGGTCGAGGCCATGCGCTACAGCCTGCTTGCCCCGGCCAAACGGGTGCGCCCGGTGCTGACCCTGGTCTCGGCGGAGCTGGCCGGAGGCAAGGCCGAATCCGTGCTGGATGCGGCCTGCGCCGTGGAAATGATTCACACCGCCTCGCTCATTCTGGATGACCTGCCCTGCATGGACAACGCCTCGCTGCGTCGCGGACATGCGGCGCTGCATATTCACGCGGGCGAGGCCACGGCCATATTGGCCGCCAATGCCCTTCTGATGCAGGGGTTCAACCTGATTGGACAATCGGTGGAGAGCTGTTCGCTCAACACGAAATCCGCCGCGGCCCTGGTGCGCGACGCCGCAGACTGTGTGGGCGTTCCGGGAATGATCGGCGGACAGTGGAAAGACCTGAACCTGGATGAGGAAAGCCTGGAAAGCCTGGAGTTCGTGCACAGCCGGAAGACCGGTGCGCTGTTCATCCTGTCCGCCACGCTGGGGGCGAGGCTCTGCGGCGCTAAAAAGAACACGATCGACTGTCTGACCGCATATGCCAAAAACCTCGGGCTGGCGTATCAGGTAGTGGATGACATTCTCGAAAACGATTCATCACCCGGGGAACTGGGCAAGCAGGCTAACCCGTCCGGGCGGCGGCGGACATTTGTCAGCGTATTCGGGCTGGAGTCCTCGCGCGTGATCGCCCGTGACCTTCTGAACACCGCCCGGAACGCGCTGGCTCCTTTCGGTCCGCGCGCCTCCCTCCTGCTCGGGCTGGCGGATTATATCTACAGCAGAAAGGCCTGAGAGTGTCCGAAGACAAGGACATGAATCCGCAGGAACAGATCGGGCAGCCGGTCGAGGAAATACGCTCCCGGCTGCGCGCCCTGGGCTACCTGGAAAGCCCGGTCGAGCGTTTCCTGAGCGCCCGGACAGGACGGGCGTCCTGGCGCGCCGTACTTGGGCTGGCTTCCCGGACCGCCCTCCTGATCGGCGTGATACTGGCGGCCCTGACCACCTCAGGAAGCCTTCTGGCCGATCCGTCATTCATCGAACAACCGCTGGACATCCTGCTTTTTTTCCTGTACCTCAGTCTGGCATTTGTCAGCGTGACTTTTATCCTTGTCCTGGCTCCCGCGCTTTACTGGGCCCGTCACAAGAGGCCCGAGCAGGACCTTCGCAAAGGCGGCTCGTTCGGCACGGCGCTTCTTTCCGTAGGCGCCGCGCTTGTCTTGTGTGTATACCTGACCGGCTGGTGGCATGTCATGATGATGGAATCGGACATGATCGAGCCGGTCGGCCCGGTCACCCTGACAGCGCTGGCTATCATCACCCTGGTAAGCCTGGGGGCTTCCAGGCTGATCGTGATGATATACTTCATCCTGGCCGGAGTCCCCGAACCCTCGCACGCGAACAGGGCCGCGCTCTCGCGGGGCTACGCCCTTCCGCTCGCCGCTGTGCTGCTGCTCGAAATATGCTGGGCCGGAGGGATTTACCTGAACAACGCGTCTGACAGTTCTCTGGCGGACACAATCGAGGAGCGCTCCTCGATCACCCGTCTTCCCATGCTGCTGGTGGGGATTGACGGAATCGATTCTGAAATGCTGTTTAACCAGGTTGAAAACGACAGTCTGCCTAATCTGGCGTTTCTCATAAAGGAAGGTTTCAGCTCAGAGATCGAGAGCACCGAAAATTATCTTGCCCCGCAGGTCTGGAACACTGTTTCAACCGGAGTGACTCCCGAGGACCATGGAGTGAATTTTTTCACTCTTCCCACTCTTCGCGGCCTGTCCCGTCAGCCCCGTTCCCCGTATGCAGCTCCAGGGCTGCGTTCCGTGGCGGCCCATGTTTTTCCTTTCTTCGCCCTTTACCGCCCCGCTCCGCTCAGCGCCAGCACTCGCCGAAGCAAATCGATATGGGAAATCCTGGCCCTGTTCAGGGTGCGAAGCGGCGTGGTCAACTGGTGGGCTTCCTGGCCCGCGGCGCATAATGAGGGTTTCACGGTAAGCGAGCGCACGTTTCCGAAACTCGCCCTGGTCCGTCAGGAAAAGCGCGCCAGTCAGGCATACTTCGAGGAGGAGGTGTATCCGCGCGCGGAATTCGATTCGCTCTCTCACCTCTCCTTGCGCCTGGAAAACGAGACGCCGGTGATTCTTGAGCATTGCCCGCGCCTGACGGCTTTCCTTTCGAGCGGAGTGAGCAGCGAGACCGCCGAGCTGGTCAGCTCGATCTACCGGGCCGACCTGTTCTACACCAGGGCGGCGATGGAGCTTCAATCCAGACGGAAAGTCAATTTTATCGCCATCTATCTCCAGGGTCCCGACATTCTCGGGCGGATCGATGAAAGGACCGACCTTCTCCGCCCGGAAAGCCTCCGTCCTCTTATTCCCGAGTACTGCCGCTATCTTGACTACCTTCTGGGCCAGCTCCTGCAGACCTGCCAGCCGACCGGTCTGACCGTGGTGGTTTGCGATCCCGGAAAGCGAGGCCGCCAGAGCGGCCGGCGCGGTGCGGTGGTTTTCAGCGGCATAGATGCGAAAGCCGGAATGCGTTCCGGCAGCCCGTTCTACCTCGAGGATATCACTCCCACCATGCTCTACCTGATGGGCCTTCCGGTTGGACGGAACATGGCCGGACGGGTTCGCACCGAGGTAGGCATGTCTGGCCCCGGCGGACCACCCTCACTGCGCCATATCCGCACCTACGGCCCTCCTCCTCCCGTGCGCGGGCAAAGCTCCCCCTACCGTTATGACCGCGAAATGGTCGAGCGGCTCCGCTCCCTGGGTTATGTCCGCTGAAACCTCTGCGCCCGATGCGGAAAAGTTGCAATGCGCAATGAAAGATGTAAAATTTAAGGAGTATATTCTTATAAACCGTTTCAGGGAGAACGAAACTTCCAATGCTCGATGACGTGAGACGCAATCCCGGCCTGCTAAAGCTCGACCTGTTCTGCCGCGGCATACGCCTGGGCGGCTCCTGCCGGGTGGAATCCGATGGCGGACGGGAGATAATGCGCACACGCGCCGGGCTGGGGAGCGGACTGGAAGTCATTCTACCGGATGGCCTGTACACGAACATCCCGGTGACCGAGGCTTTCGCCGCGCAAAGCTGCTATTGCCTCGAGCGCGAGGTGGACAGAAGCTACCGGATATACCGCGACGGCGAGCCGGTTGCGCCGGTCCGCCTCACTCCGCGTCCCGCGTGGTACAGCCTGAACACCTCCCGTGGAACTCCCATGCGCCGAGTGGGCACCATGCAGGGGACATACCTGGCAATCTACCCGGCAAAAGTCTGCGATTACTGGCTGGAGAAACCGGAGCGGGTGAACTGCAAGTTCTGTTCGGTGGGCCTTAACCTGGGACGGGATGACGCCGAAGACAAAAGCTTGAACGACGTGCTCGAAACAGTGGGCGCCGCGGTAAAGGAAAACCGTATCACCTATGTGGATTTCAACACCGGCCATTACCACGGCGACACTTATCTGGACATACTCGAACCCTATATCCGGGCGGTGAAAAAGAAATACGGGCTGCTTATCGGCGTTCAGACTCCCCCGCACCACGACCTTAAGCGCTACCGCGCGCTCAGGAAAATGGGAGTCAACCGTGTTTCTTTCTGTTTCGAGATCTGGGACCGCGAGATTTTCGCCTCTGTCTGTCCGGGCAAGAATACGCACTACGGGCTGGACCGCTACCTGGAGGCCATCGAATACTGCGCCGGGATATTCAATACGACCAATGGTGAGATCGTGGCCGGACTGGAGCCGCCGGAAAAGACCATCGAGGCCATCGACTGGATCACCTCGGCCGGGGCGGTGCCCACGGTCTGCGTGTTCCGTCCGCTCCAGGGCACTGATTTCGAGCATGTGCCTCCGCCGAAGACCGAGGATATGATACCGGTGTTCGGCTATCTGTACGAGGCCTGCATGAGCCGCGGGCTGATGATCGGCGTTGCGCCGAACATCAAGGTCTCCCTGGTAATACTGCCGGAGGAGGGACGGTATTTTATCGGCGATCCCGGACGTTTCCCTCTGGCCAGGGCCAGGAACGCCCTGCTCAGGCCGGTTTTCAGCGCCGCTTTCCGGCTCGGACTGGTATGAACGATTTCCGCCGGGGCGCATGATGTTTTCATAATCTTTTTCGCCCGGACGGCCGATAAAATGACAAACAATAACTTTAAACCCGCGGGAGCCTGAGTGCTCACCCCCGCGCAATCTAAACCGAAGGGAGCTGTAAGAATGCGCAAGAAGATGCTGGCTCTGATTTTCGCCATAGCGCTGATCGGCGGACTCAGTGGATACCTTTTCGCCCAGAGTTTCAGGGACACCAAACCCACGATGCAGTTCAGCGTCCCAAAAAGTTACGGACTGCTGGTGACCATCTATCAGTCAGGGGCCAACACGGTCATGTGGTTCGAGGCCCAGGACGGGACCCTGCGGCGCGTGCTGCTGAGCAGCGAGGGGACGTTCGACCTGGATGTCTGGGCCATTACCCGTGAGTGACGGAAGTACGGTCCGTAAAACCGGACCGGTCCTCCCTCTCAAAGGAGCGGGGCCATGCCGATAGAGCTTTTCGGCCAGTTTCTGGTGCGCAAGGGCCTGATCGATGAACGCTCCCTGGCGCGCGCGCTGGATTTCCAGCAGACCATCAACATGCCGATCGGCCAGCTGGCGATGAGCCGCGGGCTGCTGAACCCGCTGTCGGTCAACCGTATTCTCGAGAAACAGAACGGCTGCCGCGAACGGTTCGGCGAACTGGCGGTCAACATGGGCATCCTGGAACGCCAGGATGTGGAAAACCTTCTGCACCTGCAGGAGAATAATTTCACCCAGGTGGGCGAGCTTTTTGTGGCCTGCGGTCTGATCGAAAAAGACAGAATGGAGACCGCGCTGAAAGAGTTCCTGGCCGAACGCGAAATACCGGGAGAAAAAACGGAGGGTTCCCCATGAATCCGGCTGAATCAAGCGTCGGCCAGGGACACCGGGGGCGGTTGCGCGACAAGTTCCTGGAAAAGGGCCTCGCCGCGTTCCGTGACGATGAGATAATCGAGTTCCTGCTGACCCTGGGCACGCCGCGCCGCGACTGCAAGCAGCCAGCGCGCGAGCTCCTGGCGAAAATGGGCAGCCTGCGCAGGGTGTTCGAGGCCCCGCTGGAGAGCCTGACAGAAGTCCAGGGCGTGGGCGAAAAGAACGCCGCGGCGCTCAAGCTGATCCACGAGGTGGCGCGCCGTTTCCTGGAAGACCGTCTTCAGGAAGCCGTGTTCGTGCATGGGGCGTCGGACGTGTACGATTACCTGCGCCACAGCATGCGCGACCGGGATGTCGAGCTGTTCAAGGTCCTCTTCCTGGATGCCCGTCACGCGGTGATGCGCGCCGAGGACCTCTTCCAGGGCACGCTCAGCTACAATATCATCTACCTGCGCGAGCTTCTGCGCCGTTGCCTTCAGTACAACGCCGCCGCTATCGTGGTGGCGCACAACCACCCCTCCGGCAATCCCTCCCCCAGCAACGAGGACAAGCAACTCACCCGCGATGTCGTTTTCGCCGCCAGCCTGATCGAGGTGCGGCTCCTGGACCACGTGATCGTGGGCGAGGAGGGCTTTTACAGCTTCGCCGACCGCGGCCTGATCGAAATCTACCAGCGCGAGTTCAAGCGCAACCCGTCGATCAGCTATTTCCGCGAGGTCGCCGAGGGGGAGATGCGGTGGGGGAAAAGCGGACAGAGCAGGGAAACCGCCGAATGAAGCTGACCGCCATCATTGAAATAGAGCCGGATGGCGGCTATTCCGCCGAAGTTGCAGAATTGCCCGGCTGTGTTACTGAAGGCGATACTCTTGAGGAGTTGAAAGACAACTTGCGGGAAGCTACCGAGGGGTGGATTGAAACTAAGCGGGAGTAAGCATAGTCTATAAATTGATCTGAAATTGTTCATGCAGCTACAATCTCATCCCAATTATCAGCGCCAAACTGAGCAAATCGCAAAAGCAACGCCAAGGCAGTAAAAGCCTCATTGTCAGAAATATTTGAACTAATTCCATGTGCAGATATATCACGCCAATATTTCAATAGACTTGTATAGCCGCTATATTCACGCCGCAGATTGTCCTTTAATTGACCAGTTATTACATTTTCAACTCTTGAACGTCCATTTGCGGAAATATACATCTTTTCTATTTCTTATTCACTTTTCTTCGGAATTGTGTCTCTTGCAAACCCATAGAAATAAAAAAAGACGGCTTGATTGCCGTCTGGCGCGAGTTAGAAGGATGTTTAGTCCTTCTCTTTTTCCTTTGGTGCTTTCTTGGGTGGCTTGGTGTCCAGGAAGGCTTTTAAAGCCTCTTTCGGATCGAGCGGATATAGGGAGATGGGTTTATCTTCAGGCATTATTAAAAATATTCCGGTTTAAGATACCAAGCGCAGTTTGCCGTTTCCAAAAAACTTTCAAACATTTTATATACGTCTTCCCTGTCGCCTTCTTTTTCTATGCCAACACTCGCAATAACAACTAAAGCCTTAGATTCAATCACCTTATAGATGATTCTGTATCGACTCAGGCGCAACCTTCGATAGCCTTTAAGTTTTCTTCCAAGCGCTTTCCCTTTAATTTGGGGAGAACCAGATAGCGATTTAATTTCTTCCTTTATATTAGTCAAAACGACTTTATCGCTAATATTTCTTAAACATTCTTTGGCGTTGAGAGATATTTTAACGTCGTAATCCACATCATACGCCCAATTCGCCAAACACTTCGTCAATGGTAAATAGGCGATTATTTTTTATGTCATCTTCGCAACGAGCCACGGCTTGCAAAGTTTCATCATCTATAAATTCCGCATCCGTACTTTCGTCTTTTCCATATGTAGGCATAAGATACCGCACAGAAAAAGGAATAGAGAAAACTGCAATGTTATTCAGGCTTTCCGTCTTTAGATCGAGCGCCAACGCCGTTGAATTCATTTGCTATATCCTCCAGCACTTTATTGGGAACCAAGCCCATTGCAACCATTTGTTTTAGCTGTTTTAAAAGTAGGATGGTCAACCTAACAAAAAGAGGGATTGACAAATATGTCCTGTGTACCGTCTCGGCCAAATTCACCGGATCGGAATATTTTCGCAAGGCAAAACTTAAAGCCACCTCTTCGTTAGACACTCTGCATTCAATATGATTCGCATAATAATTTGGCGCAGAGTTGTTTTCTATCATTTCTACTGTAGGTGACTCCTGCGCTATCGGCTTTTCCGTATTAGTTTTCGGCATCCTTTTCCCTTCCATTGCGATACATCAGGCGTTTGCCGCTTGTTTGCTCAATCGCTTTTACAAAACGCTCTTTGTCTGAAATATGCCTTGCGTTCCACCTAAAGTCAAACTCTTTTAGGTATTTGTCAAGGTGTTGCTTTCCAATGTGGTGAAACGTTCCGTGAATGCCGCGTTTCAGAAGGGCAAAATATCCTTCCGCCGTGTTAATGCTTATATCGTCTCTTGCGTATTCCCCTGCACCATGCCTGACCTTGCCATGCCGTTTGAAGTGAAGCCCAAGCCGTGCGTATGACTTCAACTCATCGGTCATAATTGTGGCATCTCGCCTAACGTTCTCTTTTGGATGGGATGCTATTTACATAGGCGAGGGCATCTTGTGTGATAGGTGTAGCCCCGGACGCGATGAATTTTTGCGTTTTGTTTCAAAAGGCGCAAATCAAATCCATGTACATATTGAGTCTGACTTGATGACGCGCAAGGCAATAGAACGCGATCTTCTTGCCAAACACACAGAAGCCTACGAACCAATTGGAGGCAACATTAAAACGGGCGGCTAACAATCAAATTCTGATTCGGTTAAAAGTTTTTCTTCTTTCGTTGTAATGGCACCATAAGAATGTTCAAAATACATTCCAGAAAGATGCCGCAACACATATTCCAAAAAATCAGCCTGTTCGGGAGTATTGCACCTAATGTCAATCACGCGGGCGCTTGGACGCCTTATTTTAATTACTTCTTGATCCACAACACCGCGCTTGTTTGTTTTCTCCAATTCACAAGCCAAACGGTTTTCTTCCAGCGTCACAGACATAACAGCAACCCCCTTTAATTGTTCATTGGTAATACATCTATCCATATACTGTTTACCTATAAACAATATAACACCAAAAAGGTCTTTTGTCAAGGCCTGCTGGCAATTATTTTGTGAGGGGTTTGCGAAAGATATAATTCCGTACCCATATGATGTACCCAAATCACCGTAATCGGGATTTTGCATAAATTCTATTAGCAATTTTGTAGCATCTTCTTGATGCATCTTATTCGGCTTTCAACAATTAGTTGGTCTTCATCAAGCAATCTTAATATCCAGCCGTTTCCCAAGAGCCGCAGCCACCCGCCCCAGAGTCGAAAGCTTGATATCCTCGGCGTGATTCTCAATCCTTGAAATGGCCGTTTTCTTGGTCTTGAGCCTGCGGGCAAGCTCTTCCTGCGTCAAGCCTGATTCCTCTCTGGCCTGGCGCAGTATCACACCAATCTTGAACTGTGCATAACCTTCGTCATAACCTTCGGCAAATGCCGGTGACTTTTTCTTTCGTTCAGCAACGTATTTCTTAAGGTCATTCATCCTTTCCTCCTCGCGATATACTCTCTCCGAATTAATTCAGCTCTTCTTATTTCAATTTTGGGAGCTTTACGTCCCTTTTTCAAGAAACCGTTTGTCAACACTATTACGGAACGTCCTGTAAAAAAACAAAATATACGATGCGATACTGAACCGCACCTGATCCTGCACTCCCAAATCGCTTCCGTACCTTCCAGCTTCTTAAAATAAACCGCTGGAACAATATCCATTTCCTCAAGGAGACTCAACGTCCAAGAAATCTTACGTGCATCCTTGTCAGAAAGCGAGTCAAGGTATTCCTTTATGGGGCATTTTCCATCAACTGTTTTGTAAAAAATAACTTTTCTACTCATGCTTAAATGTTAACCCCAATGTTAACCTTTGTCAAGTGCAACTTTTTCTCTTCATATAAAATACTTGAAATGGTTGCATGCATCCGTTCCACGTCCCCGGTGCAGAGGAACTCACGCCGCCCGGCCTCAACCTCCGGAATACCATGCTGGCGCACCAGACGCAGAACCTGCTCGGCCACGGCCGGGGCCGGGTCCAGCACCTCCACCGGAACACCAAGCCGGGTCTGGAATATCTCTTTCAGGAACGAATAGTGCGTGCAGCCCAAGACCACCTGCGTGCCAGGCTCCAGCGGGCCGGTTTGTTCCAGGATCGCCCGTGCCACGGCCTCCGCCACCTCCGGCTGCCGGAAAGAACCGTCCTCCACCACCCGCGCCAGAAGGTCCAGGCTCACTCCGGTCACGGGGCGCCCTGCCGTCCAGGCGTCCAGAAGGTCCAGGTACTTGCGCCCCCCGGCCGTGTTGGCGGTCATCAGCGCCACTATCCGCCCGCCGCCGCTGCGCGCCGCCACTTTCACCGGCGGCTCCACCCCCACGAACGGAATCTCGAAAGCCGCGCGCAGGCGCCCTATCGCGGTGACAGTCGCCGTGTTGCAGGCCACCACCACCAGGTGCGCGCCGCGGCGGACAAGCTCGCGGGTGATCTGTTCGGAGCGGGAACGGACTACATCGGGGGGACGGCTGCCGTAGGGGAATACGCCGTTGTCGGCCAGGTAGATAATATCAGCGCGGGGCAGCCGGGCGGCCACCTCGCGCCAGATTGAAAGCCCGCCGACACCTGAGTCGAAAATGCCGATCATTTTGCGCCGGCACCTGTGCTGGAAAGATAACCACTCAAAGAGCGCGCCGCCTGGGAGAGGCACTCACCCAACGCCTTCTCCGCAGCCGCGGCCACCTGATCGGCGCTGTGCTGCGGGGCCAGGGGCGCCGAGGCCGAAACCTCGGTGCGCCAGAGACGCTGGCGGTCGGCCGGGTCGTGCAGGCTGAACTCCAGTTCGACCAGCACACGCGGCC
Organism: uncultured Gemmatimonadales bacterium; assembly: GCA_964473155.1. Classification (GTDB taxonomy): domain Bacteria; phylum Gemmatimonadota; class Glassbacteria; order GWA2-58-10; family GWA2-58-10; genus JAJFUG01. The sequence goes on along the minus strand of CAYYNT010000005.1, from coordinate 52,008 downwards.
CGGACTGGGCTGTCGCGCCCTGCTCCTCGAAACGCAGGATGCGCCCCTCGATCACCCGGTCCACCCGTCCGGTGTACGGCAACCGGAACACCTCGCGGAACAGGTCCAGCGAGCGGACATAATCCTCGGTAAGGTCGGCCAGGAGCTTACGCGGCGGAGAACTCCAGCGGCGGTAGTAATCCGGCTGTATCTCGTAGCCGCCCTCGCGGAACAGCAAGTTGTCCCGGGCGTACAGGCCCTCGGCCTCGAAATCCCGCACCCCCACACTCAGGCCGCAGTTCTCGCCGGACCTGTCCGCCGGGGCGATCCGCCCCAGGGTGTAGTAGCGCGTGGAGGGGACCGAGCCGCAGGCCAGGCTCAGACAGACCGCGGCCAGGATGAGAGGGGTGACTCTCGGCATGGGCATAGGAATGTCTCCGGGTTCCATTACGGCACGCCGCCTGCGCGGCGCGCGACAAGTCAGGCCGGTTTTCTCTGCGCCCGGCTTTTAAGGCTGAAAATCGGTTCTTCTTTATTATCTATCACCTTGCGCGTAATCACGACTTCATCAATGTCCTTACGCGAGGGGGCCTCGTACATCAGCTCCAGCATGGCATCCTCCAGCACGGCCCGCAACCCGCGCGCGCCGCTCCCGCGCTTGAGCGCCGTGTCGGCCACCGCCTCCAGCGCCTCGGGCTCGAACTTGAGGTTGATCCCCTCCAGCTCGAACATCTTGGCGTACTGTTTGATCAGGGCGTTTTTCGGCTCTTTCAGAATGCGGATCAGGGCCTCGCGGTCCAGGTCCGTCAGCGGGCTGATCACGGGCAGACGGCCCACCAGTTCGGGGATCAGGCCGTAATTGATCAGGTCCTCAGGCTCCACCTTCCTGAAAATGTGGTACTTGCTGTCCTCGTTTGTCTGCCCGGCCGTGACTTTCGCCCCGAAACCTATCGCCTGCTGACCGATGCGCCGCTTGATTATCCGCTCCAGCCCGGCGAACGCTCCGCCGCAGATGAACAGGATGTGGCGCGTGTTGATCTGGATGTATTCCTGCTGCGGATGCTTGCGCCCGCCCTGCGGCGGCACCGAGGCGACCGTGCCCTCCAGAATTTTCAGCAGGGCCTGCTGCACGCCCTCGCCGCTGACATCGCGCGTTATCGAGGGGTTTTCGCTCTTGCGGCTGATCTTGTCCAGCTCATCGATATAGACGATGCCGCGCTCGGCCTCGCGGACGTTGTAGTCGCTGGCCTGCAGGAGGCGCACCAGGATGTTCTCCACATCCTCGCCCACGTAGCCCGCCTCGGTCAGCGTGGTGGCGTCCGCAATGGCGAAAGGCACGTGCAGAAGGCGGGCCAGGGTCTGGGCCAGAAGGGTCTTGCCGACGCCCGTCGGGCCGATCAGAAGTATATTGCTCTTCTCCAGCTCGACATCCCCGGTGGCGACCTCGTTCTCGGTGCGCTTGTAATGGTTGTACACCGCCACGGAGAGAGCCTTCTTGGCGTGCTCCTGTCCGATCACGTACTGGTCCAGGATGGTCTTGATCTCCTGAGGGCTGGGCAGACGGTGCGGCTTCTCGCGGGCCTGGCGCGACTCGTCCTCCACCAGTATCTCGTTGCACAGGTGGATACATTCATCGCAGATGAACACATTCGGCCCGGAGATAAGCTTACGCACCTGCTTCTGGCTCTTGCCGCAGAACGAGCAGAATAATCCGGTCTTGGCCGGGCCGTTTGGGCGGTTTTTCATAAAGTCTCACTCGGGATTCGGGTTTCCAGTCCGGAGACAGTCAGTCTCAGTGATGTTCCATTATCGCGTCTATCAGCCCGTACTTCTTGGCCTCTTCCGCACTCATGAAATAGTCACGGTCCGTGTCTCTCTCGATCTTTTTCAGGTCCTGCCCGGTGTTATCGGCCAGCACCTGGTTGATCAGCTTGCGGGTCTTGATTATCTCCTGGGTGTAGATCTCCAGGTCAGCCGCCTGGCCCTGTGTGCCGCCCGAGGGCTGATGGATCATCACCCGGGCGTGCGGAAGGGCGAAACGCTTGCCTTTCGCGCCGCCGGACAGCAGAAATGCAGCCATGCTGGCGGCCTGCCCCACGCACATCGTGCTGACATCCGGCTTGACGAAGCGCATGGTGTCATAAATCGCCATTCCGCTCGTGACAACGCCGCCGGGGCTGTTGATGTACACGAAAATGTCCTTCTCCGCATCCTCGGCCGCCAGGAACAGAAGCTGGGCTATCACCAGGTTGGCCACCTGGTCGTCAATCGCCGTGCCGATGAATATAATCCGGTCGCGCAGCAGACGGGAATAGATATCATAAGCCCGCTCGACCGATCCGCTCTTTTCTACCACTATCGGGATAAGAGTCATTGGCTTGAGTCTCCGTTATTCCGTAGTCACGGTCTCCCGGACCGTGTTGTTCTGCTTCAGGAATGCGATAACCTTGTCCTCCAGCAGCATCGAGCGCAGATGGTTCATCGCGCGGGACGTGCGGAAATCCTTCTGCACCTCCTCGAGCGGCTTGCCAAGCTGGGCCGCGTATTCCTCTATCTTGGCGCTGATATCCGCCTGGCTGACCTCGATCTTCTCCTTGTGGCTCAGCTCGTGGATGATCAGCTCGCGCTTGAGGCTCTGGATAGCGCCCGGACGGACCGCCTGTTTCAGCTCCGCGTCATCGAAATCCTGCCCGCGGCTCTGCTGCCTGACATATTCGGCGCGGCGCGCGGCGGCATCCTCGATCAGCGAGGCCGGCAGATCAAAATCATTGGCCGTGATGATCTGGCGGAACAGCTCATCCTCCACCTGATGCTCGGCCCGGTGCTCGATCTCGTGCTCCATGTTGTGGCGGATGATCCCGCGCAGACCTTCCAGGTTTTCCGCCGCGCTCACCTGCGTGGCGAAACTGTCATCCAGCTCGGGCAGCATTTTCTGGCGCACGCTGTGGACATCCACCCGGTAGCGGATATTGCGCCCCTTGAGCGATTCCTCGGGGTAGTCGGCCGGGAAATCCACGCTCAGTTCCTGGCCCTCGCCCGGGGCCAGCCCGACCAGGGCATGGCTGAACAGGGCTGTCGGGTCCTCGTGCCCGGCCATGACAAGCTGGTTGTCGCGCTTGGTGCCGCTCTCCGGCTCGCCCGAATCATCCAGGACGCAGAAATTCAGCACCAGATAGTCACCTTTCTCCGCTGGACCGTCCTTGGGCGCGAAACGCGCATGCTGCTCGCGGATATCGTCCAGCGCGTGGTCCACATCCTCATCGCTCACCTGGCGCAGCTTCTTTTCCACCTCGAAGCCGGTGTATTTTTCGAGCTTGACCTCCGGGTACACCTCCACCGTGGCGTCGAAACTGATGCTTTTGTCCTCGGCCACGTTGAGGTTTTCCACTTTCGGCTGGGTCAGCGGGTTGATCTTTTCCTGTTCCAGGGCCTGGCGGAACCCGTTGGTCACCAGGTTCTGAACAGTCTCTTCCTTGATCGCTTCCTTGAAACGGCTCTCGATCATCGCGACCGGAACCTTGCCGGGACGGAACCCCGGGATACGGGCTTCCTTGCGGAACTGACGGACCACTTTCTCCCGTTCCGGGCCGAATTCACCGGCCTCGATCTGTATGCTCAGAGTGCGCTCGCACGGCCCGCCGTTTTTGACTTCCACCTTGATATTGCTCAATGCATCCGATCCTGTCTCAATAGTGTGATCATTTGGTGCGAAAGGGGGGACTCGAACCCCCACGGGTAGCCCCACAGGATCCTAAGTCCTGCGCGTCTGCCAGTTTCGCCACTTTCGCCAGTTCGGCATTTTTCGATTTAATAGCCAAAGATACCAGATAAGGCCAGTGGTGTCAAGGCGAAAGCCGTTGCAGCGAAACCTTATCGACCGGTGAACGCTTTTTCATTTCCCCGCGGAATCAGTATATTATATTAACACCGCAACAGGCAATAAAAATTTCCCGTGACATGGCGCAGCGCCCCACAGGTAGAAGTCAAGGGCAAGACAATTGAGAATTATAACGAGCCTGCTGACACTCTGCATTCTTACCGCTCCTTTCTCTCTGCGGGCGGAGACCCTGCGGGCCGGAGTGGATTTCTCCCTCGCCGCTCCCTCCGGCTGGTCCGTGGAAAATCACGCCCTCTGGGAAATAAGCGACAGCACGCTCCGGATGAAAGCTCCCGGCGACTCCACCGGCAGCTGGCTGATGCATTTTGTCCGCCTGGACAGCGCCCCCATAGACGGAGATTTCACGGTACACGCGACGGCCGGGTTCAGCGGCGCGGCCTACCCGATGGAGAACGACAGCGCCTATAGCTGGAAAATCTACTACCGTGCGCTGGCTTTCGGGATCATGGCCGACAGCGCCAACGCACTACTGGCCACATTCTGCCGCACCAACGGCAAGCTCAACGGCATCCTGCGCCTGAAAGACGGGAAAGAAATCTGGCTCTGCCGCCCGTATTCCGGCCAGGGCGTGGGCCTGGATGTCCACGACCTGCGCGAGTACAGGATGACCCGTGAAGGCCGGAAAGTCATTGTCTGGGCTGGAGGGGTAACAGCTTATATGGCCGAGGACACCCTGGCCGGGCCGCCGCTGGACGGCAACCCGGTGGTCTGCGGCCCCGGCCCGGTGGGACTTGCTGTGCAACGCCTCGCAATGGCTGACAGCGGCGTCGCCTCCGTGGAATGGCCATCGGCCGAGTGCAGCAACTTTGATTTCGATTTCTTCGTGGACATCACAGCGCGGGCCACAGTTGAAAACGGCTCGATCAAGGGAGCAAGCCTGGGTGCCTGGGTGAACGACGGATGCTGGCAGGGCAACCATTCCTGGGCCGCGATGGGTGGACAGATCAACGTGCAGAACTATGTGCTGGGGCCGAATGCGACAATCGAGACTTGGTTCAAGCTGGTCGAGGCGCCGGAACAGGGCCTGCCCCTGGTGCAGCTCGTGTTCGACGGCTCGACTCAGGACAGCGCCTGGAGCGGACGCGAGCGCGGCGGGCCGATGGTGTTCCACTACCCGGACAGCTCGCTGGGCCTGCATTTCCACGAGTTCGGGGACATCACGCTGGACATTCCGGATGTGTTCCACCTGAATGAATGGACCCACCTGGCCTGGGTCCGTCAGGGCAAGCGGCACACGATATATGTCAACAACCGGACCGTGGTCTCATTCGAGATGCCGCGCTACGGCGAGCGCGCGCTGCACGGCATCCAGCTCACCCTGGGCCAGAACGCCGACCACGACTGGATCACAACGCCCGGCCGGGTTTACGCCCTGTTCGACTGCCTGAAATCCACTCAAGATGCTTTGAGTCCATACAGTTTTCTCGCTCCTCCCCGCGAAGACACGCATTCGACCAAACCGAACCTGTTTTACCTGGCGACAAATTTTCCAAATCCATTTTCCCCTTCTACCTGTTACAAAACTCTAATCCCAGAGACTTGCGTCCGATCCGACACTCACCTGGAGGTACGCGACATCCGGGGTAAACTGCTCCGGACTCTGCTGCGCGGCGAACTGACTCCCGGAGATCATGAAAGCTACTGGGACGGCCTGGATGACAGCGGACAAAGGGTAGGTTCCGGAATGTATTTCATTGTGCTGCAAAACAGCGGAAAAACGCTCTGGAAAACAAGGCTGGTGCTGTTAAGATAGAATCCGGTCTTACTTGAGCCGCCCGCCAACGCTTCCCAAGAAGCCACACAGCTCAAGAGCCTGCACGATGGATAAATTCCCATCGGTCCATTTTCTAAGGGGAGAGGGAAATTCGAGCTTATATTTGTAGCCACAAAGGCAGTTTTAATCTTTCAACGACATCTGGAATTAACATGAGCAACAAACTCAAAATCCTTTTCCTCTGTACAGGCAACGCCTGCCGCTCGCAGATGGCTGAGGGCTGGTCCCGCCACCTTCTGCCCGAACGTGTGGAACCGTACTCGGCCGGGGTGATCGCCGCGGGCCTGAGCGGAAAAACCGTGGCCGTGATGGCCGAGGCCGGGGTGGACATTTCCTCCGCCCGTTCCAAGAATTTCGGGGAATATGTCAACCAGCCTTTCGAATGCGTAGTGGTGCTCTGCCCCAATGTCTGGCGGCTAAACCCCGTATTCCCGCATGCCGCGCGCACGCTCTACGCCCCGTTCGATGACCCGGTGGCGCTTAAGTACACCGTGGACACCCCGGAGAAAGTTCTGGACATCTACCGCCGCGTGCGGGACGAGATACGCGCCTTCGTGGCGAGACTGCCGGAAACGCTGGAACGGAAATAATCCGAAATGGGTCTGCCTCCCTCGCCCTCTGGTCCTGCCGGACAAGGCCGAAAGAACGACAAGCGTTTTTATGTTCTCCTGGTTACGGCCAAGAGAACCAGAAGCCATGTGGGGCCGTAAACTCGCACTGGCCATATCTCTTTTTAAACCAGCGGTGTGCACAAGGCCTCTGCACGCTGCCTTTGATGCCGGGCGACGCTGGCGCTGAATGCCCGCCAGGCCAAGGAAGCATTTTCAGGCTTGCGAGTGCCCGCAGCCATTACTCCGCTTCTTTGGCGTGGCTCGAACATACGGCCCCGGACGGCCCTGCGGGCCGAAAAAAGAAAGAACTCAATCCTTTAAGCGGCTTTAAAGCCGTCGTTTTTTCCGGGGGCCGCGCCTGTCTGAGCCTGCACCATTGGAAGCGTGTAATAGCACGTGAAACTCTATGGCTGGCAAGGTTCCACGGCTGGACGGCGATTGCGCGGCAGCGCCGCCCCGCAACCAAGGAGCGGAATCGAACCTCCGTAAACATCGAAGCCGGAAGTGGTGTCGTGGCCGGGACGAGTTCGCGGCCCCCACGCCCTTTGGTCCTTTCGGGCAAGACCGAAAGGACATAAAATTTACCTCGTGCTTTATTCGTATCTGGCAAAAAAGAAAAGGCCATGGAAGCGTCTCGAACCGCTCCCACGGCCTTTCGATCTCTGCTTGAAAGAATTACGCCCGGATGCCCTTGCCCAGGGCGGTGGACCAGGTCACCAGACCGCCGCTCAGGTTCTGCGCCCGGAAACCATGCTGGCTCAGGATACGCGCCCCGATATACCCGCGCAGTCCCACCCGGCAGTAGACCAGTATCTCGCGGTCGCGGGGCAGACGGCCCAGGCTGTCGCGCAGGTCATCCAGCGGGATGTTGACCGCGCCGGGGATGCTGCCGCCGGCGAACTCCGTGGGCGTGCGCACATCCAGAATAAAAGCCCCTCCGCTCTCCACACTGTCCCACTGAATCGCCTCGACCCGCTCCTCCAGGATATTCTGCGCCGTGTAACCGGCCATGTTCACCGGGTCCTTGGCCGAGCCGTACGGCGGGGCGTAGGCCAGGTCCAGATCGATCAGATCGTCCACGGTCATGCCTGCCGTGATCGCGGTGGCCAGGACATCGATCCGCTTGTCCACGCCCCCGCCGCCCACGATCTGCGCCCCCAGCACGCGGCCATTGCGCGGGGTGAAAAGCAGCTTGACCGACATGCGCTCAGCCCCCGGATAATAGGTGGCGTGCGAATAACTGTGTGTCCAGGAAACCTGATATTCGATCCCGGACTGCTTCAGGCGCTTTTCGCCCGCTCCGGTGCAGGCCGCGGTCAGGTTGAACACCCGCACGATTGACGTCCCCAGGCTGCCCTTGAACACACGCCCCGCTCCCAGAAGGGAGTTGTCCGCCGCAATCCGTCCCTGCCTGTTGGCCGGACCGGCCAGGGCGGCCAGGCCCATCTGCCCGGTTACCCGGTCGCGCACCTCGACCGCGTCCCCCACGGCGTAGATATCCGGGTCAGAGGTGCGCATCTGCTCATCCACCCGGATCCCGCCGCGGCCGCCCAGCTCCAGGCCCGCGGCTTTCGCCAGGGCGGTCTCCGGACGCACTCCCACGGAAAGCACCACCAGGCCGCAATCAAGCGCCCCGCCGCCGGACAGCCCGACCCGCAGGCCCTCGCCCGCTTTCTCGATGCTCACGGCCTGCGCGCTCAGGTGCAGAACGACTCCGTTATCCTGAAGCTCCCGGTTCAGGAACGCGGCCACATCCGCATCCAGCGGAGGGAGCACCTGGTTCATCATCTCGACCAGATGCACTTTCAGACCCAGACGGACCAGGTTTTCGGCCATCTCCAGCCCGATAAAGCCCGCCCCGACAACCAGGGCTGAGGAGGGACGGCGCTGCATGACCCAATTCTTTATCCGCTCGGCATCCGGCACGTTGCGCAGGGTGAACACTCCCGGAAGGTCCACCCCCGGTATGGGCGGGACAACCGGCAAGGCCCCCGGCGAGAGAATCAGCTTGTCATATGTTTCCTCGTATTCCGCTCCGGAGGCCAGGTCGCGCACGGTCAGTTTCTTTGCGGCGCGGTCTATCGCGACAGCCTCGTGGCGCGTGCGGACATCGATCTTAAACCTGCGCGCCAGGGACTGCGGAGTCTGGACCAGCAGCGAGCCGCGGTCGCGTATCTCATCCCCCACGAAATAAGGCAGCCCGCAGTTGGCGAACGAGACATGCTCGCCCCGCTCCAGGATCACGATCTCCGCGCTTTCATCGATCCGGCGCGCCCTGGCGGCGGCGCTCGCCCCGCCCGCCACTCCACCCACTATGACCAGTTTCATCGAAATAGACCTTTCCCTGAATTGTCATCTCGAACATTCAATGCACACGAGAAAATAATAACAATTCAGCGCTGTTTTGTCTAATCGAGTCTTTCAGCTCTTTCATTCCAGTACGTCCCGCAGGTACGCTTCCATCGGGTTGGCGCCGCTGTTTTCAGGATTCACCATTTTCTCCTCCTGGTTGTCAGTCCCGGGTCCATTTTTCAGCTTTTCTCAGCCAGTCGCGGGCCTCGCTCTCGCTGTCGGCCTTGACCTCGATCAACAGGCCGCGGCTGGAAATATTCGCCAGCGTGTTCTCCACGTCCTGGCGCTCCATGTTCTGCAAGACCAGGAGCTTGCCCCGCTCCTGGATTTTTCTGTACATGTCGTACCATTTCGGCGAGCCGACCGAGGGGTTGCCCGCGCCCGGCACCCACTGGATGCCGTCCAGCTCGGGAATGTCGAGCAGAAGGTCCAGGTGGGGTATCTGTCCTGGGCCGTCCAGGTGGAAAATGCTGTGGCCCAGACGGGCGCACTCGGCCTGGAGGTGCGGCAGGACAAACTCGGCGAACATGTCCGGCGAGAGCATGGCCGAAAAATCGCACTGCACGTCGCCCCCGCAGCCCTCGAACCAGATGCTCATCCAGTTCGAGGCCCCGTCCTGGTGCGGCGCGATCAGGGCGTGCAGACGGTCGAAACACTCGATCCAGAGCCTGTTCACCGCCTCGGTGGCGGCCTTGACCGCATCGGGGTCATCCATCATGTCGTACAGCACCCGCTGTGTGCCGCGAAGGTGGCAGATAATGTCGAACACCGAATTCAGGTCCGTCATCCCGGCGAAATACCTGCCCGGCGCATTCTCGGCCGCCAGGCGGGTGAAATCGCGGGTGACTTTCCACCACTTGTTCTCCTGGTCCAGCCTGCACGCGGCAAGTTCCTGAAGCGATACATCCCCCGGGGCCTCGAACCAGACCGTGTCATCGTTCATGCGAAGGTGCGCTCCCAGGAAAGCGGCCGGCACTCCGGGGCCCAAATTCACCCAGAGGTTGGGGATAAACTCCCCGCCGAAAAAAGTCTGGCCGCAGTAACGCTCCCACTCGGCCAGCACGCGCTCCGGCTCATCGTAGTGCTGCGCCAGGTAGAATGCGTGCCACTGGCTGTCGCGGCGCACTCCCTCACGGGGGGCGGTCACCTGGAACACGACCCGGTCGATTATTTCTCCGCGCCACCAGGCGCACATCCTCTCCCGCACCTTCTCCCAGTCGTCTTTGTAGAGCATCTGTTCTCCGTTTTAAGTCAATCGTATTGCATCCATGAATTTGGTTTTCATTTTTCGAAAACAGGATACGGCCTGACGCAGCCGAGTCAGAAACAGACCGCCTTTCCAGGCGTGGATTATCCTTTACGCCCGGCACGGGAAAAGATAATATTCTCAAGCGCCAACACATATAAAGCTGATGAATGATTTAGTGCGGATAAAAAACAATTAAAACATAAACTGCATACAGCTGTCTTTCAAGATAATTTCATAAAACCTGTCCGCGCCGTGCGCGGGGGAGGACTGATGGAACGCAGAGACTTTCTGACCCTGGGTGCGATCAGCCTGGCCGCCGGAGCCTGCACAAAACCGGGAAGTGAAAGCGGAGTTCAGAAACAGAGCGGTCCGGAGGGACGGTTTTATCCGGCGGTAACCCAGACCTCGGCCTCCGGGTTCCAGGTGATCCACGACCGCTCCACATTTGTCGAGCAATACAAGTACGATAACTGGACCGACCCGGCTCAGGACTGGAAGAATGATTGTGATCTGGTATGTGACTTTACTTGGAAGTGGGGACAGGGGACTGTTCCAATCCAGCGCCGCCCGGCCGGAATCCTGAACGGCCTTTGGCTGCTGGGACCGGAGGACTATGGCCAGTCGATCTATCTGCTGGACACGGGCGATGGCCTTCTGCTGGTGGACCCCAGCTACACCCGCTTCCAACCGATCATCGAGACGCAGATACGCCAGCTCGGATTCGGCCTGGAGCAGGTGCGATGGGTGCTGATCACGCACATGCATTTCGATCACACCGAGGCCGCGGCATCCTGGGAAAGGCGCGGGGCCGAGATATGGGTTCCGGAGGGCGACGCCCCATACGTGACCGGACAGACAAAAGCCCAGGCCTCGGACATCCCGGACCCCGTTCTGCATCCCAAGACTTTCGGCGGCGACGAGGAGCTGAAATTCGGCAGCCTGGGCCTGAAGACCATCCTTACTACGGGACACACTCCGGGCGGGACATGTTTCAGCTTCCTATGCGATGGTCGCGGGGGGCTGATTTCCGGTGACATTGCCCTGCATTTCGGCCGCCACGCCTGGATGGGCGCGGACTACTGCAAGTGGGACGAATACCTGGCCAGCCTGTGGAAACTGTGGAACCATCCGGACCGGGCGGGTTGGAAATTCATGCTGCCCGGACACGGGACAGTGGACCTTGACGGGGCCGGGGACAGCCTTTACCGCGTGCTCCAGGTGACCAGCGAGATCATCCGCCGCCGCCGCGCCGGGGAAACCATAGACTGGGTCGATCCTCACGAGCTGTTCTGGCGCCGCCGCCTGGCGGGCAAAGAGGACATTGCGCCTCTGGAAGCGTAAATCTCAGCAGTGAGTTGAAAGGAGAATCGGATGGCGCGCAGGTTCGAAATCATCGACGCGCATACGCACATACCGCCGGAATGGGCCGAGCTGGCGCTCCGGGTGATGGACCGCGCCGGGATCAGGTGCAGCGTGACCCTGGGCTGGATGGACGCTTTCGGAGAGCGGCTGGACCATATGCTCGAGGTGTTCGGGCGCTGGCCCGGACGGTTTGCGCAACTGGCCAATATCGACTGGTCGCGGGTGGACAGTCCGGATTTCGGAAAAATAACGGCCGATGAGCTCGAGCGGGCGGTGGAGCGCGGGGCCAAAGGCCTCAAGATATTCAAGAGCCTGGGGCTGGAGGTGCGCACGGCGGACGGTATACTTTTGCGGGTGGATGACCGCCGTCTGGACCCGGTGTTTGAGCGCGCCGCAAGCCTTGACGTTCCGGTGCTGATCCATGTGGCCGACCCTCGCGCGTTCTGGGAGCCGCTGAACGAGCGTAACCTTTGGAGCGGCGTGCTCGAGGGGGACTATATCGAATGGAGCTATTACCGCAAGGGCCTGCCCAGCCGCGATGAGCTGTTAGGAGAACGTGACACTCTGTTCGAGCGCCACCGCGGCACTGTGTTCGTCGCCCCGCACATGGCCAGCCTGTCCGGCGACCCGCTGGCCCTTGAAGAAAAACTGGAGCAGCACCCGAACATGTACGTGGACATCTCCGCCCGGCTCCCCTCCATGGCCCGCAGCGAGGCGCGGCGTAAGGCCTGGCGCGAGTTTTTTCTGCGCCATCCCGAACGAATCCTGTTCGGCACGGACCTGATTTACGATGACAGTTCAGTGGAGGGAGGCATCCAGAGCCAGAGCTTCCAGCGCCCGGAGGACGTGGACTTGGGCGACATGCAGCCAGAGGCAGCCTACGAAAAGACCTCGGCTGAATACGTGGACAGCCACATGCAGTTCCTGCTGCGGGAGGATGTCCAGCCTAAAGCGCCGTTCCGCCGTCAGGCCGGGCATTTCAGTCTGCCGGGGCTGGGGCTGCCGGAGAAGGTGGTGCGGAAAATAGTCCACGACAATCCGTTGCGGGTGTACCATTTGGAAAGTAAAAGCGATTTAACGCGCACGAAACTCAAGTAATAGATTCAAAACTCAAATCCCCCCTGCCCCAGCAATATCCGGTTAGGATATTGCTGAGAGGATTAAAAGCACATTTACCACTTAATATATTCAAAGCTATTACTATCATAAAAAGAAATCCAGCACTTGGATCACTATCCCAATCTCCTGTAATGATACTCTCAATCAACAAATACAAAGGGCCAATAAATACAAGACCGATTTTATTATTGCAACAATTAATGCTACATTTGAGGATTAGGGATTAGAACTATAGTTTGTTGGTAAGGGAATGGACGAGATTCAGAGGTTTGGATCTTACCCTTTTTCTTGTTATTGTAATCCTCATAAAAGCTGTAAATATTTATTTAATAATTGAAATGGAACTTGTTAACTGCGGCAGATTGCATAGGTTTCACACATTTGGTAATGATCGAGTATGGGCACTAACTACCGTTCCATCACTTCGATTGTACTCATTTACGAATACACTATCATCCCCATCTACTCCATAATCAATCCCACTATCATCAATATAATCATCAACATCATCTAAAAATAGATAAAGAGCTATAAGAGGTACGCCTACAAAAACAACTGATACTTTAAAAAGCCCCGCCCAGAGATTATATCGATATGCCACAAAAATCGAAAATACAAGAATTGGGGCTATATAATATTCTACCAAGAATGGTTGTTGTAAAAATGGAATATTATTTGTAAATACTTGATGAGCACCATAATACAAAGGCACTCCAAGCATTACCCAAGGAATTAAATATATTATGGCCTTAAGTTTCTTAAATATCAATCCAATTATAAATAGAGCGAGAAGCAAGCCCAATGGTGGAAAGACCGCCGATAAACCCGATAAAACTGCAAATACAATTACCACTGCTATCATATAGAAAATGATACCTTTACATATCAAATAAACAACCAAATAAAACAATGCTAAAAAAGCAACAATTGCTACTGATTCAATAAATGTTTTTTCTGTTGTAGAAAAGAAATCGAAAACCAGTAAGATAATCAGAAAATAAAGGATGGAACGCAATGCCAATCCAGCAATTTTTTTAATTTCTATCGGTGGTTTCCGTAGACGTATTCCTTCCGATTTCATTTTTGATAATTTGATATTTTTTATCAATTGTATTAATTGTTTGGTATTTACATCATCTGGCAATGACGTTGAACTATATTGCATGTTACTATTATTAATGTTCAATGTATTATCCAATGCATACACTTCACTAACAGCCAAGTCTTCATAACTCACAAAACGAGCGTGGGATAACATTGTTTTTATATGTATGCCTTTATCCGTAAAAGCAATGCCAGCCTTTCCAGACTTCATCAGCGACATATCAATCAGTGCCAATAGTTGTTCATCTTTGTTTATACCTGCTTTTTTTCTAATATTGTTAGCTTTAGCATCAGGAATTTCCCCTGGTTTGTAATAATTAATTCCCAACTTCGTACCTTTTAAATGGCTATTTAACTTATCGTAAAATAGCATTTGTTACTCCTGAATGTCTTTGCAAATCTGATTTGAACTGGTCGCATTTATTTTTTCGACAATAAGTGTTCCAACAATATCTTCTTTCTTTCTTCTGAAATACCAGAAGATTGTGCAAGCGTTACGAGCAATGGCACATTATCCTCTAAACTACCATTCTCTATAAACTGACGTGCTATTCCTACAAATCCCTTCTCATTATCTGCAATTTCAACAATAAGACCTAATTCTTTTTTTATAATTATTTCTAATTCCTTGGATCTTTCTTCGCTTATATCCGAAGAAGTTCGCAATGTTTTCAATAGTTCCCTTTGCTCTTCTATGAGATTTTTCTCTATTAATGACTTTACCATTCCTACATATCCTTTTTCGTTTTCTTTAATTTCCCCAATAGCATCATTGCTATCTTTGCTACTGTCTAATGATACACTTTCTGTATCTTCTGACGCATTTGTTTCAGCATTAAATGCATCTAAACCTTTATTTAGCAATATTTCAAATCCTTCTTCATCGAAATAGTATTTAACCTCAACACAAAATTCGTCGCACAACTCATAAGTGTCATCATCTGTACCAAAATGAAAATATCCAATAAATACCCATATATCCCCTGTGGAAAGCTTCAAAATTACTTCTTCAGCCTCCTCAGGCAATAGGCAATATATATACTTACCAACACTGTCCACATCCACTCGAACAGCGTACCAACCTTCTGATCTGCCATTGTCTATTTCAGATATTTCTTCTATTTTGCCTTTTATTATTATCCCTATCGGGTTCCCTTCCGTATATTTTTTCTTTGCTCGTATCTCATTCTTTTGAAAATCCGCAAATATTTGTTCAATGCTTATTTTATTCCATTCTGTAATGTCGAAATTAGGAATACCTTTTTTCTGCTGGGGAGCGGTATTTTTTTCAACAGTATCTTCGATTGACAGAAGAAAGTTCTGAATATTTTTCATCAAATTATAAGTGTCTTCCGAACTCATTTGTAAACAACTAAAAACATTACGTCTCCCCAATTGCAATTTATTATTTGGGAGAACATCAATTTTGGCTTTCTTGAATTCCTCCCAGTTTAACTTATTTTTGAGAGTTTCTACGCCCCAATTGTTTTTCCAATATATTCCATGTGAGCAAACTACTAAACCTCTTTCACAACCGCCAAGTATTGTACTATCAATTAGGATTAAAACATTCTCCTCTGGTGGTATCCCAATATTCCTTTTTGCGTTTTTTATTTTGTCAATAGGAATGTCGTCACCAAACCAATATCTAGATTCAACTGGACACTTTTCCGCAATTTCCAATATTTTGTCTTTGAAATGCTCAATGTTAATCATAAAAATAAATCCTTTCAAGGTTGTTTGTGGTAATAGGAATGGGAGATTTTAGTATCTCATTTGAAACTATAGCTTGAGATCAATTATTGAGTTCAGTGAAGCGTTATCTGAAAATTTACATTTAAGCGTCGAGAAATTATCAATACCATCTTCATTAGCATCTTAATCAATAAGTTGGCGATGTCTACCAACAGAAATTACAATATCGACCTATTTAACTTATTAAACACGCCTCCGTTTACCCGACATTCCCCATATCAAAATTGAAACAGCAAAAAACAGCCTTTTTGTTCGATTTCGAGAGAATTTTATTGATCTGCCCAGCTTGGATAGACAGATTTTTCTGTTTCTTTGGATTAAGTTATCAGTTTGAATCGCCATTGTCAATTTTTTTCGGGCCTGAGCAGGAAAAAGAGACTATTCTCCCTCGGTTCGTACCAGAGCGCGGCATTTTTACGCCGTGCAACATCGCAATCGCTCAATCCGGAGCAGGATTTCTGCAAACAGCTTCCTGCTGACTGCCACCTCGGCCATCTGAAACGTAACGTACCTGCTGTGTCTGACAACCTTCGCGCCGATCTTTACCAGTTTCGTAAGCAGAGTGCGCAACGACCAGTGCCTGATTTCCCGTGGCAGAACCAGCCGGCGAAGAAAGTTGACCAGGTTGTAGGCCAGGACAAATAAGGCAACCCTCACCTGATTAGAGACAAACTGCTTGCATGATAGTCTCGTCCAGTTCAGAGTGTACTTTCCTTCCTTGATCCATTGTTCTGCTGTTCCCCGGCCGTTGTAGAAATGAACCACTCCCTTGGTCCTGGCGCTCATATTGGTCACAATGAAACCAACCCGTGGGAAAAGCTCGCCTTGATGCCACTCAACTTTCGCCACTACCCGTCGAGGCTTGTTCCAACTGGCTGCCTGATACTTGAAATCCTCGTACAGCACTACCGGCTTTCTCGGAGGCCGTCCAACTGGACGGGTAAGCAGGTGTTCAATCAGCTTCTGCAAAATGTCGTTTGAAGAAAGACGGATAGCATACAAAAATCCGTTTCCCTCCAGATATTCATAAAGCTCAGGTTTTGCAAAGGCTGCATCACCCCGGAAGTATTGCCTGATCTTCTTTTGTTCATACCACTGGACAATCGGTTCCAGAACTTCCTTCCAACGCTCCGCACTGTGAACATTGCCTGGACGAAGCATCGCACCTTCGCAATCACCGAACTGGTTAAAGCAAAACAAAGGATGGAAACAGGTACAACCAAAATGGCCATTGTAGGCCGATCCCTGCTGATCACCATGTACAGGACTCACCGAACTGTCCATGTCCAGAATGATACTCCTAAACGAAGTCTTGTCTACAGCTCTTTGCACCCACCTGCCGTTGATCTCAGATAAAGCACCAAGATTGTCACTCATCGCCAACATCTCAGTCTCAAAACGTCCCATCGTGTTGGCGCTGGCAGCGTTCTTCTTGGCGTTTCTCTTTTCGGTGATGGCTCGCATCACTGGGTCTTTGCTCATCCGGGCGGCATCGTTTACATCTTCGTAACCGGCCAAGCGGCTGTAGACTGACTGGCGTAATAGGCTTCCGATTCCGTGCTGAATATTACATCCGGTTCGCATATCGAGTAAAACTTGGGATGCTGCCTCGAATAATCCTAACGCCTCATCAAGGTCACGATAGGCAATGAGACCGGCATCTGAGGTTACTTTTGAACCATGAAATTCCGGCCTGAGATTGCTGTCAAAACCGACCTTCAAACCTTCACCCTCCAGCTGACCCATGTTTCACCTCGCAAAGAAGTGGTTTCCCTTGTAATTTAACACCTTAGGCTGGCTTGGAAAACCACTTTCAATCTTCATATGGTGAATCCGGGTTAAAAGCTTTACGGTCACGGTGCACCGTGACTCTACGCCGAAAGTCTCAGGAAAAGATAGACTTTTTCCGGCTCTCCGGCCCTATGTTTGCGGGCCTTGTTTTTAAGCGGCCCGCCCAGGGCCGTATGTCCGAGCCACTCCAAAGAAGCGCAGTAATGGCGACGGGCACACTCAAGCCTGAAATAGCTTCCGCGGTCAGGCGGGCATTCAGCGCCAGCGTCGCCCGGCGACAAAGGTTGCGTGCAGAGGCTCCATGCACACCACTGGTTGAAAAAGAGTTATGGCCAGTGCGAGTTTACGGCCCCAAAACGTCTTTTGGTCCTTTTCCACAAGCCGGAAAAGGACATGCAAAACTTAACCCTTCTATCCCGTGATGCACGTTCCTGACCGGACATTACTGCCCCTGTCCCCCTGCTTTGGGAAAGGGGGAATCGTTTTGACACTGTTTTTGTATTTATCCGTTTATTTATCAAGCACTTTCTTTCTATTACACCAAGCTGGATCGAGAGAGTTTATTCTTTCTGAGCCATCATTGTTCATAATCTGAAAGCTCATCTTAAGCTGCCGCTGCTCCGGCATTACTTCTTCGTGCTGTCAGCATCCCACTGGCGGATGATCTCCACGGCCTTGTCCGGGTGGGCGTCCTGAATCCCCAGCACGGGAATGTCGAGGCCGGCGTCTTTCAGAGCGATAATCAGCTCCTCCATGTAGGCCCCCCGCCCGGCGTGCTCATCCCCGTACCAGGTCAGGTCCACGCCGCAGCTCGGGCTGCCGTCTATCCCCAGCACGCCCAGGACACGGAAACCCTGTTTCTGATACTGTTTCACCTGGTAGACTATATCCGCCGACAACGCCCGCAGAAAACGCCGGGCAACCGGTGTGGAGAGCTGGTCGTAGATTTCCACCGGGCCGCCCCGTCCCAGCCCCAGAGCACTCAGCTCCGGACAGGCCATCTGCACGATCCCGATTCCTCGCTCCATCAGTTCAACCCCCACTTTCGGGATGGCCCCCGGAGTGTAGGCGCAACTGTTGATCCGGGCGTTCTGGTTCAGGATGCAATGCGCCACGAAAACCACTTTCCGGCTGCGGGCGTCCTTGAACTCCGGATAACGCTCTATCATCCGTTCACGGTCGTACTCCACCTTTTTCTCCTCCGCGCCCAGGGCCGCCGCCGGTATCGCCGCGACCAGGGGAAGGCTTTTCAGAACATCCCTGCGCTTCATTCCGCTTGGCTTGGACATCTTTCCTCCTGATCAGTCATTAGACGCAATCGGCCGCGCCAGCCGTCACTTCAGCGACAGGATTATCGAGATAAGCTCGTCACGGATACGCTGCGGCTCTCCGTATTCATCCAGCACGCTCACCTCATCGTGATCTTCTCCCAGGGCCGCGCGCCTGCGCCGGTCCGGCTCCACCGACTCGCGCAGCGCCATCAGCCTCTCGACGGCCACGGCCTTGCGGTCTCCATTGGCCCGCGACACGGCCTGCTCGGCTGTGGCGAAATAACGCAGGTCATCCACCGCCTCGCGCACCCCCTCCCAGGGGGTTGAGCGCACCAGCTTCTGCGGATCGGCATCGTCACGGTACACCGCGCAGCCGTCCGGGTCATAGCTCCAGTAATTGTACATCCAGAAAAAAGTGGCCTGGGCCTCGACCCGCCAGGGCAGCGCCCCCATGTCATAGCGCGCGGTATGGACAGCTCTGAGCGGAAAACTGTAAACCCAGTAATCCTTGCCTGCCTGCTGCGCCGCCTCGAGACAGCCCATGAAATCACCATCGGACACGAAAATATCACACTGGTCGGCCATGCTCTCGGCCCAGGATTTCCGGTTCATCACCACGCCGTAAACCCTGGTTTCAGGAATGGCTTTCTTCAGCAGGTCATAACGGTTTTTGCAGCGTTCCAGCAGTCTCTCTGTCGGCTCGTCGTAGATCAGCACCGCCAGTTCCTGACGCCAGCCCATCGAGTCCCAGTGCGCGCGTATCTGCCGCAACCCTTCCATGAACAGCTCGTCCAGTTTCGCGCTGACCGGCGGCCCAAGGATTCGCTTGCCGTCAATCGACTCGCTCGTGTCCACTTTCAGTCCGAACGCGCGAGCCAGGGCGGTTTCATAATGCAGCGAATGGTCGTTGCCCAGACTTATCACCACCGGTCCATCCATGCCTGCCCTGTCAAGACGGGCCATCAGGCTGTCCTGACCCGAAAAATCAAGCGTCAGCCTGCTATCCTGGTTACGCACCTCAATCCCGGTGCTGCCCCAGAACATCTGGATCGCGTCCAGACCGTGCTGTTTCATGTCCACGAACCAGGAGGCCGGGATATCGGTCGTGGCCATGAACACACCGGCGGTCACCGGCGACTGGGTCAGCCGGAAAGGCAGCACCTCGCAGACAACCGGCAGTTCGCGTACCGTCGAGCCGCATTCCACGCGCAGCATGGCGCTGTATGACCCGGCTGGAGCATCCTCGGGCGGACGGACAGTGAGCCAGAAAAACTGTGTTGTGTCAGCTCCCAGGGGAACCGCCCCGTTCAGAGAAATGAGGCGATTGAGCATGCTGCTGTCGGACAGGCTTGTCACACGATGAAGCTCGCACCACTCCGCTGGAAGGCTCTGCTTATCGCCGGAGGGCGCAAGACTCACATTCGCCTCGGCAGGACGGGCCGAGCGCACGGCGAACGCCGCCGGTTCATACTCGCCAGGCGTCACCCGCAGGCTTATCCCGTCTGCCTGTGTAGCTGGCGGAGCTACCATCCGGTCCATGGGGGCCAGGTAAAGGTGCGGCCAGACTGTCACGCTTTCGCCGGAACAACCCACTGACAGCGCCAGCAGGAGGACTGTAATCATGTATCTTGTCATCTTCCCTCCGGTCTCTGATTTGATCACTTCGACTCCTGTCCGGACTTCCTGCGCTTTCCGCAGCCTGTGAAGCCGGATGACTTCACCGTTGATGCGTTTCAGACTTCTTAGGGCCGCCAGTAGACCATGCCCGGATCAGGCGGGTTGGCCGAGGCCCACTGCCTGTATCCATCGGCGTCCCGAATCCCGCCCTGTATCACCGCGCGGCAGATATCTATGCCGCGGGCGCCGCCGGTTGCGCGCAGTTCGCTCTTCAGCTTCAGGATCGTCCGCCGCGACTCATCGGTCAGCACTCGTGCGACAGCCTTGGCGAAACGCTCTGCCTGGTGCGCGTCCGGGTGGTCGTGTCCCACGTGCCAGCAGTCAATCTTCCAGTTTTCTCCGAGCGCATCCCTGAAACTCAAGGCCCAGTACAGCCCGCGGTCCGGCGTATCAAGGGCATTGACAAACTGCGCCCCGGTGACTCCCGGCCTGGAGGCCGCCTGGCCCATCACCTCGAACCCCTGCCATATCTCGGGATTCCCGGAGTAAACCTCCATGTCTATATCCAGGGTCTGCACCAGCCCCTGGGCCACCGCTCCCACCAGCACCGGCTCGCCGAATTTGCGCCAGAGACCGAACAGGCCGAGACTCTCCAGAATCTCCAGCGCCTTTTGACGGCGCATCTCCGCTGTCCGAATCAGGTCATCCACTTTTTCTCTCCGGATTTACTCAACCGTCCTACCTCCTTGCCGTTTCTGAATCACTTAGCCTGTTCACGCAAATCCAGGATCATCTCGATCACCAGGCCGCGCAGCCTTTGCGGCTCGTTGAAATGCGCCAGACGGCTGACCTCGTCCTGCGCCTCGCCCGAGGCCGCGGGCGCGCGCTGCTCGGGATCGATCAGGTCGCGGATCGCGGCCAGGCCCTCCCGCGCCGAGGTCTGTTTCTCAGGCGGAGCGCTCTGTATCGCTTTATCGAGTGTCGCCAGGTAGCGGAGATCATCCACGCCCTCGCGCACGCCAGCCCAGCCGGTGGAAGAAACCACCCGGTTTGGATCGGAGGGAAGGGGGTAGACCGCGCAGTAATCCGGGCTGTAGAACCAGTAGTTGTACATCCAGAAAAACGCACCGCCCGCCCCGACCCGCCAGGGCAGGAATCCCATGTCCCAGCGCGAGGTGTGCACGGCCTGAAGCGGGAAACTGTAAACCCAGAAATCCTTGCCGTACTTTTCCGCCACTTCGCGGCAGCCCTCGAAATCACCGTTGGATACGATCACATCGCACTGATCCGCCATCTGTTCGGCCCATTCGCGGCGGTTCATCACCACACCGTAGACCCGTGTGCCGGGGATGGTCTTTTTCAAAAGGTCATAACGGTTCTTGCAGCGATCGAGGAGCCTTTCCGTGGGTTCATCGTAGATCAGTATCACAAGCTCCTGTGTGAAGCCTTTCGAATCCCAGTGTTCGTGCAGCATTTTCAGCCCCTCGGCGAACAACTGGTCAAGTTTCGGGCTGACTTCCGGAGCGATTATCGCCTTGCCGTCCATAACCGCGCTGGTGTCCACTTTCAGGCCGAACGCGCGGGCCAGGGCGCACTCGTAGTGCAGGAAATGGTCATTACCCAGGCTGACCACCAGCGGCCCGTCCATCCCGGCAGCCTGCATCCCCTCCGCCACGCGGTCCAGGGCCTGGAAATCCATCTCAAGGCGGCCGTCACGATTGGCTATCTTGATCGTCGAGGGGTCCCAGCTCCAGGCGCTGCGGTCCTGCTCGTGATCCACCATCTCCCATTCCCAGGTGAAATACTGGATCGCGTCGAGGCCGTGCTGTTTCATGTCGGCGAACCAGCCGGGAGGAAGGTCCACCAGCCACATGAACGCCCCGTCGCGGATAGCGCTGTCCTCCAGATGGAACGGCAGCACCTCCACCGACAGGGGCAGGACTGTCGTACCCTCAGCCGAGGACACCGTAATCTTCCCGCTGTAAACTCCGGGCGCGGCATCTTCCGGCGGACACACATCCAGCCAGAAATACCCGGTCACTCCGGATTTTACTGTCACCTGTCCCTCCAGGGGCAGCAGACGGTTCAGCGGGGCGCTGTCCGCGCGGGCGGTAACCCTGTAGAGGCGGCACCATTCGGAGGGAAGGGCCGTATCCCCGGCGCCCGTTATTGTAATCTCCAGGCTCGATTCTTTCATGGACCGGACAGTGAAACAACCTGGCTCGAACTCCCCCGGCGTGGTGCGCAACGCCAGGACTGTCTCCCCCTGGACAGACAGGGAATCGTCGCGCTCGATGGGCTGAAGGTACGAGCGGACCCGCACCTCGGGTCCGCGGCCGGCGCAGGCGGCCAGCAGAACGATGCAACAGGATAAAAGGACTTTTCTCATTTTGCCTCCTGATCAGGCCGCATTTGTTTTCATTCATGCGAGAATATTCAAATCTCCGCGTTGCGGGCAAGCCGGGCCGCGCCATAAAGAGCGGCTGTCTCCCCGAGTGCGGAACGGACTATCCGGGTGCGGTTGCGCCCGATACGATGGCGGTCCACCATGGCGAGCATCGGGCCGCTGAACAGGTCCCACGCCATGGCCGCCGAGCCGCCCAGCACCACCACCTGAGGGTCGAGCAGGTTGACCAGCCAGGAGACGCCGCGGCCGAGGTCGCCGCCGAAATCCTGGAACACTTCAACCGCCGCTGAATCGCCCGCGCGGGCCCTCTCCGCCACCCGCGCTCCGTCCAGCTCTATCCCGGTCAGGTCCAGGTAGCGCCTGGAAACAGCGGAGCCAGAAACTCCGCGTTCGAAAATTCCCTCGCCAAACGGACAGTTCCAGACCTCTCCCGCCGTACCGTGCGCGCCGCGGTGAAGCTTTCCGCCAAGCATCACTCCCAACCCGAAACCCGTGCCCAGGGTGATTCCGCAGCAGTCCCGCGCACCTTCGGCCGCGCCGCGCTCCGCCTCGCCAAGGATAAAACAGCCCGCGTCGTTCTCCATCGTCACCGGCAGACCGATACGTTTTGTAAGCTCCTTACCGAGAGGATAATCGGTCATGGCCGGTAAATTGGGCGAGGAATCGATCAGGCCGCTTTCATAATCCAGCGTGGTCGGCACGCCCGCTCCCACTCCGAGGATCCGTCCGGGGTCCACCCCCGAGGCCGCCACCGCCTGACTGAAAGCTCTTGCGATGCCATCCATAACCTCATCCGGAGCCGCGCAGGCGTTTGTCGGGACACGGGTCAAGCCAGGCAGCATGCCCTCCGCGCCGATAACCGCGCAGGCTGTCTTTGTCCCGCCGATATCCAGCGCCCCGAAAACAGCTTTGTCCGCTTCATTCATACTGGCTCCCGACGCACTTTCCGCTCAGGGATTGAGACGCCAGATACACCAGGTGAGGCGTGTCGCATAACTGACCCACAGAAGGTATGGCACGAGCAGCAATGCCGCTGCCAGACTCACCCGCCGGAAGAGGACGATGGTCATGACAATCATGACCCAGAGGAATACGATTCCCTGCAAACCCGCCAGCGGAGAGCGCAACCCGAAAAACAGCCAGGACCACCCCGCGTTCAGCATAAGCTGCAAGGCAAATATCAGCAGGGCCGGTCGCACCCAGTGGGTCTCGGTCCCGCGCCGCCAGACCAGATAAAGAGCCAGTCCCATCAGGCAGTAGAGGGTGATCCATACCGGGGCGAAAACATAGTCCGGCGGGGTGTAAGACGGCTTGACAAGACCGGCGTACCAGGACGGGATAGCCGGACGGGTGAACAGTGAACCGATAAAACCGGCCGCCTGACAGACAATCAGACTGACCAGAAGTTTACGGGCATCGATTGATTTCAGACAAAGCATCGCCGCACGCTCCTTTCAAACGTTAACCGGAGGACGGATAACAGTCCCGGGGCGAAAAATCCTGTCCGCGGGAACTTCACTTTTTACGCGCCGGGATGAAATTCACCCGTATGGCAAGCGGGGCTTTCAAAGGTTCCCCCGGAGCGGGATGGATATTGGCCACCGCATACGGAAGGCTCAGCTCCCGCTCCCCGCTCAGGCTGTCCTGACGGGAAGAGAGCCTTATCAGCGCCACGGAGCGCGGTTCGAGGGTCACGGACTGCGGGAAACGCAGCGCCGCCAGGCTGTCCGTGGCTTTCAGGTGAAACGGAATGTCCGTGAGATTGCGCACCTGAAGAAGGGCCTCGCCCCTGCCGGCTATTTCAAGCGCTGGGTTGACCGGTTCCACCCCCGCCCTGAAAAGCGGCGCGAGCTGTTCGACCCGCCCATAGAGCGTATCGCGGCATAGGACGGCCGTGCGATGGGCGAAAAGGGCTTCTCGTATCTCCTTTCCCCCGCGGCCTGTGGCGAACACCAGGGTAATCGTGCGCCTGTCGCCGTGCTCGGGATCGTATTCCATGAAAGAGACATCATGGATATCCGAGTTGCCCATCATGGTCAGGTTGTGCTTAAGACACCAGCCGTGGGCCTCCGGGCAGTAATCCGGACCGTTGGCGATTTCTATGCCGTGCATCCATCCCCGGGCCAGAATGCTGTCCTGTGCGCTATGCCAGTATGTCCCGGCGTTCTCCTGTTTGAACGGCGGATGGTTCCACCAGACAAAAGCGCCCTGTTTGACCGCCTCGCCCACTGCTTCGATGTAGTTTTTACGGTCGATCCGGGAGACGGAATCGAGGAACAGGGCGTTGTAATGGCCTGTCGGGATTTGCTTGGTTATCTCGGCCCCGTGGATGAGGGTCAGCCCGAGCGCGCGCGCTTGCGGCGCGGCGATGGAATAGGGACGATCGAGGTTTTTCAGCAGGTCGGAGCTGTGTGGGGTGTATTCATTGTGGTCGGTGATCGACAGAGCGTCCAGACCCTCGCGCCAGGCCTCCTCTACCCGGACTGTCGGCCAGACCAGACCGTCGCTGAACACCGTATGCATGTGCAGGTCGCACTGGAGGGTGATATAACCCGGAATGTCCGGTATGGCGCGCTCGACACGTTTCATGCTCCTGCCGGACAATAGACCGGTCATGGTCAGGAGAAGCATTATCACCAGGATTGCTGGATGAGACTGCATGCGGTGGTTCATCGGCGGCTCCTCGGCGTTTCGTGTTCATTTGCGTGGGGCCTGGCAGAAAACCTGGAAGATCCCAATTTCTCAAACTTGCTCTAAGATAATTATTTTTCAGTTATCAGGCAAAACAGAAATAAGGCAGCTGTATGCACCTGAGTCATATTCTTGACCTTACCATGAGAAATGACAATATTTTTTCCTGTTAACGATCACTCTATGCTCTGGAGGTTTTCTGGACGCCGAATGGATCATCCGTCATCTGGGCCTCGAACCGCATCCCGGCGAGGGCGGTTATTTCCGTGAGACCTACCGCAGCCGCGCAGTTTTCAGTAAAGATGCTCCAGGCAACTTCTATGGTGCTGACCGCAGCCTGTCCACGGCCATATACTACCTTCTGACTCCGGAATCTTTCTCCGCCATGCACCGTCTGCGCACGGATGAAATATTCCATTTCTATCTGGGAGACCCGGTCCGCCTTTTCATGATACCGGAAGGCGGAGTCCCCGTGACTGTCACGCTCGGCGCGGCGCTTGACCGGGGGCAGACAGTCCAGGCGCTTGTTCCGGCGAACGCATGGCAGGGACTGGCTCTTGAGCCGGGCGGAGAGTTCGCTCTGCTCGGGACTACAGTTTCGCCGGGATTTGAATACGCCGATTTCGAACTGGTGGCGTGTGAAACCCTGACCAGGCGCTATCCGGAACACCGGGACATAATCGAAAAACTGACTGTTAAATGATTACGGGGCCATCCGAGGGGCGGCGGGGGGATAATTGTTCTATGAGCCGCCTTATCGAGCCGTTTTTTCTGATCCTGCTTGTTTTTTCTTCCGCCGGAAAGGCCCTCGGCCGTTTTGCGCAATGAATTGACCGCACGCAAGACAGTGAATGGAGTGCTTGATTTCGGCGGGATCGGCTGGAGTCAGATAGACTGGTCCTGGGACGGCGGGCTTTATCACGGTTTCAGCGGCATGGATGGCAGCCGTCTGGTCCGTCTCCTCCTGGTCCGGCTCTGGACAGGCCAGCGCGTCTCTGGACTGGAACGGGGACGGGCGGGTGGGGCTGTTTGACGCCCTGCGGCTTCTGAGGGAGATATGGAGCCAGAACTGCCCTGAATGCAGAGCATGGTCACAGCCTTAATAATCTGCCGTTTATATTGCTTGTCCAATCAAATCTTTTTATATTTCAATACGTTTCTGAATTTGCAGCATTCCGCAAGCCGTGCTCCGTTCCACCCGCGCCGGGCCTGGTTGCCAGGTTCACGGCCCCCGAGTTCCCAGTGAGCGCGATGTGACGCCAGACATCAACCGTGCCGGGGAGGCCCGTTTGAAAAGCAAGTTGATTTCCAGCCTGATTCTTTGCCTGATACTGACCGTCCTGTCCGGCCTGAACAGCCGCTGTGCGGCGATCAATATCCTTTCCAGGGTCAAGGGCATCGTTTCTGGATCCGAGAAAGCCAGCCCGGCGCAGATCGACTCACTCGCCGCTTCCGGCGGAAAGCTGGCCGCGGCCCTCAAAGCCTGTCCCCAGCCCAGACGCGGCAAGCTGCTCAACGAGATTGCCCTGGCCGCCCGGCAGGCCGGGCTCTCGATAAGAGAGTGCGCCGCCCTCTGGGACACGCCGGTCTGGGAAAAGAAAGTGTTTCAGGACTTCTGGGAGCACGCATCGCGCTCCGCGGATGAACAGCGGGCCTGTGACGAGGCGCAGGGACTGACTCTGGCTCTGGCCGCCCGGCCGGGCCGGACCGCCCCGGTCAAGGCCGTGGCATTCAGCGCCCAGGGCGTGACTGTTCTTCTGGACAGCAGCGGAGTCATCCTTCTTGAGCGCGCGGAGGATAAAGACTCACCAGCCTTCTCCCGCGAATGGAAAGACCTGGCCGCAGTCAGCCTGGATGACGGTGCGGCGGCCCGTATCTCCGGGCGGCGGCTGATTATCGTGCAGCGCGAGCGCGAAATGTACGACACTCCGCCCGTGCTGACCCCCGGCCCTCTGGTTTTCAGCTCCCACCTGGAACAGGCCCTGCAGGAGGCCCGGACAGCGCATGGATTATCTCGGAAACCGGTGAACGCGGTATGCCTGCGTGACGACAGCGGACTTCTCAGCTCCGCCGACAGCTCCGTGCTGTACTGGGAACGCATGGAGAACGGCGGAGAGCAGTCCTGGGTGCTGCGCTCCTTTGCTTTCCGCGACATCGAGACTGTTTTCCTCGATTCCAGAATCCGGGACAACCACGCCGCCGTGGTCACGGTCTCCGGCGTGCTGGAGTTCGACAAGCTGGACAGCGCGGAAAAGACAGCATTCCGCACGCTCAAGCGCGATGTCGAGTCTGTCTCGCCGAGGGCCAGCCTCGACCTGGGCGGTCTGACCCTTGATGACCGCTATTACCTCCACGAGCTGCCCGAGGCCGCCGAATGCCTGAGCCGCGAGGTCCCGCTGGAAAAGGGCGAGGTGGTCCTGGCCCTGGCATCGTCCGGGACCGCCCGTCTGGACCGCGAATCCCTGAAAAGCCTGGGACTTTCCACCGGCAACCTTTTCAATCTGTCCGGCGCGGTGACCGGCGTGGCCGGCCGTCTGGGCAACCAGGTGATGAACCTGGGGCTGAAACGGATTTCATTCGCCGCGGTGACTGACCGGCGTTTCATCCTTTACCGCAACGGTGAGATAAAAACTTACGCCCTGGCCGAGGGCATGCCGTTCGCGCTCAAGAAAGACAAGGTGCTGGCCTCCGGGGTGGATTTCTATGCCCGCGATTTCTTCGAGGAGGGCAAGCCCCTCCTGGAAGATGTGCACGAATCGCTGTCGCGGCGCTTTCTGGACGCCTCGAAAAAGATCGTCTCCGGCAACTATGACTTCTCGATTGCCGTGGATTCATCCCGGACCAGCCTTAGTCCGGACGCTTTCAAAGCGCGACTCGACCGGGAGAAAGACCGCAGGCTCGGCCAGGCCGCGGAGACCCTTCAGGGAAAGCTGCCCTCCGGCGGACTTCTGGAACAGGCAAAGGAAACACTGGCCGGGGCTTTTGAGCTGAAAGACAACGAGAAGGGCTACGAGGGGATGCTCCGCTCGTTCCTGAAAGACAAGACAAGAGAGAGCAACGCCCCGCTGCTGGACAACCTGCGTCTGGCCTCGCAGATAGAGCCGGAGCGCGCCGCCGAGATCGAGCGCCGGGTGCGGCGCGAGCTGGGGTTGGACCTCGACGTGCAGCCCAACGAGATGGGTTTTGTCGGGATGCTGCGGCAGTTCAAGGCCGAGGGTTCGCTCGCTCGCAACACCGCGCTGCTCGAATCCCTGGCCGCCGCATCCGGGATAAGCGCAGAGCGCGCCCGCGCCCTGAACGCATTTGTCACCGGCGACAGCCTGGCCCGTCCGTCCGCGGATTCATCCGCGGCGAAGGACAGCGCTCCGGCTGACAGCTCATGCCAGCCGGTTCCTGCCGGACCCTGAAGTCTGTCCCGGCATTATGGGCTCTATCGGGATTTGCTTTTAACAGCATCCGATGGTAAAATTGTCCCGTTTGATATTTCACGCGCCGTTGATCCCAATCCACCCTTCCTGATGGAACAGCCGATGCGCGATTCAAAGCGTCTTTCAAGATTTCTCCCCGCGGCATCCGCTATCTTTCTGGTTGTGGCAGTCATCGCCTGTTCGGACGAGAACCGGACCGTGGTCACCCCCGCGGGCCTGGACAGCGTGCTGGTCAATCCGGGGATGGGTTTCACCACGTTCTACAGTTTCAACGGCGACCCGCTCAATGTCAACCACCCGGAATGCTCGATAGCCTATTTCCGCTGGTACTGGAAAGACCTGGAGCCGCGCGAGGGCGAGGTGAATTTCGCGCTCATCGACAGCGTGCTGGCGCTCTGCCGGGAGCACGGCCAGAAACTGGCTTTCCGCGTGATGTGCCAGAACGGGCATGAAAATGCGGATAAGTCGCCGGACAACGCCCTGGAGGTTCCACGCTGGTTCCGGGAAAGCGCGCCGGGATTCAGGTATCCTGATAAGATCCACTGGCAGCCGGACTACGACTCGCCGCGTTTCCTGGAGGCGCACGGACGCCTGATCCGCGCTCTTGGAGCGCGCTATGACGGACACCCGGACCTGGACCATGTCGATATCGGCTCGGTGGGACGCTGGGGCGAGTGGCACACCTCGGGACTCGATCTGCCCATGCCGAAACCCGAGAATATGTTCAAAATCATCGATTTCTACCTCGAAAGCTTCCGCTCCACGCCTCTGGTGATGAATGTGGACGAGGGTCCGGCCCTGGATTACGCCATAGGGCATGGAACCGGCTGGCGCGCCGACTGCCTGGGCGACATGCGCCACGGCTGGAGCCACATGCGGGTGGCTTACCCTGCTGTCATCCAGGAATACGGCCTCGGCAGGATCTGGCAGCACGCGCCGGTGGCCCTCGAAACCTGCTGGAACTTCCAGCACTGGAAAGAAAATGGCTGGGACGCCGATTCCATTTTCGCCACGGCGCTGGAGTGGCATGTCTCGGTTCTCAACAACAAGTCCTTCCCGATTCCGGATGAGTACTGGCCGCGCGTGATAGAGTTCCAGAAAAAGATGGGCTACCGTTTTGTCCTAACCCGGCTTGAGCATCCGAAACAGGCGCCACGGGGCGAAAGCGTGCCCGTGCTGATGGACTGGGAAAACCGGGGAGTCGCGCCTTGCTACCGTAATTATCCGCTGGCTTTCGAACTGCGGCCTGCAAACGGCGGCGAGGCAAGGGTGATACCCACGCAGCTGGATATCCGCCGCTGGCTGCCTGGAGCGCGCCGCGAGCTTGTGGCACTGGACATTCCGCCGGACATACCGCCGGGTGACTACCGGCTGGGGCTGGCCCTGACCGATTCGAGCAGCGGACAGCCGGCGATCCGCCTGGCCACGGCTGGCCGCGAGCCGGATGGATGGTATCGTTTAAGCCGGATTGAAATCAGATAAAACTATCTAACTTCATTACTCACAAGAGAGAGACAAAATGAAAAAACCCATGGCGGTTCTTCTGGTTGTTGCTCTCCTGTCCGCCGGTTCTCTGACCGCCGGGGAGGAATCGCGCCCCATGTTCAACGGCAAAGACCTGTCAGGCTGGCACGTCGAGGGCGGCACGATTCAAAGCTGGAGCCTGCACGATGGCATATTGAGCTGCATCGCGCCGGGCGGCGGCTTCCTGACCACGGACAGCGTGTACGCGGATTACGAGCTGTCCCTGGAGTGGCGCATCGAAGCGGACGGCAACAGCGGCGTGGGCCTGCGCTATCCCTCGGACAGCCATGTCAGCGAAGCCGGAATGGAGATACAGATACTGGATGACGGCGCCGAGATACACAAGGACATCAAACCGGCCCAGCACACCGGCAGCATCTACCTTCAGGTCGCGGCGCGACAGGGCGCGGCGACACCTGTCGGCGAATGGAACCATTATAAGATTACATGCCAGGGTCCCCTGGTGGTGATCGTGCTGAACGGGCAGGAGGTGGTGCGCGCCGATCTCGACCGGGAAACCATCGGCCACGAGGGCCTTATTCCGCTGTCCGAACGCCCGCGCAGCGGGCATATCGGTTTCCAGAGCCACGGCACGCGGGTGGATTTCCGGAATGTGCGGCTGAAAAAACTCTGATCCCGGCTTTAACAAAGAAGGCCGCCTGCTCTGGCAGGCGGCCTGGTCGACGAACTTCGGTGATTCCTGTTCCTTACTCGCTTGGACCTGACTCAGGATCGCATTATACTGTGCCGGTAAACCGTGTCCCTGTCTCTCTAACTGCGCGTCGACATTTATACTTACACTCCCTGGGCCGGTTTGTTCCGTATTTGAATCCGGCCGCCGGAGATGAACCAGGGTTGCAGCCGCGGCTTATAATGTCATCCGCCGCCGTGAGCAGATTACAGCAACGGACTGAGCAGCAGCGTGAAATATAGGACCATTCCGATCATCGCGTTGCCGAACAGCTTGAAAGTATCGGTGGCGCCCATCTATGCCTCCAGTTATGGTTGGATTTGCAGGCTCGTTTTCCTGTCTTTCGATAAGTATGACTCAGCGCCGGCAGAAACGGTTTCATTTTTTCATGAGCAAGGCTGGGTGTCCTGGGACGCCTTAACTGTTTTCAGGAGAGAACGATGCGCAACTTTATGACTGTCATGCTTCTTACGGCGTTCTTTCTATGTCCCGCGGCCAATAACCTTCAGGCCGCTCAACCGGGGGATATCCTGCTCGAAGCCTCGGCGTTCGAGTCAGTGGAAAAGGCCGCACAGGACGGTTGGGAACAGAACGCTCCTCGCGCCGGGATAAGCCCGGCTTTCAGCGTGGCACGGACTCCCAGCTTGGGCGGTCCCGGAAGTCTGGAGCTTTACGGAGCCTCCAGCAGCGCGGTGCGTGGCTGCTGGCGCACCCTGGTCAAAGGAGTGGAAGCGGGAAAGTTCTACCGTTTCGAAGCCTCGTTCGCCGCCCAGGGCGTAGACTACAGCCACAACACCACTTTCGCCAGGCTGGAGTGGACGGATGCCGAGGGTAAACAGTCCGGGCAGCGCGAGTACGTGCCCGAGCTTGACAGAAAGGGAGTCTGGCAGCAGGTTGGCGGCGTGTTTCGCGCCCCGGAAAAGGCGGTTGGAGTTAGAGTGGAACTGTACCTGAGCCAGAAACCGCAGGCGCGTGTCTTCTGGGATGATATCCGTCTGGCCCGCGCACCGGACCTGCCGAAACGCCCCGTGCGACTGGCCACTGTCAACTGCCGCCCGCATGACAGCGCCACGCCGGCGGCCAGCATCGAGCAGTTCTGCCAGGTGGTCGAGCAGGCCGGGCAGAAAGGCGCCGACATTGTCTGCCTGGGTGAGGGAGTCAACCTGATCGGGGTGTACGGCAAGGAATACCAGGACATCGCCGAGCCGGTCCCCGGCCCAAGCACTGACCGGCTGGCGGAACTGGCCCGCAAGCATAAAATGTATATCGTGGCCGCCCTGGGCGAGCGCGAGGGACAGGCTATCTACAACACTGCGGTCCTGATCGACCGTCAGGGCCAGATCGCCGGCAAGTACCGCAAGGTTTATATTCCGGAGGGCGAGTTCGATCAGGGGGTGGCGCAGGGGGACTCTTACCCGGTATTCGACACTGATTTCGGGCGGATCGGCATAATGATCTGCTGGGACTCCTGGTTCGTTGACCCGGCTCGCGCCCTGAGCCTTCAGGGAGCCGAGGTGATATTCCTGCCCATCTGGGGCGGCAATGCGACACTGATGCGCGCCCGCGCAATCGAGAACCATGTCTTTCTGGTCAGTTGCGGCTATGATTGCGCCAGCCTGATCTATGATCCCTGGGGTGAGCTTCTGGCTGAGGCCAAAGATCGCCCGGGAGTGGCTGTCGCCGAGATCGACCTGAACTACCCGCCGGCCTGCCCGTTTCCCTGGCCGCTGGGAGACACGCGCCAGATTCTGCTTCAGGCGCGCCGCAACGATATACGTCTCCCGGCCCTGGAGCACTGAGACGCGGGAATGCCTGCCTCGAAGAATCAAGAGGGGGCCATCTCGACAGAGAGGCCCCCTCTTTTCCATACCGTTTAAACAACCGCGCTGTTCAGGCAGTCATTTATCTGGTCCGGATTTCAATGACGTTCAACTTGTCCGCTTTCCGCCGCCAAACCAGTCCCTGACGTTTCGATCAATCCGTGCTGTCTCATCGCCGCCAGAAGCAGGTTGAATTTGATCACCATGTCCTCAGGGTTCTTGGCGTCCTCGATTGCGGCCAGGCGCGGACCTATCACCTGCCGGCCTTTTATCATCAACGATCCGCCGTTCTCGGCATCAAGCTGAACTACAATCCCTGAGTTATCTCTCAGGACAATTCGGCCATGACCGTTCGAAGACAACCCGATCACTGAACCGGCAAGATTCTTGTCGAGTGTGGCGCAGCATGCTGGTTCAACGTTCGTGGTTATAACGCCGTCGCTTATTTTGACGGCGTCAAATACGCCAACAAGCGAACCGTCTTCCCCTGTTTTATCTTTCGGGGCGCCTGACACCACGGGAGAATGAGAACAGGCTGCAAGCGAAACCATCAGAATCAGAATCAGACGGTACATTAATCCTCCAGGCGGCAGGTGATAGAAAGGGACCGCCATACTATCACGGGCGGTTTATACGAGTCGACCGTATAGTGGGTTGGACAGCATCCGAAAGTGCTTCCGCATGTGCGCGGAAAGATGATGCCCGATAAAAAGCCGGGGCGCCCGGAAAGTTCGGGATGCCGAGGAGACAGGGTTCGCCTTGGCTCGGAGCAATTCATCAACGATGAGGAAAACGCAGTGAAGGGTTATTATCCTCCACTGCGTCTGAAAAAAGCAGGACAGCCCCGCTGTTACCTTCTATCCCCTTCACACGGCATTCTTCTGTTTTGTAACTGTCGCGGCCGGTTCTCGTCCACCATTTACGGCAGCGCCGCTCCCCTTCTTCCCAGTCGAATTTGCACCTGGTGTGAGCATGGCCCGCAACCGTGAGATTTCCACGCGGCAGCGCCCGGCCAGTCGCTCCTTGTCTCGGCTCAGTATCTCGCCCAGAGCGCCGAGGCTGCGGTCCAGTCCCCGCGCTCCGCTGTGGTGAAGGTAACGGTCCAGGTGCTCGAACGCCACCTCGCGGTCGTGCCAGTCGCCCAGAAGGCCGTGCAGTCTCTTGACCCGCCCCACGAACCGCCGTTCGCCGCCCAGACGCCTGAAACAGATTCTGGTGATTTCGAATGTGTAATGTGTCTGCTTGGCCCGTGTGCGAAGCTCGTGCAGGACCGAGTCATCTTTTTCGGCCAGGCAGGCCAGATCGAGAAACTCTGCCTTGAGCTGATGATAACGGGCCTCGGCCCGCGGAAGGCTGGCGGCGGCGCTGATGCCGGAAAGAGCCTCCTCCAGACTGTCCCGTCCGGACTGAAGAATCTGCATGACCTGCGGTCCACTGGAGACTGTGAATTCGCGTTTCAGACGATCTTCCAGCAGCTCGAGGAAACGCCTGAATCCGTCAGGTTTGTTTTTCAGTCGGCGGGTGGAGTGATCGAACAGCTCGATCTGCACCTGGATATCCCGCAGGCGCCGCGTGGCGCGGGACAACTCCTTGAACGGGCGGAACTCGCGCCGGGCGTTGAATCCGGGCTCCAGGGCCTCGATCAGCGAGAACAGGGCGCGGGCGCGTTTCAGGTGTACACGCAGGTCGTGCACGGCCTCGGCATCAACTTTTTCGCGCGCCAGGTCATAATTCTCCCGGATGCCGCTCAGCCGCTTGTCCAGATAGACCAAGATTTTTTCGTGGAACACTTTCGCCTCGGATGGAAGATCAAACTGCCGCCCGTGGTGCAGATTCAGACAGGCGCTGCCTCCGGACAGTTTTGATATTCCCTTTATTTCTTCTTCCCGTTATCGGACTTCGCCTTATGCATTTCGTACAAAGCAAGCTGCGAGTGGACCGGCTCCTGGCCTGAAAGCCTGCGGTACCGGTTCTCCCCGGTGCCATCCAGTACACGGGCCTTTACGCTGTCCCGGAACTGAAGGTCAAGGAATGCGGCCAGCTCGTTCTGTATCTGATAATCATATATCGGGCAGAGCACCTCCACCCGGCGGTCGAGGTTGCGGTCCATCAGGTCGGCCGATGAGATGAAGTATTTCGGCTGATTGTTATTGCAGAACGCAAAGATACGCGAATGCTCCAGGAAACGGTCCACGATGCTGATCGCGCTTATATTCTCGCTGAGGCCGGGCACGCCCGGCACGAGGCAGCAGATGCCCCGGATTATCATTTCGATTTTCACTCCAGCCTGGCTCGCGCTGTAAAGCTTGTCGATCATCCTGTTGTCGGAAAGGCTGTTCAGCTTAAGCCTGATCCAGGCCGGACGGCCCTTTTTCGCGTTGCGCTTCTCCCTGTCGATAAGCTCGCAGAGTCCATCACGCATCGAGAATGGCGCAACCAGAAGGTGCTCGTAGCTAGCAGTGCGGTAGTTGCGCTCAAAGAAACGGAATATCTTTTCCACTTCATCGCTTATGCGTGTATCCGTGGTGAAATAGCTGTGGTCGCTGTAAATCCTGGCCGTGGCCTCGTTGTAGTTGCCGGTGCTTACATTGACATAATTCATCAGACTGCCCTGCTCGCGCCGGGTGATAAGAAGCAGCTTGGCGTGAACTTTCAGGTCCGGCACACCGTAGAGCAGCTTCACTCCTTCCTCGATCATGCGGTCGGCCCAGTAGATGTTGGCCTTCTCATCGAAACGGGCCTGCAGTTCCATGATCACTGTCACCTGCTTGCCGTTGCGCGCGGCATTGATCAGGGCGTTGACCACATTGGAGTTCCGCGCCAGACGGTAGAGAGAAATCTTGATCGAGACCACTTTCGGATCGATCGAGGCCTCGCGGAGCAAATCGATGAAATGGTTGAAAGTATGGTAAGGATAATTGAGCAGGATATCCCGGTTGCGCATGACCGCCATGACACTTCCGTGCGACCCGAGATCAGGATGCGGCAGCACGGGCAGCGTGGCATAACGCAGGTCCGGCTTTCCGACCGCCGGGAATCCCATGAAATCCTTCAGGTTGTGGTAGCGCCCTCCCGGAACCTGGGTGTCGGAGGATGAAAGTTTCAACCTCCGCATCAGACTTTTCAGGAAAGGCTCAGGGATACGGGCATCGTAGACAAAACGGACCGGCGCGCCGCGCTCCCTTTTTTTCAGGCTCTTGGAAATGTTCTCCATGAAACTGACAGTGATATCATCTTCTATATCCAGCTCGGCATCCCGGGTGAGCTTTATCGTGTACGCATCAAATATCCTGAAATCAAAAGAGGAGAAAATGTCCTCCAGCCCCACCCGGATGATGTCGTCCAGCAGGATTATCCGCACCTCCCCATCGCGGTGCGGCAGCACCACGAAGCGCGACAATACATCGCTTGGCACTGCGATCAGGGAATGACGAGGCTTTTCGGACGTTTCTTTCTTCAGAAGGCGTACCGCCAGATAGATTGAATGGTCATCCAGCTCGGGAAAAGAATCGAGATAATCGAGCATCAGTGGGAACAGACGCGCTCGCACCTCGTTGTGGAAATACTCGCGGGCAAACTCACTTTCGGCCTGTGTAAGCTGGGTCTCATTGACCAGGAAAATTCCGCGGGTCCTCAATTCCCTGAGGATATCCTGGAAGATTATATCGATCCGGTCCTGCTGCTCGAGAACTATATGCTGTATATCGTTCAGAATTTCCTTCGGGTAGTCGCCGATCAGGGCGCGCGCTTTTTTGCCCGCCGCAGCCATGCGCTTGATCGTGGCCACCCGCACGCGGAAAAACTCATCCAGGTTGGATGAAAAGATACCCAGAAATTTGAGCCTCTCGATCAGGGGCGTGTCAGGATCCGCCGCCTCCTGAAGAACACGCTCGTTGAACGAAAGCCAGCTTATGTCCCGGATGATATACTTTTCGTTAGCCATCAGGACCTGTCCTCACTCCAGCATGTTAGTCCCGCCGGTCTTTACTTTCACCGGCTTCCGCTTTCCGCGCGGCCCGCGCCCGCACTCTTGCGGTAAACTTGCGCGACAGTTCCCGGACTGCTTTCGCCACCGGTTTTTCCATCTTGACGGCGGTGACAAGATCGGCATCCCTGAGCACATCTATGACCGCGCGCATAAGAGAGCGCTCGATCTCCTTTACATATGCCTTGCCCTCGCAGGCATCCCCTGGAGCGCCAGGAAAGTGGAACATCGTGACACGCCCTGAGCCTGCGGTCAGCTCCGACCAGCGCTCGATCTGGAATTCTATCTGCAGAAGAGCGCTGGTCGGAATGTCACGGTGGAAATCCGGGGCCAGTAAGCCCGCCAGATCGGTTATCTGCGGATCATGTCCTACCAGCATTAACTGATCGCATTCCTCTTCCAGTGTCCGGATAATATCGAACAGTACGCTGGCCGGCTGATCATAAATCGCCTTGCGCGTGCGGATACGCTTGGAGGGATAGTTGAACTGCCTTCCGAAAATTCGAGCCGTTGCCACCGCCCGCACGGCCGGACTGGAAATGATCACTCCGGGGGCCGCCCCCCGGGAAGCAAGGTGCTCTGCCACCTGACGGGCGTCTTTCTGTCCGCG
Organism: uncultured Gemmatimonadales bacterium; assembly: GCA_964473155.1. GTDB lineage: Bacteria > Gemmatimonadota > Glassbacteria > GWA2-58-10 > GWA2-58-10 > JAJFUG01. The sequence continues at coordinate 14,970 of CAYYNT010000005.1, read as the reverse complement.
CTTGATAAGCTCGCGTTCGAAATCCGGGTATCCGGCATCCCTCTGCACAGCTTTCGCGTGGCGCACCAGGTAAAGAATCTTCATCGATCACTCCGGAAAAATGTGAATTCTTCCGCCGCGTACTGAAATCTCCGGTCGAGCACTGGAGGGCAGTTATTGATTTTAGCCGCGACCGTATATTCTATCAAGAAAATGTGCGCTGAAAACAGAAAGAAATTGTCATTATTGTCATTTTGGCACGCCCACAAACAGAAAACTAATAATATGCTCAGGCCTTGATATTGTCCTTTTCGACCAATATCTCTTCCAGCAAGCGAGCGTCCGTTTCGATTATTCCGGGATTATCCCCGGTGAAAAATCCCACACAGACAGCATCGTTCCCACGCATACAGGCAGCCACTGATTTGAACGCCGCCGCCGGATCGTTCCGTCCCGCGGCCAGCACCTTGTAATGAATGACCGGCCTGGAAAGGGTGGGAATGAGCGCGCACATGGCGGCGCGGTCCTCTTCCAGATAGTACTCCGTCTCGCTGCGCACGTGCTCCGGGTTGCGGTCGCGCGGCATCGGGTTGTAGTAGGAGCACATGTAGTAATCCAGGTCCAGGTTATCCTCGGCCCAGCGGAAAACTCCGGGCAGGTGCCCGGCCACCGCGGCTAACATCCCGGCCTGTTTTATCTGGCCGATCACCGGCTTTATTTCATCCAGCTTGCCGTTCTGGAAAAGGTAATCCATCAGCCCGCCGTGGATGTGGCAGGCTACGGCGCCACCCGCCACCGCCCGCTCGACGCACATATGCTGCGGCCCAACCTCCGGGCAGGTCTGGGCGAACCACTGGAGGCCGCCGCCCTCGTCCCGGTGTTCCAGGAGAAAACGCATCACGTGATGGTCCGTGCGTGCAACGACTGCATTTATACCTACCCGTTCGCTCTCGCGCAGGGCGGCCTTGATCCTTTCGGTCTTGTACCAGCTCATCATCTGACGGTCTCGGGCCGCACCCTGGTGGCTGAACCCGCTGAACGGATTGCTGCCGGTAATCAGACGGCTGACCTTTCGTCCCCCGATATTGACATATTGCATCTTCCTGCGCCTCCATTTTCACCCGGTTTAATGCCGCAGATACTCCTGATTCAATAATATCAGTACTTCAGCCTGTCTTCAACACAAATATATTGTTTTTCTCAGACCGGTTTATATTATGCAAATCATTAATCTTACGCCTGATCGACAAGAACCCAGAATTCAGGGCTGGACGAACATGACTCTCACTCTGCGTCATACTGCCGTACTGCTGTTTATTCATCTTCTGTCAATGCAAACCGCCTCCCTATACGCCCAGACCTCCGATTCCCTGCCTGCTTTTCCCGGCGCCGAGGGTTTCGGCGCATTCACCGCTGGCGGGCGCGGGGGACAGGTGCTGCACGTGAACAACCTCAACACCTCCGGACCGGGCAGTCTCCAGGAGGCCTGCAACCAGAAGGGGCCGCGGATCGTGGTCTTCGACACCTGCGGAGTCATTCCAGGCGAACTCAGTATTCCATTCGGGCAGATTACAATCCTCGGCCAGACCGCGCCATCGCCCGGTATCACGCTCAGGGGCATGCTCTCGACCCCGTACGACGAAACAGGAAAAGCACGCTTCGAGGACATCGTGATCCGCTTCCTGCGCATACGTCCCGACCCGATCCCCGGAGTGGAATGGGCGGACGGTATCCAGTTCTCCGGGGTGCGTCGCTGCGTGCTCGACCATGTCTCCGTGTCCTGGGCCAGCGATGAGACGGTGGACATTTTCTCCTCGGCCGAGATGACTGTCCAATGGTGCGCAATCGAGGAGTCCGATACTCAAGGCCACCCGGAGGGGGTGCACAACTACGGCATGATCAACGGTCCCGGCGGGGGACAGATCAGCATCCACCATAACCTGTTCGCCCATCACAGCCGCCGCTGTCCAGCCGTGTCCGACGGCCCGGCGGACATACGGAACAACGTGGTTTACGACTTCAGGGACGGGTTCCTGCACGACAATGAACCAAACAACAAGGGTTACAACATTATCGGCAACTACTACAAACGCGGGCTTGAAGAGGCGGTAATCTATCCATTCTGTTTCGATGGGACAACCTCTTACTATCTGCGCGACAACTACATGCACGGACGCGGCCCGGATTACACCGGCCTGATCCAGGACCCCTGGGCCGAGGCCTCAAAGATGCCCGGCCTTAAGGCTTATGCCAACCGAGGCCGCAAAGCCGATACAGAAACCCCTGTTCCAGCGGTAACCACCTGGCCGCCGCTGGAGGCCTTCGAGCTGGTTCTGGCGCAGGCCGGCTGTTTCCCTCGGGATTCGGTGGGGCGGCGCACTGTGCGGGAGGTGCGCGACGGGACTGGCTACTATGGCCGCCGCGCCCCGGCCGGCCTTCTGGCAGGAATGGCATACGGGCAACGGGAAACGGACCGGGACAATGACGGCATGGCGGACTGGTGGGAGCGCACGCGTGGACTCGACCCGGCTGACGGCACGGACAACGTGAAAATCCTGTCCTCGGGTTATTCGGCGGTGGAAGAGTACGCCAATGTCCTGGCTGGCCGCCTGATAGCCACTCAGGGCGCTCCGCCGCGCCGCGGGGACATCGACTCCAGCGGCCGGGTGGATATGCTCGACTTTCTGGCCCTGCTCAAGGTGCTGGTTGACGGCGCCGGCGAAGCCTGGTCCGCCGCGGACCTGAACCTGGACAGCCGGGTGGACGTGCTCGACCTGTTAGGAATGCTGCGCCTGCTTGCGGGTGGAGCCTGAAACCTGATTACGATAAATTTTCCGCGGCAGAACCACGAGGAAGTCGTTCCAATTAAATAAGAAAACAACAGGGTGTTGTCCCAAGAGTCTTAACTGTAGGGGGCACGGCGCGCCGTGCCCCCTACTTTCAAAGCGTCTGACAGACCCTGGTCTGTTTCTGACCTCTGCGATTCCAGATCCTCTCACGCAACATTCTGGTTCCCCAAAACCCGGTTCTCATCCAGCCAACTCTTTGCGAGCCGCAGCAAGGACCTCCGCGATAATCCTCTCCTCTCCCTCAGTGGGCGGCACAGGCTTGTGCGTGGCCAGTATCTCCTCCTTGCGCTCCCGGCAGCGCTCCTCCATCGATTTCGCCCCGCTGTCCAGCCAGGCCTGATAGTACTGACGGTCCAGAAGGCCGGGGACCCACAGCTCGCGGCGGAAATGCTCCACCGTATGCTCCGTGTCGATAAAAGTCCCGCCCGGTCCGGCCGCGGCTATCACATCCAGCCCCAGTGTGCTGTCGCTAACCTCGATCCCCCGGCAGGCGCTTTCCACGTAGCGGATCGTTTCCTCCTGCATGACCAGCATGTCCAGTGAGCTGGCCTGGTCCACCCCGGAAATTCCCATGTGCCCGAATATGTCCGCCCCGGCTGCCGCGCCCAGGGCCAGGGTGATCCCGCATTCCAGCCCGGCCTGGGCATCCGGCCGCTTGCTGTCGCTCAGGCCCACGTTGATATACACCGGGAACCCGTAGCGCTTGCCGATCTGGGTCATCGCCACCCCGAAAATCGCCTGCTCCGGCCCTGAGAAAATCATCTGCGTGGTGCTCATGTCGAAAGCGTGGCAGATTCCGCCGTAGCAGACCGGCAGGCCTGGCCGTACAAGCTGGGTGATACAGACCCCGGCCAGTATCTCGGCGTTCTCCTGGGCCAGCGTCCCGGCCACGGTGCAGGGCGCGGAAAGCCCCATCTGGGCCATCGGCCCGATCGGCACCGGCAGGCCGATCCGCGCGGTTTCGAACAGGAGGTCGATGCCGTTGAACGGGAAGCGCAGCGGGCTGATCGGTTCGAGGAACGGGTAGCAGAACGGATATTTTTCCGCCCGCGCGCTGTCGCCGCGCAGGGCCACGGTCATTTCCACTATGAACCGGGCCGAGGCGCGGTCATGGAACCAGAACGTAATTGGCTTGGCCGTGTTGCGCAGCATGGCGGCGCAGACTTCGACACTGCGGCAGGCGACCGGCATGCCGTGCGGGTCGCTCATCGCCCCCGGCAGGTTGATCCCGGCCAGGGCGTCGGCGAAACGGGTCGCGGTCACGGCGTCATCCAGGGTGGCGAAACGCCTCTCCCCGCCCGGAGTGTCCACCCAGGAGGCCTCGCCGGCAATCGAATTGTAGTTCCTCCCGCCCTGCCCGAATTTCGCCGTGCGGCTAAGGTCGCGGCCGTACAGGGTGAAGCTCTTGCCCGCTCCCTCCACGCATTTCATGACCAGAAAATGCGGTATCCGCACCCGCTGCGCGCCGAAATCCACTTTCGCCCCGGCCGCCTCGAACCGATGCAGCATCTCCGGGTGCGGCACTGTCACTCCCACCCGCTCCAGGATTTCGAGCGAAGCCCGATGAATACGCTCTATCTGTTCATCCGATAGCACCCGGCAGTACATGCGCTCCCCCTTCTATATTTTTGTTGTTCTTTTACCACAGCAAAAGGTTTATCGTCACGAACAGGGCCAGGCTGACCACGGTCCAGAACATGGGCCGCCTGATCCAGGGCAGGCCGCTGTCGCGCGGCCAGGGGACCGAACCCAGCACCAGCCCCGTAAGGGCGGCCTCGGGCTTGGGACGGGTGAAGCTCGTTATCGCCACCGTGGCCACGATATCCACCAGGAAAGCCCAGGTGGCCTGCCAGGTGAACAGGGCCATATCGCTGGGATTGTGGCTCAGACTGACCCAATAGGGATCTATAACTCCGCTGCGGCAGCCCACGAAAATGGCCACCGCGGCCAGCATTCCCAGCAGCATGCCCCAGAACCCGGCCGCCGGAGTGGCGCGCTTCCAGAGCATGCCGATTATGACCGTGGCGAAAAGCGGCGCGTTGAAAAAGCTGAACAGCGCCTGGGTATACTCGGCCATGCTGGCGAAATGCTTTACCAGATAGGTGCTGAGGATCGAGACTACCATCCCGATCACCGTGCACCAGCGGCCCATGTTCAGGTAATGATGGTCCTCCGCGCCAGGGTTGATATGCGAACGGTAGATATCGTAGGTCCAGATCGTGGAGAAGGCGGTGACATTGCCCGCCATGCCGCTCATGAAACCGGCGATGAGCGCGGTCAGGCCCAGGCCTATCAGCCCCGGTCCCAGGTAGCGCTTCATCATCAGCGGCAGCACGGCGTTGTAGGTCTCGGAGGGCGACACTCCCGGCCCCTCCGGCCCCAGGCCCGGAATCAGCACGAAAGCCAGAAGGCCGGGCAGGATGACGATGAACGGCACGGTGACCTTGAATATCGAGGCTATCACCGGGGCCATCCGCGCGCTGCGCAGGTCGCGGGCGGTCAGCACGCGCTGGACCACCAGGAAATCCGTGCACCAGTAGCCCGTGGCCAGCACGAAGCACAGGCCGAAAGTGATCCCCAGCCAGTGCATGCCCATGGTGTTCGACTCCGGGCTGGCCAGGCTGCCCCAGATACTCATCCGGTCGAGCACCGGCTGGCCCGCCGCGGTCAGCTCGGCCGCGCGGAGCGACACTTTGCGAACCAGCGCGTCCCAGCCCCCAACCTCGATCAGCGCGTACACCGGCACCAGGAAAGATCCGGCCCAGATCATGAAAAACTGTACAATCTCATTGAATATGGCCGAGGTCAGGCCACCCATGGCTACATAGATACAGACCGCCAGGGTGGTGACCCAGATCGACACGTCGAAATCCCAGCCGAAGAAGTTCTCCAGCACCAGCCCCATGCTGTACAGGCTTATCCCGCTGGCAAGCAGGGTCATGGCCAGGAAAGTGAGCGCCGCGAAAACCCGCGCCCCGGACCCGAAACGCTGGAACAGGTAGTCCGGCACCGAGTGCGTGCGGTTTATGTAGTAGAACGGCATCATCACCAAGCCCAGGATCAGCATGGCCGGGACCACGCCGATCCAGTACCAGTGCACGGCCAGCATCCCGTACTGGTAGGCGGCCGCGCTCCAGCCCATCAGTTCGAGCGCCCCCATGCCCGCGGCGATGAACGCTATCGCGGCCACGAACGAGCTCTGGCTCCGCCCGGCCATGAAAAAGTCCAGACCCGTCCGGGTCCTGGACTTGAGGAATAATCCCACCGCAAGCACGAATGCGAAATAGAACACGATGATGAAAATATCGACCGGATGCAGTGCGTTCATCGGCAGGGCCTGTCAGAGGGTGATATATGTTCGCCGGTCAGGACCGGCGGGTGAGCGGTCATAAAATATCCGGATTGAATCATGTTGCCGCAAGTATTTCCTCAGGTAATTTCAGGTTTGTCCCACTGCTCGTAGCGCACTCCCGCGGCGGCGCGCCAGCGGTCCAGGGCGCGGGCGTTGCCCAGGGAATCCTGAATGTCCGGGGCAGGCCACGCCGGTCCGCCGCCAGTTATCCCCTCAGCCACCGTATCCGCCTCGATTTCATACAGCCAGCGTTCGCAGGTGATTTCCTCCACCCGCGCGGGGCCTTCCTCCGGCTCGATCACTATCCGCGAGGGCCCGCCCTCCAGCCCTCCGCCGGTCCATGGGCTTTCCACGGTCAGGCGGCCCCGGCTGCCGAACACGATCAGACGGTTATCCAGGGCCAGACGCACGGCGGTCGCCACCTGGGCCAGGATTCCGCCCTCAAAGCGCAGCGTGGCCGCGGCGTACTCATCGATACCGCTCTCCGCACCGATATGCGCCTGGCCGCTCACCTCGACCGGCTCGGCCACGCGCCGGCCCAGGGCCACTCCCGCCACCAGCCGCGCCAGGCTGACCGTGTAGCAGCCCACATCCAGGATCGCCCCCCCGGCCGTGGCCGGGTTCATCTTGATATTTGCCGGATCGTATTTCCCGTGGTAGCCGAACGTGGCCCTTATCAGCCGCACATCCCCCACAGCGCCCTCGCGCAGAAGCTCCGCCAGGCGAGCGGTCTGGGGATGGCAGCGGTACATGAACGCCTCCATCACGAAACCGCCGTAAATCCTGGCCGCCCGCGCTATCTCCTCCACCCGCGCGGCATTCACTTCCAGCGGTTTTTCGCACAATACGGCCTTGCCCGCCCGGAGCGCCTTTATGGACCACTCGCCGTGTAACGGATGCGGAGTGGCCACGTACACGGCCCGCACCTCCGGGTCGGCCAGAAGACTGGCATAATCCCCGTAAGAATTCAACGCGCCATGTTCGAGGGCGAAAGCCCGAGCCTTTTCCCCGTTGCGGCTTGACACGGCGTGCAACATTCCCGTACTCGAGCGGACCAGAGCCCTGGCGAACTTACCCGCGATCTTCCCGCAGCCTAATATGCCCCACTTGATTCTGCCGGCTTCCTGTGACATTTTTATCTCCTGAATCTTTCGAACAGCCGGAAAATGTCCGGTGCTCGGGTGCGCCCTTCGCACGCACCCCCACAGCGGATTATCTTATCATTATGCTGCATTCACAAGGATACAGGCGTAAACATAACCATTTAGACGGAGAGCGGCAATGAACAGCCATGAGGTGGATTACGAGATTCTGGGCGATGACATGCAGATCGTGGAAGTGGAGCTCGATCCCGGCGAGGTGGTGATCGCCGAGGCCGGGAGCATGAACTACATGGAGGACGGGATCACGTTCGAGGCCAAGATGGGCGACGGCTCCGACCCCAACGAGGGCCTGATGGGCAAATTGCTCTCAGTTGGCAAGCGTGTCCTGACCGGCGAATCGATCTTCATGACCCATTTCCGCAACAGCGGCGCGGGCAAAAGACGAGTGGCCTTCGCCGCCCCCTACCCAGGCAAGATTATCCCGGTGGAGTTGGGTCAGGTCGGGGGCGAGCTGATCTGCCAGAAAGACGCTTTCCTGTGCGCCGCCATGGGCACCAAGCTGAGCATCGCTTTCACCCGTCGCCTGGGCACCGGGTTCTTCGGCGGCGAGGGTTTCATCCTGGAGCGCCTGGTGGGCGACGGTAGAGCGTTCATGCACGCGGGCGGCACGGTTGTCAGACGCAGGCTGAACGGCGAGGTCATAAGAGTGGACACCGGCTGCATCGTGGCTTTCACCAAGGGCATCGACTATGATATCGAGCGCTCGGGCAGCCTGAAGAGCATGATCTTCGGCGGCGAGGGCCTGTTCCTGGCCACCCTGCGCGGCCATGGCGACATCTGGCTGCAGAGCCTGCCGTTCTCGCGCCTGGCCAACCGGATAATCGCCAGCGCGCCGCAGACTTTCGGTTCGAGCAGCAAGGGCGAGGGCTCGGTCCTCGGCGGTCTGGGCGACATCTTCGGCGACAGCCGCCGCTGAGACCGGATACTGCAGCAGTTTCCGCCCCGGCGCAGGGGGCGATTCCTAACCGTTTTTTTCAGGGAGATGAACCATGCCAAGGGCAAGGTTGTTCCTGCCTGCCTCTGTCCGGTCTTTCTGTTTCGCGCTGCTGGCATTGTCACTGACAGCGGGACGCGCCTTTTCCGATGAGCCGGCCAGCCGCCCGCTCTGGCCCGATGGCCTGCCCGACAGCATTATCCGTCATGGCCGCCCGGAGACAATCGAGAACCGCGAGAGCGGACGATTCTCCAGCAGCGGAATGAACCGGATTGTCAGCTTCGTGGAAACACCGGAGCTGACAGTCTTTCCCGCGCCCGGAGTGCAGGAGGCCCCGGCTGTGGTGATCTTCCCCGGCGGCGGTTTCCGCCGTCTGGCTATCGACAAGGAGGGCCTGGAGATAGCGCGCAGGCTGAACGAGGCCGGGATGACCGGGGTGGTGGTCAAGTACCGCCTTTGTCCGGAACAGCAACAAACCGCCGAGGGCCGAGTGCCGGACAGCGTGCGCGCCGCGATCCTGGCGGATGGGCCGCGGGCCGTGCGACTGGTCCGGGCCAATGCCGAGGCCTGGGGCATCGACCCGCAGCGTATCGGCGTGATCGGTTTCTCGGCTGGGGGCTACATGGCGGCCTGGACCGCCACGCATTACGATTCCGGACAACCGGAAGCGGAGGACCCGGTGGTGCGCGCCAGCAGCCGCCCGGATTTCGCGGGCCTGATCTATCCGGCAGTTCCCGCAGGCATAGATACGGTGATCAGCGCCGACACGCCGCCCGTGTTCCTGGTCAACGCCAATGACGACCAGACCACTCCGGCGGTCAAGGCCATCGCCCTGCACGGCGCTCTCAGCGCCGCGGGGGTGACCACGGAGATGCACATTTTCACGCGCGGCGGGCACGGTTTCGGGCTGGGGGTGGATGGCGGCGCGGTGACAGCCTGGCCGGGGCTTTTCGAGGCTTGGCTGCGCGAGCAGGGTGTGATCGGGGAGAAGTGAGAGAGGCAAAACGCGAGGGGGATGGATTGAAACCCTCCCCTGCGTTTTAACCATCGAGTAGTTTCCGGCAGGATTCTTCAAGCTGAGATAGTTTATTCTGAACAACGTCCCAGATGATCGGCAGACTAACTCCGAAATATTCATGTATAAGAAGGTTACGTATGCCGATAATTTTGCGCCATTCTATTTCAGGAGCTTTTGAGAATAACTCATCCGGCAGATGCCCGGCGGCCTCACCTATGATTTCCAGGTTCCTGATTACCGCATCCTGAGTTTTCCGGTCTTCGCTGAAAGAAGCGTAATCCAGCCCCTTAGTGTATTCTCGAATGCTCGCAACCGCCTCAAGAATATCATCCAGATAGAGACGGTAATCCCTATGCATAGACCGCCTCCCGTTCGATAACTGGTCTGAGGCGCGGTTTGACTGTATCCACCAAGACCAGGTCCACAGGGCGCTGCAGAATTTCCTCAAGATAGAATTTCAAATCCATGTAATGGTCGAATGTCGGTTCGCCCAACTCGACAATTATATCCACGTCACTGTCAGGCCTGGCCTCACCCCGCGCAAACGAGCCAAACACGCCGATACGCTGGACTGTGAAACGTTCATTCAGCTCAAGCCTGGCCGACGCGAGTGTTTCCATTATATCGTTTGTCATTGACTGAACTCCAGGATTTTTGCTTTCGAAACCTTTATAATTAAAAACTTACATAGCTTCAAAGTCAATACCCATGTAGGAAAAGAACGGCTACCAACACCACCCCCGCCGCGCACGAAATCCAAGAACCGATCACCACTGCCCTGTTTATCCCGGAACTTTTTACCTCAATCTCTATTTGCTGAATTTGTTCCCATCTTATAAAGCGTCTGGCTTGATCTCTTTTGCTCTTAACTTCCACGCCATCCGAGACAACAGCGACAATCCCTTTTAACTTTTCTCCGTTATACAAGCTTAGCGTCATCTTCCTGCCGGGATTGGCGGTTATCATCCGCACCAGGCTTGAATCTGGAGCTGACATGGTAGGCGGATCGGCGAAGGCTGGAAGAGGAGCCGATAGCAATGCAGGTAGAAGGATAAGACAGAGGATATATTTTCGGAGCATTCCTGCCTCTTTACCTGTGGCAGCATGATGCTGAAAACGCAGGAGAGGGTTTATCACCCTCTCCTGCACGCTTTTCAGATGATCCTTATCCTCACACCTCGAACTTGTCCGCCTCGGCCATGGCCGCCACCACCTTGAAGCTGCCCTCCGGGTCGGCCTTCACCGAGGGGCTGAACTCCATGCCCACGATCCCCTTGAACCCGAGCTGGTGGATCGCCTTGAACACGTTGCGGTAGTTGATCTCACCGGTGTATGGTTCATGGCGGCCGGGCGCGTCGCCAAGCTGGAACGACCCGATCTCGTCGTAACAGGCCCGGATGTTGTTGATCAGGTTGCCCTCGGTGATCTGCTGGTGGTAGATGTCGAACAGTATCTTCACCTGCGGGCTGCCCACGGCTTTCATGATCTCGTAGGCTTCCTCGGAGCGGTTCAGGAAATACCCGGCGTGGTCCACCCAGGGGTTGAGCGGCTCCACCACCAGGGTCAGGGACGGCACGACAGAGACGACATCCGCCGCGCGCTTGAGGCTCTCGATGACGTTGACCCGCTGATGCCCGCGGTACTGACCCGGGATCTCCGGCCCGGTTATCACCGTGCAGATCGAGTTGCCCACGATCTTGTGGTACGGCACGGACTTCTTCACCTCGGCCAGGAACGCCGGGCGCTGCGCCGGATCGACCATGCCCGCCGTGCGCCAGCCCGAGGGGTTGGCCACGAACACGCCCATCTCCATTTTCAGCTCGTCCATGCGTTTCTTGAGCGCCTCGACCCGCGCCTGAGGCCAGCTCAGCATGCCGTTGTTCTCGAACGCGGTGAAACCATGGGCCGCGTATTCGTTCAGACGGTCGATCTCATCCGGGATGTTGCTGAACAGGCTGGTATGCGGGGCGTATTTCAGCTTGAACTGGTGCTTCACGGCCTGAGCCGCGGCGGGGGCGGCCCCGCTCAACGCGGCCCCGGCAGCTCCCAGCGCGCCCAGGCGCAGGAAATCTCTGCGGTTGGTCATGCTTGTCTCTCCAAGTTGCAAAAATGTGATGATATACTGGATCAAATCCCCTATCCCAACAATATGCAGTCAGGAACTTGCATCACGGAATTGAAAGATTATGGTTTTCTTGTCCTTTTCCGGCTTGTGGAAAAGGACCAAAAGACGCTTTGGGGCCGTAAACTCGCACTGGCCATAACTCTTTTTCATCCGGCGGAGTGCATGGAGTATTTACACGCTGCCTTTCTCACCGGGCGACGCTGGCGCTGAATGCCCGCCGGGCCGCGGAAGCTTTTTCAGGCTTGAGTGTGCCCGCGGCCATTACTCCGCTTCTTCTAAGCGGCTCGGACATACGGCCCCGGACGGCACTGAGCGGGCCGCTTGAAAACAAGGCTCGCAAACATACGGCCGGAAAGCCGGAAAAATCTGTCTTTTCCTGAGACATTCGGTGTAGGGGCAGGCCCCCGTGCCTGCCCGAATTCATCCGGGCGGCCACGGGGGGCCGCCCCTACAAGATATTTTCTCTTTTGTGAATAAGCCGGGCTAAAGGCCGGTATCCACCTCAGGCCGCCAGACGGCCCATGTAAATGGCCACGGCAAACAGCAGAAGGGCTGTCACACCCGCGATCACCAGGCTCTTCTGGATGCTCTTGCCGCGCGCGTAGAGGCCTATCGCCGCCGGGATTGTGCTCGCTCCCAGCAGGCCGATAGCGAAGATTATCGCAAAGGCGCTGCCGTGCAGCTCGGGCACTATCTTAGAGAACGTGACCCCCACGATTGTCGGAAAGATCGGGCCGAACGCCAGGCCGGTCAGCAGCACCGCTGTCGCGCCCATCCCCTTGCTCTTCGAAGCCACCATCAGGAAAATAGTCGCCGCCGCAACCAGGGCCAGGGCCGTGATCACTGTCGGGCCGTTGGCCGCGTTCACCAATCCGGCCGTGATCAGCCGCGCCACCATGATCCCGATCCAGAACCCGGAAAGCGTGGTGTTGGCCTTGCCCTCGCTCAGGCCGATACTGGTGAGGTACGAGGATATCCAGCCGCCCATCGAGGCTTCGAGGCCCACATAGCAGAACAGGGCCAGCGCCGCGGCCAGGATTATCGGATTGGCCAGAAGGCCGAACGCCGCGCCCAGGTCGAAACCGCTGGGCGGCTGCGGCGGATACGTGGTGGTGGTCATTGCGAAAATCACCGGCACCAGCGCGACCAGAGCCACGATTGTGATCGTTTTCGAATAGCCGATCTTCTGAATCAGGAAACCGGCCAGGAACGGGGTGAGGAACGCGCCCAGGCCGAAAAACATGTTGCCCAGGTTCAGCGCGGCATTGGCGTTCTGCCCGCCGAACAGCACCTGCGGCATCAGGGTGTTGCCAACTGTGTTGACGCACATGCCGCCCACGCCTAAGAGCATCGCCCCGACCACCAGGGCCTTGTAGCTCCGCAGGAAGGCGAACAGCGAGATTGCCGCGCCGCTCAGCAGGAAGCCCAGAATGGCGAATGGCTTGTGTCCCCAGGCATCCACCAGCGGGCCGATAGCTAACACCACGATCATGCTGGTGAACATCAGGGTCGAGATCAGGCCGCCGAACTGCGCATCGCTCAGGCCCGCGCGCTCCGACAGGCGCAGTTTCACCGCGCCGATCAGCGAGAAAACTATGCCGAGCACCGATACCGCGAGAATCGCCACCAATGCGATCATGGGCTACCTCCAAAGAAGTGGACAAAGCGGACAGGGACAAGGGATGAAGGCAAGGTAAACTTTATGACAATTTTAATCCACCCGCGCGGCTTAACAAGGAAAAAACACTTCACCCACGGTTTCTGAATTGACAGACACATGACGTTCTGCTAACATTCTCTCATTCCATTCGTCAATTCCTCTCTCCAACCTGATAAACTCCACCCGGAGGCCCTCCATGTCCAGCCTGAACCGTCGCCGTTTCCTCGCCGCCGCTGGCGGCGGCCTGCTTGGCGCGTCCCTGCTCAGGCAGCCCGCGTTTCTCCTGGCCCAGGACGCCTGGGGCGAGCTTTCCCCCTGCGGCCCCGGGGCCGTGTACCGTCCCCCAGTGCGGGCCGCGTTCGTGCGGCGGAAAGAAGAGTATGGAATGCTCTGGCCCGGAGCGGTGTATGACGGCGCACAGGCGAAAGCGAATTACGGCCGCCGTCTTGTCACGGCCGCGGATGAGCTGGGGATAGACCTGGCCCTGCGCGAGGAGCCGCTCTACTCGATAGAGGAAACCGGGGCCTGGCTGGAGGAGGCCAAAGCCGCCAAGACGGACGGCCTGGCGCTGATCGTGCTGGACCGTCAGCAGCACGCCTGGCCCAGCGCGGTAAAAATGGTGGAGAGCGGAATCCCCAGCGTGATATTCGCCCCGGTGGGCACGGCGTTCACCACCAACACCGAGAGCCTGGCCGGGCGCGAAGGCGCGTATGTCTGCTCGACCAACGATTTCAGCCGCGCGGTCTACGGCCTCAGGATGATCAAAGCCGGGGCGCGCCTTCGCGAGATGCGCTATCTGGTGATTGCCGGGAACGAGAAAAAAGACACGCCCCTGGAGTTTTTCGGCACGAAACTGCGTTACCTTCCGGCAGCTAATTTCCTGGAGGAATACAACCGCACCCCCACCAGCGCTGAGATACGGGCGATGAGCACAGATTTCATCCGCCGGGCCGTGACCCTGCACGACGCCACCGAGCAGGATGTGGTCAACGGGGTGAAAAGCTTTGTCGTGGCGCGCAACATTCTGCGGCGCGAGCAGGGCGACGGGATAACGATGGACTGCCTGGGCGCGCTCGGGCCGAGCAAGGTCAGCCTGCCCTGCATAAGCTGGGCGCGGATGAACGACTGCGGCGTGCCCGCGGCCTGCGAGGCCGACCTAGGCGCCTGCGTGACCCACGCTATCGTGCAGTTCCTTTTCGAGCGTCCCGGTTTCCAGCAGGACCCGGTGCCCGAGACCGCGGCCGGCTGCCTGATCGGCTCACACTGCTCCTGCCCCACACGGCTCAACGGATTCAACTCCCCGGCCGAGCCGTACAAGATCACGCACCACCACGGGATGCGCGACGCCTCAGTTGTGACCGAATGGAAGACCGGCGCGCGGGCCACCGTGGCCGACCTGATCCTCACCGGCGGCAAGCCGGAGATGGTCATCTCGGCCGGGACAGTGACCGACAACGTGGCCGTGCCTCCCTCGGGCGGCTGCGTGGTGGCGGTGATGCTCAAGCTGGACGGGGTGAGCGAGTATCTGAATTATCCGGGCTTCCACCAGCTCTTTTTTTACGGCGACTACAAGCGCGAGCTGGCGGACTACTGCCGCCTGTGGGGGATTACTGCTAAGGTGGTGTAAATTAATATAATGCCTTGTATTACAAATGATTACGCGGCGTGGCACGCAGCGCTACATCTTCAACTTTTTAGAGCTGTATTGAAAAATACTTATAAGCACAATGCCCTGTTTCCCCCTTTCAAAGTGGGACTAACTTCTCGATGCCAAGCAGTTGCAAGTAGCATGAATTGGCGGCTGTTCCTCCCCTCTTCTTAAGGGGGGATCGAGGCAGCTTTGTCCGGTTAGGAACTTGCATCAAGGGATTGAAAGGTTAGGATTTTCAT
>CAYYNT010000004.1:16797-125570 GCA_964473155.1 uncultured Gemmatimonadales bacterium | reverse complement strand
GCCAACTACAACCTCTTGAACTATTAATAATCTCTTTTCAAGATACAAGGGGCACAGCGCGCCGTGCCCCATTTTAGACTTTTGGGACAGCCTCATGAAAGACTGTTCGGACACGTTGCAACCGTGTCCCCGCACAAATCTGAACAGCTTAATAAAAAATAAGTTAGCGTCTCTTCGCGTGACTTCGTGGATAATTTTTCCTTGTTGAAATCGAATTAATGAATAATCCGTGTTGAGAGGTTGAAGATGAAATTGACGGTGCTGGGCGCGGGCACTCTGGCGCCGCACCCGGATTACGGGATGAGCGGCCATGTCGTGCGGGCCGGTGACAACAGTCTGCTGTTCGACTGCGGCCCCGGCGCCCTTCAGCGCGCGGCAAGGGCCGGGATAGACTGGAGCGGACTGTCGCGGGTGTTTATCAGCCACTTTCACCCGGATCACTGCCTGGAGCTGCCAGCCCTGACTTTTGCCCTGAACTACGCTCCTGTAGCCTCAGAGGTCTCGGAACTGAACCTTTACGGGCCTCCGGGGCTGGCCGCTTTTTTCGAGAAAGTCTGCACGGCCTGGCCCGCCGCGGCGCCGAAACGTTTCAGGCTTGATCTGCGTGAGATTAATCCCGGAGATTCAGTCGAGGAAGCCGGCTGGACCGTTCGGGCGGGCGCGGCCTGCCACGGAAAGTCACTGTCACTGGCCTGGCGGATGGAAAGCGAAGGCCGGAGCCTGGCATATAGCGGAGATACTCAGTACTGCCCGGAACTGGTGGAACTGGCCCGCGGCTGCGACCTTCTTCTCTGCGAGTGTTCCACGGACGGCAGCCATTGCCTGGAGGGGCACATGAGTCCGGACAGCGTGGCGCGGACAATCCGGGAGTCCGGGGCGAAGAAGGCCGTGATAGTGCACGTTTATCCCCCATTCGATCCCTCGTCGCTGGCCCTGGAATGCGAAAGGCTTTCAGGTGTCACCGTGATTGCCGCCCGGGACTGCGACAGTTTTGAAATTTGAACGCGAGGTTTTTAAATGGCTGTCCGCAGGAGCAAGAGCCTGTCACGCCGGAGGATAGTCCGCCTGGCCCTGATTGTGACAGCCGCATTCGCGATATGGCTGCTGGGAGGAGAAAAGGCGCTCAGGGAGTGGATGGGGGGAGCGCGTCAGGAATGGAAAAAAGGAGAGCCGCAGGACAGGGAGCGCGTTACGGCATCGCAGGTCCGGGTGATCGACGGGGATACGTTCGAGATGGACGGGCGGCGGATACGCTTGCTGGGTTTGGACGCCCCTGAGAAGGGCCAGACCGGTCCGGATGGGAAAGACCTGGGGGAGATAGCCTCGGCCGAGGCCTCGAGGATTATCGAATCATCGGCCACAGTCGAATACCTGCCCTACCGGAACGACAGCTATGGCCGTCTGCTGGCGCATGTTTTCGTTGACGGCGGCCTGTTCGCGGAAAGGATGATCGCCGCAGGAATGGCATACGAAAATGTCAGCCACTATGGGGACAACGGGTTCCCGGAACTGGCCGCAAGGATCGAACAAGCCGCCCGTCAGGCTGGAAAACCAGCATTTGAGCCGCCCTGGCTCTGGCGTCGCGAACACAGGCGGGCAAGGGTGGCGGAACGGGTCAGCTCCGCGCCGGGGACTTCTGTATCCGGCGGCGCCGCACCAGCCAAACCGTGACAAGCGCGGCGATAATCAACGGCGCAGCATACAGCAAAGCGGTGAGAGTCCAGCCGAGACGGGTCAAGCCTTGGAGCGAACTACGGCTCAGGTACAGCTCAAGCGGCCGGGTCCGGATTGACTGCGGCAGTAAATACCAGGCCTTCCGGTATCTGTTGTAGCTTTTGAAACGTTCCGCTCCCGTATCGGACAGTTGCATGGCGGCCTGCCCCAGGCTCAGCACCCTGACTCCGGTTTGAGCGCCGAGCCAGGCCAGGGTGGAGTCGAGACCATCCAGAGCGGCGTTCCGCCGTTCCTCGGCTCCAGAAAACGATGAGGCGTGCAGCATGACAGTCACAAGCGCCTCCGGGCAGCCCTCCTCCCGCCAGGCCTCCACCGTTTCCCGCATTCGTCCCATGTTGTCGCAGGTCGCCGGAAGGAAAGCCAGTTTTGATGACAGCGGGGCCGGTCCGCGCGCCCCGGCGGACAGGCAGGAAAAGCCCAGGTTTTCCAGCGCCCGGATGGTTGTAATATCGTAGCTGTTCCAAGGCGGAACGAATACCGCCGGACGCACGCCGAACATGCTTTCGACGTAATCAGCGCCCCGCTCGATCCTGCTTATCTGAGTCTCGAGATCAAGGCCGAAGAACTCGCTGTATCCCACCCCGATAAAATCCGATTTCCAGGGATGGCCCCCCGCCAGCACATTCTGGTGCCTCAGACCGTGAAGGGCCAGTTCGAGGGTGCTGTCTCCGAGAAAGGGGGACAGAGAAAATACTCTTTCCTGGGTGTACGGCAGCTCCGGCTGCGGCTTTATCTCGTGACCGTCGCCCGCGCAGACGAACGGAGTCAGCGCGAAAGTAATCCGCATCCCGTGCTTCTGGAAAATCCGCAGCAGCTCAAGTTCGGACATGATCGGGCTGCGCATGGAGCAGTCATCGTAGCGGAACACGACTGTAAGATCAGCGGCTGGAAGCGGGCGGGCCGCCGTGATCAGAGCAGCCAGCAGCAGGAATCGCACGTGAGACATCGCTACCTCTTTTAAGCGCAAATAGACCTTATCCCTGCAATGCGCCACGTATCACGGTTACGGCTTCCCCGGCCAGGCGGACACGCTCCCCGCGCGGTATCACCCGCACCACGCCGCCGCGGCGGGAGGCCTGGAACCCGGTCAGGGATTTCTTTCCCAGTTTTTCCGCCCACCAGGGACCCAGACAGCAATGCGCCGAGCCGGTGACCGGGTCCTCATCGATACCCACGGCCGGGGCGAAAAAACGTGAGACAAAATCGTACCGCGGATCATCGGAAGTTGAAGTAACAAGCAGTCCGCGGCTGGTCAATCCGGCCAGGGCGCGAAAATCCGGGTCCAGGGCGCGTACGGCGGTCTCGCTCTCCAGTACGCAGAACCAGTCGTACCTGCATTTCAGGACGCACAGGGGCTTGCAGCCAAGGGCTTCGGCCAGGCCGCCGGGCGGATCGCATGGCTGCGGCGGATCGGCTGGGAAATCCAGTTCGATCCAGTCCCGGTCCCGGGTGGCGCTTAGTTCGCCGCTCAGGGTGTCGAAAATCAGACATCTTCCCTCCGGTTCGCGCCCCTCGGTCCAGAGGATATGGGCCGCGGCGAGGGTGGCGTGGCCGCACAGCTCCACCTCGGCGCGCGGAGTGAACCAGCGCAGGTTGTAGCGTCCCCGGCTGCCCATAAGGAATGCGGTTTCCGAAAGGTTCATCTCGGCGGCGACTGACTGCATCCATTCAACGGAAGCGCCGGATTCGGGAAAACAGACTCCGGCCGGATTGCCCCGGAAAGACGCGCTGGTGAAAGAATCCACCTGATAGATCGGGGTCCCTGTCATGGTTATCCCTCCGGTATCATTTTCCATCAGGGTATTTTTGTAGAGGCAATTCATGAATTGCCTCTACTGCGATTCAACGCTCTCACTACCTGGTTACCAAGCGCAGAAGGCCCGCCGCGCCAAGCCGGGGCAGGCGGACTGTCAGTTCGTGTCCCTGGCGCTCCACGAGGCATTCGACCGGGGGCTTGTCCCAGTCCTCGACCGCAAGCCACAAGGCTTTCACGACTCTGTCCACCTCGGGCAGACGCAGCCTGAGCTGAGGACTATCCATATACTTGCGCTCCCGCATTTTCACCTCCGGCCGCACCACAGTCACCACTATTTCGCCGGGATTCCAGGGGCTGTCCGGATGAATCCGGAACACCTGCCCGCGCGTGCCTTCCGGCAGGCTCAGCGGGTCGGGATCGAAGACCCAGGTGCGGTTCCGCGTCCCGCGCATAAGCGCGCCATAGGCCAAAGCTGCCTCCGGGTCGGCCTGGCCGCCGCCCGCCTGTCCGCCCCAGGCGAAAGTGTATTTCAGGGTGTACTCGGCATAGGCCGGGTCTTTTTCGGCGGAATACTCGGTGGGGTGAAGGTGCCGGTCCAGGCACATCAGGGCGAACATGGCGAAAGTCTCCTCGCCCTCGGCCTCGCTCAGCATGCTGTCCGCTCCCTTGAGGCTTTCGATGGTGCGCGCCTTGTTCACCATGACAAGCCTGCCCGCGCCGTGCCACTTGCGGGCGATAGCCCCGATCATTCTCTGCTGGCTGAAATTGATCGAGGCCGCCGGACGGTGGCCGATCATCGTAATCCCGTCATCATGCGCGTAATCGACACCGCCATAGGCCCAGTTGTCCAGGGCCACGCCCTCGATGCGGGGATAGAGTTTCAGCATCAGGTCCATCTGGGCGAGCTGGTGACGGCCGAACGGGCTTTCCGGGCTGAAAAACATCACCGGCTGGTCGTGATATGATTTTGTCGGCGCGCCGCCGCTGTTGCGGGTCACATCCCCGGCCAGCCCGAGTTGCACCACCGAAACCGTGTCCGCGTGCATGTTGAAACCGTAGAGGAACACCGCCTGACCGTTGTCGCTCAGACGGTCGATCACTTTTCGGTTGGAGTTAACGCTTATCCCGAAGTACTCCCTGGCGTAAGGCTCGCAAAACCAGGTGAAATCCGGATCGCAGACCGCCTCGGGCGGGATGAAATCGCCATGACGGTGGAAATGCGTGTGCAGCCAGGCGACCGTGCCGCCGTAGCGGCGATAGTTTGCAAGGTCGGACTCGCTCACGTGTACGTTGGCGCCCTGGCGCGCGCCCCAGAGAGCGCGCATGCCGCTTCCCATCCTGAAATACTCCGGATACAAGTCCACCAGTGCTCCCAGGGCGGGACGCCAGTGCGGGGCATGGCCGCAAAGCCGCACGGCGAATTGCAGGGGACGGTCCTCGGCCAGGCCGGTCAGCAATTCGCTCACCCTGACCACGCGGACATCCTCAGGCCCGAAATCCGCGGCTTTCATGGCATGGGCGGCGGATCCCTCGGCAGAGGGCGGATTGGGGAGCAGTTGGACATACAGGCCGGATGGATCCTCCGGCTCAGGCCCCAGGTTGAGCTGGACCTTGGGCAGGTCCAGAGGCACGATCACAGACAGCCCGGCCGCCCCCGGCTCGTACAGAGTGTACATCGGGATGCCGGTGCGCACGAGTCCCGGTTCATCCAGGCCGTAGCAGTAACGGTGGGGCGTTTCCATTATCGGGGCCGGGTCGGGAAACGCGGCGGCCCAGCCGAGTAAATCTTTCTGCGCCGGAAGCACGAAACTGACCCTCACGTTGCGCCGCGCCGGGTGACGGCCGTCCGGCCCTTTAAGCAGACGGGCGCTCCATTCGAGCAGAAGGCCCCGGCTGTCTCCGGTCAGGCGGACATCCAGGGCGAACGGGGCGTTCTCGAAACGCTGGCTGAACTCTATCCGGGTGAGCGCTCCCAGACGGGTCTCGCGCCAGCCGCTCACCCGGGACTGTGTCAGGCGGCTGGAATAAATCTTATGCTCCAGCTCATCGTACAGCTCGAACCCGGCCGCGCCGGTCGCAGGCCCGGCGAACTCGAAAGGCTGGACGCCTTTAACCGGCGAGGCGGCGCATTCCAGGCGGAGCAGTTTCCCGGTGGACGGGTCCCAGGCGCTTTTCAGCACTCCGCCGTCCAGCTCGACCGGGTTTAAAGCGAAAGCGGATGTGAAGGAAAGCACTGTCAGGCAGAGCAGGGATAAAAGACCTGAAATAAGGCGCATCCTGTTTCTCCTGGGAAAAGTTTCCGGCTGGGTAAATCCTGCGCTTGCCTCGGCGCGGGGGTTGTATCGACGGCCCGGCTGTGGTATATAATACGATCAGGAGATAGAAACCGCAACAGACGGGGGGCGCTCATGTTTCCAAAATCCTTGCGATTATTATATCTGATCGCGGCGGTCTGTTCAGGCAGCCTGGCCGCGGGTGAGCAGCGCGAAAAAACACTGGCCGGAGAGAAGCTGGCACTGGAAGAGATGTTTTACGATGACTTTTCCGGCGGCCTTGAGAAATGGCAGGCGGAGGGGGACGCGAAAACCGGGGTGAACGAGGGCTGGCTGGAGGTGGATGCCACGGCCGGGAAAGTGAAAGCCGCCACGATCTGGTGCAGGCAGGAGTTTACGGGAGACCAGCTCGTGGAATACGATTTCCGCCTGGCGGCGGAGAGCGTTCAGAGCAATGTCAACATGTTCCTTCTGGCCAGCCGGGAGGGCGGGCTTCTGGAAAGCGGCGGAGGGCGTGACGGCAGCTACGGGCAATACCACGAGTTCCCGAACTACCTGATCACTTTGCTCAACGGCACGGAAAATCTGGACAGGCAGGAGCGGCTGAGGCTGAGGATGCGGCTCAATCCGGGGTTCGCGCTGGATGACGAGCGCTGGTTCGAGCCACTTGAGTTCGGGCGGGTCTACCACGTGGCTTACCTCGTGCAGCCACCGCTGGTCACCGTGTATCTGGACGGAAAGCCGCTTCTCCGCACGCTGTACAGTGAAAAACTGGAGCGCGGATTCCACGGCCTTCGCACCTGGCATACGCATCTGTATTACGACAATTTCCGGGTCAGCCGGGTCTGTTCGGCCGCGGAGCGGCCCGAAGCGCCTTGAGGGCCGCGCCTGTCTGAGTCTGCGCCACGACAGATGGTTGTTTCGGTAGGGGCGACCGGCCGGTCGCCCCTACAACTACAAACTTTCCAAGATGTTGCAGCGTTAGTCGATACCAAGAAGAGAAATTTCAGGAAAGAAATGTTTCAAGCTCGCTCATTCCATCTCGCGGCCCTTTCCGCTCAGATCGACACGCAGCCAGGCCACGCCGCAGGGGGCAAGCTGTAACCGCAGCGGATCGGATTTCAGGGCCTGGATTTCACCCCGGCGCAGCTCCTCCAGGCGGTTGGCGGGTGCATCCAGCCGCAGAAGGCGGAACTGCCCGCCGGGTCCGTCCGGAAGCCGCAGGCTGATCTCGCTCACCGAGCCGGAGTCCGGCAACTGGGCGTTCCAGAGCACCACGTTTATCAGGCTGTCATTCAGCGAGGCGAGGGCCTGAACCCCCTCACCGAGGCCGCTCACCGGAAGCCTGAGGCCCTGGATATCTCTCAGCATCCGAAACGAATACCAGGCCGGGCGGCGCTGCCCCTGGTTGTCGAATAGCCCGCTGTTCTGCACCTGCACGTTCCACCAGTCGGCCATGAACTTATAGCCCTCGGGCGACATCCAGGCGAAATCCTCCGGGATGACAAAGTAATCCCGGATATGGTAGTACGCCGACCGGCTGAGGCCCTCTTCCAGGAAACCGAGCGTGCTTTCAAGAAGGTGCGCGGCCTGAAACCCGGGATACGCCTCGCGTCCCAGCAACTGGATGTTCCACTCGTCGATGATAGTCTCTGTGGCGGCCAGAGAGGGCCAACGCGCCAGCTTTGCCTTGATTTCGCGGATGCTGGCGCGCTGGCGCTGCGGATTGTTGCCGTAAAGGTGCCAGGAGAAGAAATCCAGCGGCGCGCCACCCTTGCCGCAGAACTCGATCAGCGCGTCACCGATCGGATGAGTGTAATTCGCCAGCGCCGGTCCGCCGACTTTCGCGCCCGGATCTGCGCGCCGTATGGCGGCGGCAGTGCGCCGGTAGTACTCGACATAATCCGCGGGCTTGAAACGGTAAGGGCAGCCGCCCATCTCGCCTATATCGACCTCGTTTCCCACTTCCCAGTATTCGATCCCGTATTTCATCTCCGTGTTGCAGTGCCTTACCAGCGCCTCGATCAGGGCTTCCCATTCGGCGTAATCCGTGGGGACAACGCTGTCCTGGTCGACATACGGGAACAGCACGCGAGGCTTGAAACAGAGGCTCAGGATCGGCTCAGCGCCGGTAGCCAGGATATTCCGGATGCTGCGGTCGAGCGTGTCCCAGTGATAGCGGCCGCGTGCCGGATACAGGTCGAAATACTCCTGCACGAACAGGCGGATGGTCTGCGGCCTTAGCGCGGCCACATCCTCCCTGTGACTGTCGAACATCGGCTCGCGCGAAAGCCCGCCCTGGCCCAGGGCGTAGCGGGTCATGTCGATCTCTCCAAGGGGATGGGAGGAATCGACAAACAGCTCGAATTGGGCCGCCGGGGCGATCGTGAATAAAAGGAGAGCGCACAATGCCGCCACGGCAGCACCGAAAGGAATCGTTTTCATAGTCCATCCACCGGTTGTCTTGTCCATCGATAGTCAATCCGGAAAGCGAAGATTCCCGGCCTCACTTGCCGAACTTCTCCGGCTCGAACAGCGGGTGCGCCCCCGGCGCGAACGGACGCGGGTGCTTGAATTTCCCGGTGGCCGGGTCGATGTCCAGGATTTGGGCGATAGTCTGGCCCCACATCTTCTGGCGCGTGGCCTCGGGGACCTTGTTGGCGTCCAGGAATTTCTGGAAGCGCTCGATATTCCCCGGCAAACCCTCCGGGTCCTCATCCGTGCCGAACACAATGTGCTCGAACGCGTCCGGGCCGCCCTTGAGGGTGTGCATTGTCTGCTCACCCTCGCCCGCGCTCCACCAGAGGATTTTGGAGAAACGCTCCAGGTCGTTCAGCTTGATCAGCTTGTGCAGTGTGGAGCCGGTGATGTCGAAGAAAACGTTGGGGCTCCAGCGGCAGACCTCGGCGGCCTCATCGTACCAGGGATTGCCGAAATGCGCGCCCTGGATGACCGCCCGCGGGCAGAGCCGGGCGATAGTTTCGATGAAGCCCGGCCGCATGCGCATCGAGGAAACCAGATTGGGCTTGTCCACTATCGGACGGCTGGAGACGCCGGTGTGGAACAGCATGACCAGGCCGTAGTGCTCGCATGCGCGGTAGAGCTGCCAGTATTTTGGACTGTCGTAGTCCTCCTCCGGAGAGTGGAATTTCATCCCCACGAACCCGGCCCGGTGGAATTTCTCAATCTCGCGGATGGCGTTGGGGTCATCCGGACGCACACGCCCATAGGGGATGACTACATCCGGATAATCTTTCGCCGCCTTGGCGATGAGGTCGAAATCCTCCATCAGCGTAAGTACGCAGGCCATGGCGTGGTGCTCGCGGTAAATCTTGACCAGGCGGTCCACCCACTGCTGGTCGCTACCGGCATGGATGTGGCTGTCGATTATGAAATTCTGGGCGGCCAGCGGCATGACCGCGGCCAGGAGCGCGACCGCGGTGAAAAGGATTATACGGCGCAGGAATGAACGCATGGGTGTTGCCTCCTTCCGGGCAAAGTTGCTGATAACGATCTATAGAATTAACAAGTTGAATACATATAAGGTGGCCGGGACGGTTCAGGGCCGGCCGAGCGCATCCACCACGGCGATTCCACGCCCGCCGCCGAGGGAATGAAAATCGACATGGTGCATGGCCTCGGAGTTCCAGCCCCGGCCCGTGGCCTTGACCAGCGGAGTCTCGATCATTTCCTCCCTGTACGTGGCCGGGCTTATTTCGGTAATCCGGAAAGCCCGCACCTGGTTGCCGTAGGTCGGGTCGCAGTCCTGGCCCAGACGGTACAGGACGCCGTCCAGCACAAATGGCCGTCCGGCCGGGCGCGCGGTGTTCAGGTCCCTGGCGACCACCGGGCTTTGAGGGTGCTCGGTCCAGGGGCCGGTAAGGCTGTCGGCCATGAACAGGCGCAGTGTCTCGTTGCCCTCACGCGCGGTGAACAGCCACCAGCGCTCGTTGAACCGGACCAGTGTGGAACTGATAAAATGGTCACCGGTGAGAAGGTCTCTTTCATAAACCCATCTGTCCGGGAACTCCACGGCCCGGTAAAGACGGACCGAGGTTTCCGTGTGCGCTTCCGGAATCATGTAATAAGTCCCGTCCCACTGAAAGACAAACGGATAAGAAAGGTCATAGGGCTCATCGATCACGATCCGGCGGTAGGTCCAGCGCAACCCGTCGCGGCTCTGCGCCAGGCCTATCCCGCCCTGGCTGACCGTGTCGTTCTTGGCGGTGAAGAACATGTAGAACATGGAGTCCGTGACCGCCAGGAACGGGTGCGCCACGATAGTGACATCCAGGTCGCTGACCGCGGCCGCGGTCAGCACCGGGTTGGTGACGCCCTCGGGCGTGGACAGCTCGAACGGCGAGGGGCCGGTCAGTATTCCAGCGGTCCAGATGTTTTTCGCTCCGGTCTGCCCGGAAAGCGGCGCTATTGAGATCAGAATCGTGAGGACGGTCAACAGGGCCAAATATGTTTTTGACGCGGGCATTGTCGCTCCCTTGACCTCAGGATGGAAGGATGAAGAAAGCTTATAAGAAAACTGGAATAACAAGTATAAAAGGTTTTGCTTTACAGGGAAGAATTTTAGCAGAATCACCGGATTGCTGTTCCAAGGTGACACTGCAGTAATTGCTACTGTGCAGTTCTCACTCGAAAGTAACAGTGACCTCGCCTTGCCCGCTGAACGGCTCTATCCGCACGTTTTCCGTCTCCGGATCGTAGATGCCGCCTTTCACCCGGACCGCCTTTCGGCCCTGCGGGTGCGGTACACGCAGTTCAACGAAGGCCGGTTTGAGTTCCCCGGAGCATTCCACTGCTGCCCGGACAAATCCCTGATCGAGAAATGACTCCACATGGAGAGAGAGCAGGCCGAAATAGGTTGCCACCCGGTCGAGATCGATGCGCTTGCCGTTTTCAAGCCAGGCGCGGGGGATGCCCGGCAGCAGCTTGACGCCGCCGCCCTGCTCCATGTACAGCATCCAGCGGGTGTCCATCAGGAACCAGGCCTCCTCGTGGGTCTTGTGGGGGCTGGCGCCGTAGAAATGCTCCCAGAAAGTGTAGGTCTGGCGGTCGGCAAGGCTGGCCAGAGTGTTGTAATAGGCTTTCAGGAAAGGTTTCACCTCGCCGCGCCGCAGGTGCGCCACCGGGTGGCGGCTGTAGTAGGGTTGGCTGAACGCCGCGTTGCGGCTGGTCATCATTTCGCTGTTCCAGTTGACCAGAAAAGTCGAGGCCGGCTCATCCGGATTCAGTACCTCCTGGTAAATCAGGTAAAGCGGTCCCACCAGGGCATCGCGGATCTGCATGGAGCCGTGGCTGAACCACCGTCCGCTGTCGGTGAACAGGGACAGCGGCCCCTGGTGCTCGGGCCAGGGAGGCGCGGCCGGACACCACGCCCCGCTGGACAGCGGGATGACCGGGGAGTCGCCCATGGACTTGAAGAAAGCGGCGCGGATGTCATTTTTCAGGGCCTCGGCCTCCCGGCGCCATTTCAGAGATTCCTTCGGGTCCACCCCGGCCAGCATCTCGGCCACCCGCGCGAAACCCAGATAGGCATAGCCGTTAAGCATGAACGAATGATAGGGGTCATTGGGATCGGCCACCTTGCCATCCAGCATGCCGTAGCCTTTGCCGCGCAGGTCCTCGCGCAGGTTGCGCTCGCGCCAGGCGCGCATGTATTCGCAGGCTTTGACAAGCTTTGGCTCGATCTGCCGCACCCAGTCATCATCACGGGTGTAGCGATAGTGCTCCCCCATGCTCCACAGCGCCGCGCCGGTTTCCAGCATGTAACCGCCGAAATTCTGGATGAAACCGTCCTCGTGCTGCTTGTCCAGGAAATACATAAGAGCGCGACGGGCAACGCTGTGCCATCCCATCGAATCAAAGAACTGGATGATGGGCGAGCTTTCCGAGCCGATGGCGCTGTAGGTGCCGATGGTCGCGGTGAGCGTGCTTTCCGGCTCCAGGCCGTAGGTAATCAGATCGAGGTGCAGCAGCCCGGCGCGCACCATCTCGTCGATACGCCTCTCGGGCAGGCTGATCCGGGCGGCTGAGCCGAGCTTATACTGCCAGAAAGCGCGGCATTCGGCGTGGCGCTGATCGAACGAGGCTTCGCGCAGCTTGAGAGCGCGCTCACGTGATACGGGACGGTGAAACAATCGTATTTCCAGCACCGTGCTCTGGCCCGGCAGCAGTTCCACCGCCGCCTGCTCCTCGGACAAAGGCTTGCCGTCCAGCGTCGAAACCGCAAACACCCGCCCGGATTCGTAAACTCCCAACCCCTCAGCCCCGTCGAATGTGTACGGCGCGACAGTAGCGAAAGAGAAATCATCGGCGGGTCCGGGGGCCGGGTTCCTGAAGTAAGCGTAACGCGGGGCAGCGGTGTTGTTAAGCGCCTTTATGCGCATGAACAGCACGGTTTCCTCGGGTTGGTTCATCTCCGCGGCCAGAAGCGAGTCGTGCCGGGCCTGCTGTTCCGGGGTGAACATGTGCCCGTGTCCGTAACCATCCGCCACCAGGAAATGCGTACCGCGCAGGTTCTGGGCGGTACGCGCGCTGGTTTCGAGGGTCACGAAGGCAGTCAGATTATAGGTGATGTCTTCGTCCACCAGGACACCGTGCAGGATAGGAAGAACCCCATCCTCCAACCGTCTCGTGATCCGGCTGACCGGGCCCCAGCCACGGCCCATCAGGAACTTGTAGCGGCAGGGCTGGTTGCCGTTCTCGGGCAGCGGGACCTCATCTCCGTGGAAACGGGGCTGAACCCATTCCAGTTTTTCCCCGATGCTGAAAAGCCGTATGTCACGGCTCAGTCCCAGCCAGGTCTGACAGCTCAGGCTCCGCGTATTGGCGGCTGCGGAATCGAAGCACTCCTCAGGCTCGGTGGCCAGGGTTTGCAGCTTGCTTTTCTGCCCGCGCGCCCTGATCGCCGTCTCGATTTCCTGGTACGAGCGCTGGTCGGCGGACTCAGTCACCGCAACACCATATTCAGGGATACAGATGGGGTAATTTGCTCTGACATCGCGCAGGAAGAAGCTGAAAGGATTGCCTGCGGACTTTATGGTTACTATTGTCGCCGACTGACCGTATGCGTCAACGGAGCCGCTGATCTGCGCCTCGAGCCGGAACGGCCCCGCCCCTCCGGCCTTGAAGCTGTTGGCACCGGTGACAGAACCCTTGCCCTGCACGATGTCCAGGCTTATGAGCGAGCCGTTTGTCAGAATTATCTCCCCCCGCGGTCCGCCGTCCCTCCATTCAACAGCTATGCTGCGGTTCTCCGCGGCT
This sequence comes from uncultured Gemmatimonadales bacterium, assembly GCA_964473155.1. Classification (GTDB taxonomy): domain Bacteria; phylum Gemmatimonadota; class Glassbacteria; order GWA2-58-10; family GWA2-58-10; genus JAJFUG01. The sequence goes on along the minus strand of CAYYNT010000004.1, from coordinate 112,529 downwards.
AAAAGACAGCCGTTCAGCAGGACCAGCCAGAATAAGCACAATCTTTTCATCTTATCGGTTCCCCTGAGGTTTTCACGACGTTTAAAAGCGTGTTGAAAAATGCTTTAAAAACACAACTCCCTGTTTCCCCTTTTATTAAGAGGGATCTTAAAACCCATACTGACAGGCAGTTGCAGATAGCCTGAAGGGACGGCCGTTCCTCCCCCCTTCTCAAGGGGGGACCGAGGGGGTTTGATCCAATAAATCAACACACCTTTAAACCTGAGACAGATATCGTGACTTAATCCGAATCAGAGACTTTGATGTGTTTTAAGGCTTGTTATTCCAGTTTGCCCAGTATCCCGGTCAGTTCCGGGTCGCCGGGCTTAAGCTCCAGGGCTTTGCGGAGGGCCTGCGCCGCCTCGGCATTCTTGCCCTGCCTCAACCGCGCCATGCCCAGCCCGTACCAGGACTGGAAATTTCCGGGTTCAAGCTCCGTGGCATGGTTCAGGACAGCCTCGGCCCGGCTATCGATTTTGCGGCCCAGGTACAGGAAGCCCAGGTTGATCAGTGCGTTGAGATAATCCGGATAGCGGGAAATCAGCCGCTCATAGCATTTGATGGCTTCTTCCGGACGGCCGTTGCGGTTGAGGGCGTAACCCAGGTGGAACATGGCCTCGGTATTGCTGCTGTCCAGGCTCACCGCCTCGTCCAGCACGGGAAGGGCCTCCCCGGCCTTGCCGGCCCTGAGAAGCGCCTTGCCCAGCCGTCCCAGGATGTCCGTGTCCCTCCGTCCCCGGGAAACAGCCTCTGTGTAAGCCGCCGCCGCGCTGTCCGGCTGGCCGGATTCCAGCAGGAGGTTGCCCAGGTTGTAATACAGGACTGGGTCTGAGGGATCGAGCGCTGTCATGCGGCGGAAAATGCGGGCCGAGCGTGAGTAGTCGCCGCGCGCGGCCAGGGCGGTGGCCGAGCGCCGCTGCATGTAGTAACAGGATGGATTGCTGTCAGCCGCTGCGGCCAGATAATCCGGCTCGCGCATGTACTCGTCCAGATATTGCGAGACGTTGCAGCGGCCGGGCAGGACCTTGTCCGCGGAGGGATAATCGCGCAGAAGGATGAAATGTTCGGCCATGAAGCGCCGCTCCAGGCTGTCGGCCAGGGCATCGGCCATTGAGGGATGGACCTGCCGCAGGAAAACGTTTTCGCGCTGGCGGTGAGTATCGAGAAGGGAGAGGATACTCTCCGAACCGGCCTGTTCAGATGTGGTAAGCTGGTAGAACGGGCGGTCATCCGTGTTGGGCCTCGTTCCGGCGATCATCGCGCGCACGGCCTCCTCACCCATCAGGAAACACTCGGCCAGGTCCAGCGGATTGTCCAGGCACCAGGGGGCGAGGTCTTTTTGCAGCGCCGGTTCAGCCAGCGCCGCCGTAAGCCGGGGCCAGGAAACCTCCAGCTTTTCCGGCGACCCGATCAGCAGGGTGTAGTCCTTGGTGAACCAGATGCTGGTGTGGGGAAAAACCGCCTGGAACGCGGCCAGGATCGCCTTGTAGCCCTCGGGCGTGCCGGTGTGAAGCGGCAGCCACTGGGCCATCACCCCGCCCGTGTTCAGGCGGCTCTGGCAGAGACGGTAGAACTCCACCGTGTAGAGCAGCCAACTGTCCGCCGAGCCGGGGTTGGTGGCGTCCGAGATAATGATGTCAAAGCGCTGGTCCGTGTTGTAGAGGAAATTGCGTCCATCCTCGAGGTGTATCCTCACCCGCGGGTCGTCCATCACACCCATGTTCCGGTCGGCGAACTGGCGCGAGGCCTCGACCACGGCCGGTTCCAGCTCCACCACGTGCAGCTCGCGTATCGGGTGCACGGCCACCGCCCCGGATGCAATCCCCGCCCCATAGGTCACCATCAGCACGTTGCGCGGCTCTCCGCGGTGCAGCAGAAACGGCAGATGGCCCATCAGCTTGAAAGTCTGCATCCCGCCGAAAGAGTCGTGCACCTCGGCGATGGCGTTGATGAACAGGTTGCGCAGGCCGTTGAGCCTGTCGCGGGTGACTAACACGGTGCCGGTGAGGCCCTCGCGGTAATACAGCACCTCGTGGTGGGCGCGCTCCTTGAGGGCGAAGCGCCGCACCTGGTTGCCGGGCAAAATTGCTCCGGCGATGAAAACAAGCGACAGAACCGCCAGCGCCAGTCGCAGCTTCCAGCCTCTCTTTTTCCCGTCCCGGGATGTCAGCAGCAGCCTGAACGCCAGGTACAACGTCGCCGCGGCGGCCAGGAAAAGGCTGGACTGCACACCCGCGAGGGGTATCAGCACCAGCCCGCCAAGCAGCGCCCCTGCCACCGCCCCCACGGTGTTTGCGGCGTAGATTATCCCGGTGTCTTCCCCCACGGCGCTTTCATCACGGCAGTAAAGACGGCAGGTGAGTGGAAAGATGATCCCGCTCAGCAGCGCGGGCAGGAACATGACCAGCGTGGCGTAGAAAAGGCGCAAGGCCAGAAACCCCAGAAAACGGTCCTCGAAAAGGCCCTGGATATGACGGGCCGCCAGGCCGCTCTCCGGACGGCCGTAATGCCAGCCCGCGGCCAGGTAACATGCGGCTGCGCTCAGGCCCAGGGCCGCCTCCAGCCAGCCCAGTGCCGCCAGCGAACGGAGATGCTTTTCCAGGAAAGCGCCGTAGAGCAGGCTCCCCAGCCCGATACCCGCCAGTATCACGGCTATCATGAGATAGTAGACATACATGTCGTTGTAGACAATGTAGCTCAGGTAACGCGCCCAGACCGGCTCCAGGGCCAGGACCGCCGCTCCGGTCACCGCGGCTGTCTCTATCAGCAGCCGGCGTTCGGCGTTCAGCACTGGCCGTGTCTCTTTTGTCTCAGTCGAGACTGCGGCCCGGCCAGCGCCTTCAGCAAAGCGCAGGAGCAGGGCCGCGGCAAAGACAGTCAGGTTCAGCCCGGCGGCGATCAGCAGAGTGGATTGCGTCCCGGCCAACCGCAACAGCCAGAACCCGGTGAGCACGCAGCCCGCAACCGCCCCGGCGGCATTCCAGCCGTAGAGCGCCCCGATACGCCTGCCCGCATGTTCCAGGCGCGTGGTCAGGTGCTGGACCAGGACAGGCAGCGCGGCGCCGATAAGGGCTGTGGGGAGCAGAAGGACCACGAAAGAGGAGATGAAGCGCACGGCCAGAGCGATGAGGGCCGATTGTGGCAGCGCTCCGGCCAGCCAGGCGGCCAGTGGACCGATACGCGGTATCAGCCATCCCGCGCCAAGACCGGCAAGGGCGATCCCCAGCTCGATCCAGGCATACAGAAGCAGGGTGCCGGCCTTCCCGCGCAGAACGCGGCCCGCCCCCCAGGCCCCCAGGGCCAGCCCGGCCATGAACGCGGCCAGCACGACCGCGGCGCTGTGAAGGCTGTTGCCCAGGACAAGAGTGAACAGCCTCAGCCAGAGGCTCTGGTAGACCAGGGCCGCGGCCCCGGAAACGAAGAAAAGAGGATAAAACAGAGCGGGATGGAGAGGCCTCGGCTTATCCACGCGGGGATCCGTGTCTCGGGTGACTAACTGTTATAAAAACTGGAAGGTGTTTTTATCTAACAAGCCCGTTTTATTCGAGTCTCCCGGTCTCGATAATCTTAAAACCTAAGACCTCTCCAAAGCAAGCTTGCGCTCTGTTTTCCACTGCTTTATTTACTTCAGACACCAAGCGGGAATCTAATCACCATCCGGTTGGCTTGGGTATCTCAGATCGATTTGTCATTATATATGGATCGGGAAACTGATGTTTGCAGAATTGACTGCGGTGTATATCAAATGATTTGTCCACGAATTTCTTAATCTTGTCATTGTGTCTTTTGTAAGGGAATAGCACAAATATCTGTTTCTGATTGAAAAGGCTTTTTGCGATTTTTATTGCAGGTAATATATCGGTATCCCCGGTCATCAAAGCAACACCATCGATATTTTCATCCATCAAATGCGCTAATGTCAAACATCCAATTGCGACATCAGTTTCCTTTTCTTCGTAATCTATCAACTCAAGAAGGATCTTATTTCCATAGGGATGAAATTCCCGTTCGATAGTTCTTTTTTTAAACTCTCCTTCCTGGATCTGGATGCCAGTATCTTTTAAGCACTCCACATAAGTTTTATGTCGAAGGACTTTGTCCGGGTCTTGGGGGGTCACGCGATGGTAAGGATAGGCATTGCAGTATGTTATTTTCGATATTGTCGCGGTTTTATCTATAGACGGAAGGAACTCTTTGCAAAGCAAACGCAGATCAAGCCACTTGGCTTGAGTCCCTGGATAATCCTTAATAAGGGAAAGTATAGAGTGGTATAAATTAAATCCGTCTATGATAAATGATATTCGCATAATAAAAAACCCACGGACCGTAATCCGTGGGGGACCGAAAAGCAGGATGCACTTTCCGGCGGAGAAATAGTTAAATTACTATAATATTCGGCTCCCCACTTGTCAAGCTTTCGTATTTTAATAGAACTCAGAGCCAAAATCAATCTTCTTTTATAAGTCAGAATAAGTTCTGTTTGTTAAACTTATTCCAAGACTTTTTTCATTCCCCGTGCTGGAAGGCTCCGGCATCCGGGGCCTTGTCGCGCGGGCGTTCCGCGCCTTTCAGGTCCATGGGCGGCAGCCCCTCCAGGCGGCTCAGGACCCACTCGAAACCATCCATGCGGCGCAGCGTGGCAATGATATCTGTCTGAGCCATTCCCAGTCCGACTGCCGGTGAATGCGGCGAAATGGCGAAATCACCGCTGCCCGGGGCCACGAAATACGGATAGGCGATTGCGGAGTGATGGTCATTGCCGGTGAGGATACCCCACTCATCCAGGCTGAAACGGCGGTCATGGCGCTCGATTGTCTGGCTGCTGTCCACGCCCCATAACAGGTTGCAGTCGCTGAATACGCTGCCCAGGTTGCGGGCGTTGATTTGGATGTTGCCGCGCCGTCCCCCGGAAACGAAAATATTCCCTACGATGGCCACTTTTTCGCTGGTAGTCTGGACATTCACTCCGCAGCGGCCCTCATCCTTACGGAAAAACACCGTATTGCCGGTGATAAGCACGTTTTTCGATCCCTGGCCGAACGATCCGGCATCCTGATAGACCGTGATCCCGGCCGCGAGGTTGTTATAGATCAGGTTGTTGCGGACGATGACATCCTGGACATGGGTCATGTTGATCCCGGCCCCGCCCGCGCGTCCGTTGTTCCAGACAACGTTGCCCTCGACCAGGCCGCGGTTCAGGATGCCGTCGCCGCCGTGTATTTCAGGGTCGCCGTTCAGATGGATGCCGTTGCCGCTGTTGTCGTGGACACGGTTGCCGCGAATGACAAAGTTGTCGCCGGAATTGCTGTGGTAGATTCCGTGTTGACGTTTGGAGCCGCGGCACTCGTTGTTCTCGAACCGGATGTCATCGGCGAAGCTCGTGAAAATACCCCAGACCTCGTTGTCGGCGAAGCGGCAACCGGAGATGGTGATGTTGCTGGAGAAACGCACGGTGCATCCGGCGCGGCGGGCGTTGCGGGCGGTAAGACGCTCGATACGGACCCAGGCGGCGTTCTGAACGATCAGGGCGTCGCGCTCCCGGCCACTTCCGTCGATAACCGCGTCAAGGCTTTCGCCGCGTATCACCACGGGCGCATCCTGCCGCGCGCGGATGCCGATAACCACCCCGCCGGTGTAGTTGCCGTTGCTCACGTACAGGGTGTCGCCCGGTTCGAGGTAATGGACTGCCGCGGCCAGGGACTTGTAAAACGCTCCGTGGCGGGGCAGCGAGTTGTCATCGCCGCTGGGTGAGACGTACAGGGTGCGGGCGTAAAGCGGTGGACAGAGGGCCAGCGCCGCCAGGAACATTAACACCGGTGATATACGTCCGGAACACCTCTGTTTCATCGGACAACCTCCATCGAGCGTGGACTTTTCCGGGGATAATGAAAAGTAGCTCCTGAGACCCGCTTAAGGCAACTCAAATCTTAGGCGAGTGCCCGGAAAAATCAGAGCCCGGCCAGCTCGATCAACAGGGCGAGCACATCTCTGATGCCCGCCCGGCCATCCGCGTTGAAATCGGTCCGCGGAGAATCGAGGCCCAGACAGATTATGCGGCACAGGGCCACGGCATCCGCGAGAGAGACAGTCCGGTCGCCGTTGTAGTCCAGGCGCTGGGTCCGGCCGAGGCCAGTCTCATAAGCTCCGGCATCCGGCCTGGCGCCCACGGGCCGCCATGTGCCGCGGATATCCTCATCCGGAAAAAAATCCAGCCGGGCGATCAGCCATTCACAGCCGCCCAGACGGACCAGCCCGGCCCGGACCGAATCGAGCGGCATTCCCAGGTCGATAGCGGGCGAACCGGAGGACAGCTCATAATCCGCCGCGTCCACGGAGCTGAACTTCGGGTCCGCCAGCGCCGAACGCGTGTCATTGCCGCTGAGCGAGCGCCAGGCTCCCAGGCTGATCCGGGATTCTCCGCGGGTCACCAGTTCAGTTTCGGACGAGCCCCAGTGAAGGTTACAGTCGCTGATCACGCTGTTCAGGTGCTCCGTGTCCATCTGCAGAGTGCCCCGGACATTGCCGGTGACAAAGATGTTGCCCGCGGCGAGCACTTTTTCGGTGGTGGTCTGGACGTTCAGGCAGGCCCGTCCGTAACCGGTCCTGAAAACCACCGTGTTGCCCAGGAGCGCCACCCGTTTGGACCCCTGCTCGAAAGTGCCGGTGTCCTGGTAGATCGTTATCCCGGCGGCGTAATTGTTATAGACCAGGTTGTTGCGCACCAGGATATCGTGGACGTGGGTCATGTTGATACCCGCCCCTCCGGCCTGGCCGTTACCGTAGATGATATTGCTCTCTACCACACCGTAATTCAGCACTCCGTCACCGCCCATTTCCGGGTCGCCGTTCATGTGGATTCCATTGCCCGCGTTGTCGTGAACCCTGTTGCCCCGTATAATAAAGCGGTCGCCGGAGTTGGCGTGGTAAATGCCGTGCTCAACTTTTGATCCGGCGCATTCATTGTTCTCGAAATGGAAATCATCGGCGAAGCTCGTTATGAGGCCCCATTTTTCATTGTCCAGGAAACGGCAGCCTCTCACGGTCACGTGGTCGGAGAAGCGGACCGCGCATCCGGCGCGGCCTGCGTTGCGGAAAGTAATCTGCTCAAGAATCACGTAAGAGCAGTCCTGAATCCTTAATGCGTCTATACCTGATGGGCTGCCTTTGATTTCTGCGTCCGGGCTTTCGCCGTGTAGCAGGACAGGGGCCTTTGGAGCGCCGCGCACGGTCATGACCACCCCGCCCTCGTACGTTCCCTCGCGCACGATAAGGGTGTCACCGGCCGCGAGGCGGGCCGTAGCGACAGCCAGGGTGCGGAATTCGGCCCCCTGGGCGGCCGGGGCGCTGTCATCGCCGGAGGTGGAGAGGTACATCGTCCTGGCCTGGAGAGCGCCACAGAGAAAGAGCAGACTGGCGGCAGCGCTTGTTATCATGCTACAGCGGGAGGAAGAAGAACGCATCAAAAACCCCCTGACAGTTCCAGCAATAGAACGATTATGCCGGTTATCGCCCGGCGAGGGCCAGGAGAAGGCCGAGGATATCGGCGAGGCCCACCTTGCCGTCCTGGTTGAAATCACAACGCGGGTTGGAGCGGTCGTCCCGTATCATCCGGACCAGCGCCGGGGCATCCGCCCGATCGATCATCCCGTTCCCGTCGAAATCGAACCGCTGCGCCTCGCTCATCCCCATCTCGTAGGCCCCGGCATCCGGCCCGGCGCCCACTGGCCGCCATGTCCCGCGGATGTCCTCGTACGGCAGCGAATCCAGCCTTGCCAGCAGCCATTCGCAACCTCCGAGACGGGTGAGCATGGCGCGCAGGCTGTCCCGCGGCACGCCGGAATCGAGGGCCGGAGACCCGGCGGCCAGATTGAAATCGCCTGAATCGGGCCGCGTGAACAAGGGGTTTGCTATTTTGGAATGCTTGTCGTTGCCCGTGGTCTGAACCCAGGACGATAGTTTCTGCGAGCGTTCCTTGATCGAGACCAGGGCCGTGGTGTCAGCGTTCCAGTGGATATTCCAGTCGCTTAGAATTGTGCTCAGGTGGTCGGAATTCACCTCCAGAGTGGCGTGGTTCGAGGACGCGGACAGGATGTTCCCGGCCACCACGACCTTGCTGCTTGTGGGGGCGATATTGACCACGTTGCGGTCATTGGCCTTGAACCAGACCGTGTTGCCGGTGATAACCACGCGCTGGGAACTGTGTTCCGGAGCCGTATCGTCCTGATATACCGTAAACCCGCCGGCGTAATTGTTCCAGATCAGGTTGTTGCGCACCAGGACGTCGTGGACATGGGTCATGTTGATCCCGGCCCCGCCGCTGCCGCCGTTGCGGCAGATGATGTTGTTCTCCACCACTCCATAATTCATGACGCCGTCGCCCGGCAGTTCAGGGTCGCCGTTCAGATGGATGCCGTTGGCGGCGTTGTCGTGAAGGTAGTTGCCACGGATGACAAAGCGGTCGCCGGAGTTGCTGTGGTAGATGCCGTGTTCGTCCTTTGCCCCGTAGCATTCGTTGCCCTCGGCGCGGAAATCATCGACCCAGCCGGTGAGGATGCCCCACTTGCCGTTGTTGGCCATGCGGCAGCCGGTGACAGTGATGTGGTTGCAGTTGATAATGCATAGTCCCGCGCGGTTGGCCCGCCTGAGGGTCAGCCGGTCCACGGTTACATGGGAGCAGTGGTCCAGGCGGATGGCGTCATAACCGTTGCGGCTGGAGTCGATCACCGCGTCCAGGCTTTCACCGCGGATAAGAATGGGCTTTTCGGCAGTGCCGTTGAACGAGGCGATCAGACCGCCGCGGTAGACCCCGTTGCGGACGATCAGCGTATCCCCGGCGCTAAGGGAATCCAGGGCGCGGAAGATTGTGGCGAACACCGCTCCGTGGGCGTACGGCGCGCTGTCGTTCCCGTCCGGCGCAAGGTACAGGGTGCGGCCGGCCAGGGGAGATGCCGAGACAGTCAAAATAAAAAGCAATGCCGTCAGGTTGCCTGTCTTTAGAATCTTTCGCATCCCGTGTTCCTCCATTGAGCAGATTCCAGGTGAAAGGCGGCCATACCCGGACAATATCACCTTTAATTCGCATTACGAACTTATATTCACGGCAGCGTCGCAGTCAAGTGTGGTCAGATGCTATAACTCATTAAAAAACAAATTCATGACCTTGACAGGAAAAATATCTTGCCGAATTCAGGGTGCTACCTATATTTTCATTTTTATGCATTTAAGCGGTCCCTGCCTTGATGAACAACCCGCACCCGCCACGGAGGTTGCCTTGAGCCGCATCCGAATGTCAATCGCAGCTTTGTTTGTGCTGGCCGTGCTGCCGCAGGTTTCTTTTCTGCACGCCGGAATAACTGGGGTCTGGGTGGCGGGCGGCTCGGAAAAGGTCTACCGCTTCCAGGATAATCATCCCTGCCGCGGAGGGAGCACTGTCTGGGACGGCAAAACGATCCGCCTGACCGGACTGTACAACGAGGTTCTGGATTTCCAGGTGATAGTGGAGACGGACAGCCTGGGAGCCGGGGCTGTTGAGGTGCAGGTCACGCCGCCGGTGAATGCCGGGGGCAGGGCGATAGGGAATGAGCAGCCCGGCAATTACGGTCCCGGCGGAAGCTTCGAGGTCCTGGCCGAGCATTACATTCAGGTTCAGCAGCAGACCGAGCAGAAAAAGAAAACGAACTGGCTCGGCGCTCCGGGCGATTCCAGTCTGCCCCCGCGCATGGAGGGCTGGATACCGGACGCCCTGATCCCGCGCTATGCCCGTCCCGGACTGGGCGGCCAGCCCCTGGACATCCCCCGCGCCCGCCGTCAGGTGATACGGGCGCATGAGGAGACCGTGGTCCCCACGCCGCTGGTTCAGAACCAGGGATTCTGGATCGACCTGTATCTCCCGCGGGACAAAAGTTGGCCTGCCGGTCTGTACCGCGGGACGGTGCGTGTTCTTTCCGCGGGCAAGGTCGCGGCGAGCCTGCCGCTGGAAATCAACCTTCTGCCGCATTACCTTCCGGATGAAAACCACTCCAACGCCTGGGTCTACAGCGGAGATATCAGCGAATATTTCCCGGAACTTAAGGAGGTGGAGCTGACCCGTATGCTCAAGCACCAGGCGCACCGTCACCGCATAGACATCGTGGGCGGGTCCGACGCGCACAGGCGAGCTTTCGACGAGAAGATGCTGGCTGAATACAAGCCCTGGCTGGACGGGAGCGGGTTCACTCCGGAGGCCGGTTATCAGGGGCCGGGGCAGGGACAGGGCGAGAAACTGTTTCCTGTCGGAATGTACGGATCGGACGTGCTGGGACGCGAAAGCCGGGAGTCTGTGCAGACGCAGAGCGACCTCTGGGTCGAATGGTTCAGCCGGAACGCACCGTCGGTCGAGTACTTTTACTATATCATCGATGAGCCGGGACCGACCCAGTTTTACTGGATCGACCGCATCGCGGGATGGATTCACGGCAATCCGGGACCTGGAAAAAAGCTGCCTGTGTTCCTTACACGCGAATATACGCCTGAAATCAAGGACGCCATCGACATCTGGGCCGGAGCTGTCAGGACCGGCAAACTGGATTCGCTGCACGCCGCTGGAAAACAGTACTGGTTCTATAACGGCAATCGCCCGCACTGGGGACACACCATGCTGGAATGCGAGTGCGCCGACCTGAGAGTGAACGCCTGGATAAAATACCTTTACGGGATAAGCACCTGGTTCGTCTGGGAAAGCACGCACTGGCGGCACAATGCCAGCGGGCCGAAAGCGCACCTTCAGCAGCGGGTGTTTTCCAATCCGCTGACCTATATCAACTGGTGGTGGGATTACGGCAACGGGGACGGGGTGCTGCTGTACCCCGGACGCATGCCGTTCTATCCGGATGAGGACCGCGGATTGAACGAGTTGCTCACTTCAATCCGCTACAAGAACATCCGGCGCGGGCAGCAGGACTACGAGATCATGTGGCTGGCCGCGCAGAAAGCCGGACGGGACAAGGTGCTGGAAATAGTGCGCTCGATAGTGCCGAAGGCCTTCGATACGGTTGTTGACAAAGCGGCTGTGCCCTGGACGGAACGGGGCGAGGACTACGAGAAGGCAAGGCTCCGTCTGATAGGACTGCTCGGAAAATGAGCGGAGTAACAATATTATTGCTATAAACATAATCCGAAGATATATTGGTTCATCAATCAAACCAATAATACTGGCAAAATGTCCGCCAGTCGTAATAAAGCTCTTCCCCTGACCGCGTCGCGCAGGCCTCCGGTGATTCATCACCCTGCCCTCGCACCTGCATTTTACCGGAGTCATGGTCTATGAGATTCGATTTCCGCAACGTAGTTCCCGCTGACCACAAGATCATGCGGCTCATAAACCGCGCCAATGTTCTTAACATTATCCGTGAAAAGGCCCCGATATCACGGGTGGAGATATCCAAGATTACGGGACTTAAAAAATCCACGATTTCGAGCATAGTTAACGACCTGATCTCGGAAGACCTGGTGTACGAGGACAGTTTCGGCGAAAGCTCGATCGGGCGCAAGCCGATAATACTGAGGCTCAAGGAAAAAAGCCGGGCCATCGGAGTAATTGATGTCCGGCATGTCAAGACCATGGTGGCGATCTGTGATCTTGGGTGTAACATTTTGCAGTACAAAGAGTTGCCGACAAGTCAGGGCAATAACCGCGGAGAGGAGTTTTTCTCCGAACTGGGGAGCGTCATTGCCCGGATGTCAGAGGAGGTGGGCATTCCGCTGGCGGGCGTGGGAGTGTCGGCGCCATCGATGGCCAGTCACAAGGATGCGCTCATCTATCTGGACCGGACCCATCACTGGCAGAACCTTCCGGTCAGGAAACTGGTGGCTGAGCATGTGAAGTGCCCGGTGTTCGCGGATAACGATGGCAAGGCGGCGGCTTTGGGCGCGCTCTGGTTCGCCCCGGAGGCCCAGGACGCGTCAAGTTTCGTTTTCATCCATGTCTGCGAGGGAATCGGTGTCGGACTGGTGATCGACCACTCGGTATATCATGGCGCATACAGCCTGGACGGGCATTTCGGGCAGTCGCTGATCAAGATGGACGGACGGTGGGAGGAGATCAACCAGGACAACACCTGGGAAGATAATGCCTCCGACCTGGGCGCGGTGAAACGCTACGGCGAATACAGCGGCAAATCCTGGACCGGGCAGGTGCACGAGATTGAAGCGCAGATGGAAAAAGTGATTGAACTGGCCCGGCAGGGCGACAAGTACGCGGTCCGGGCGCTGCAGGAAACCGCGCGCTATCTTGGAGTGGGCATAGCCAACATCAACTGCGGACTGGGTCCGGAGAAGTTCCTTGTTTCCGGGCGGATGGTGAAAGTCTGGGATATCTGCGGCCCCGAGCTTATACGTCAGGTGGAACGCCAGACTTATGTCCGGGTGAAGCCGATAGAGCTGCTGATACTGCCAAGCCATATGCCAAACCCGACATTGCGCGGAGCACAGGCCTTGGTGCTGCACGATATATTCCGCAGCTACCGCCTGGCCTGATCCTGTTTGACGGGCGGGTTGCTCCGGAAAAATCCGATCAAAGCTCCCGGCCCCGGTTTCCATGGGGGCGGGAGCTTTTCTTTCCGGAAACCCGGACCGACAAATTTGGTTGCATAAGAAAACTACCTCATGTATAATAAGTTCTGTTGACGCCACGGCGTATTCCTTAAAATATTTCATCTTGCCAGCCTTTCAGCCTTTCCGGGAAAGCTTTTGAAAAATCAGGCAGTTCCGGTTAGAAAATCCATAAATAAAACTAATTCCAGGGGGGTATTCCGTAACCGCGCTGTCCCTGTCCAGATGAGAGCCGGCGGATTATCCTCCAGTCGTCCAGCCGTTTCTCCCTGTATCCCGAACCAGATTCGATCTTCCGGCAGGAGGCAAATACAATGCGATTGTCAGCCATTACAGCAGTCTTGCTACTGGCAGCGGTATGTTCGGCGGCGGCGCAGAACCCGTCCACGGCTGATTTCCGTGTGTATGAGCGCCGGTACGATCCTGGGATGCGGGTGACGCCTTATCTGCGTTATCAGCTCGACATGGCCTGGCGTCAGGACAAGGCGCGCGTGGCCCGGCTTGAATCTGTCGGCTCGGCAGCCGATGTGCTGCAACTCCAGAATGAACTCCGGGAGAAATTACTCGCCGTCCTGGGAGGATTGCCCGCGGAGAAGACCCCGCTCAATGCAAAAGTCACCGGGACTGTCAGGGCTTCGGGCTATCGGGTGGAGAAAGTGATTTTCGAAAGCCTGCCCGGTTTTCATGTGACCGCCAATATCTACATACCGGACGGGCTTGCCGCACTGGCCCCGGCGGTGCTGCTCACCTGCGGGCACTCGTTTAACGGCAAGGGGCATCCCGGGTACCAGCAGATTTGCGGCCGTCTTGCCCGCCGCGGCTACGTGGTTCTGACCTGGGACCCGGTCGGTCAGGGCGAGCGCAGCCAGTGCTGGGACGCGTCCAAGGGCGACAGCCGTTACAACCGTGTCTGCGGCGAGCATGCGATAATGGGAAACCTGGCTTATCTGGCCGGAACGAACCTGGCGCGCTGGGAGGTGTGGGACGGCATCCGGGCGCACGACTATCTTCTCACCCGGCCGGAGGTCGATCCGGCGAGGATTTCGGTCACCGGAAACAGCGGCGGCGGGTTCCAGAGCGCATTCCTCGGGGCGCTGGACCAGCGCAACCGGGTGGTGATACCATCCTGTTATATCAGCAGCCTGCCCATGCGCATGGCCAACCGTATCTATGCCGATCCGGACGATGACCCGGAACAGGACCTTTACGGCATGGTCTCCAGGGGTATCGATCACGCGGGCCTTCTGGCTCTGGTCTGGCCCCGTCCGCTGGCCGTAAACCTGGCCCTGCTCGATTTCTTCCCGATAGAGGGCGGCCGCATGGCTTTCCGTCAGGCGGAACCTCTCTGGAGGCTTTACGGCCGCGCCCAGGATATCCTTCTCAACGAGGGCTACCACCCGCACGGATACTCACTTAAGAACCAGGAGAACTCCTTCGCTTTCCTGGACATCCACAACGGCTTGCCGCCGCGCTGGAGCCTCGACTCGGTCCAGGCGCTGCCCGAGCGCGACCTCTGGTGCACGGAGAGCGGACAGGTGCGGCTGGAATATCCGGACGGCGTCTCGTTTTTCGAAAGCCTGCGGCAGTACTGGCGGCAGCGCCGGGAAGAAAATAAAACAAGTCTTATGAGCCTCTACCAGGGCGCCTGGAACCCCGGCATCAGCAAATGGTCCGTGCGCAAGGATGATGGCGGCAGACCGGAGCAGGCAATCCTCTGGGAAAAATGCGGCAGCGCCAGGCTGGGCGACAGACTGGTGGACAAGTATATCCTCACGCACAGCGGCGGATTGCAGATTCCGGTGCTGCATTTCCATGCGGAAAAGCCGGGCGCCGTGACAATGCTCTGGTTCAGCCTGGACGGCAAGGTCAAGAACACTGAATGGCAGGCCTTGAGCCGCGGCCTGGACAAGGGGACAGACATATTGAGCTTCGATTTCCGCGCCCTGGGCGAGAACCGTCTGGATTACCAGGTGACCAGCGTGGATGATCCTCGTCTGGCCGGAGTGCCGTTGGAACAGCAGTATTTCAGTCCGCTGTCAGGGGTCCTGATCAATTACGTCGCCAACTCGCTGCTTTCCGGGCGGCCGTATTTCCTGCAGATGATCGAGGATGTGGAGATAGTGTCAAAATTCGCCCGCGAAGCTCTGGGAGTGAAGAACCTGCAGATTCGTGGAGCCGGGAAGGCTGACCGTCTGGCAAGCTCGGCCGCGGAGGTCCTCCCCGGACTGGAATACAGCCGCTCACCGGACGCCGCGCCGCTGGCCTGGCCGCAGCTCGTGGAAAGCGGGGCGGAGGACTGGCCGGTGCATTATATACTTCCTTTAGGGGCTTACGTGGAATAAATGGAACAGTCACCGGCTTCTGCCGGATAAAGCCTGAAACCATATGCTGGAGAATTTAAGATGCTCGGACGGAGAGAGTTTCTGAAAGCGGCGGGCCTGGGGGCGGCGGCGGCCGGATTGGCTGGAACGAAAGTTAAAGCCGATGTAACGGATCACCGCTGGGACGGCTACGATTTCGGGCCGGAGCCTGCGATCACCGGCCGTCTTAACCAGGGACCGTTCTCGATCGACCAGGACGAGGGCTGGCGCTATATCGGCTACACCACTCCGGCAAAGGGACGGGTGCGCAATTTCGGACTCGGCCTGACCGGATACACATGGGAAGAAGGCGGTCCCTCGCTGAAGGCCCGCCGGGGCGAGGAGACTCTGGAGCAGCATGTCGAGAAGCTGGCCACGCTCCCGTTCATGGACGTGCTTTATATCCGTTGCGACTGGCGCGACATCCAGACCCGGCCCGGACGGCTGGATTTTTCACCGGTCTGGAAACTGACCCTGGATGCGGCCAGACAATACGGGCTTCGTGTCGGTTTCCGCATCCAGCTTTCCAGTCCCAACATCCAGCCGGAGAAGCTGGCCCTGCCCGATTTCCTGCAGAAAGATGTCCCGATAGTCAACATTGGCGGCAAGGACCGCTGGGGCTTCGACTGCCGCGAGCCGCGCTATGACCACCCGGCATTCCGGAAAGCTTTCCGCGAGTTGAACGAGCTTCTGGCCGCCGAGTTCGACAACCACCCCCTGATGGAGTTCATGGACCTGATGATGTACGGGTTCTGGGGCGAGGGCCACACCGGCGATCAGCCCAACCCGTTCCCGGACTACCTGACCGCCGAGCGGACCATGCTGGAAATGGCGCATTTCCAGTTTGACACATGGAAACACCTTCCGCTGGCGGTCAACACCCAGCCGGATATAAGCAAGACAGGCAACCGCGAGGTGCTGGATCACTCGATGCGCGCGGGCTGCTGGCTGCGCTCCGACTCGATCGACCTGATCGAGGAGCCGCTCCAGGTGGAGTGCCTGGCCAACCGTCCGCCCTGGCTGGCCGTGGTGATGGAGCAGGGTAACGACCGCACATACGACATTAACCGTCTTTCGGTGGACGAGGCCGGGGTGAACCGCATGGAAGTCGCCTGCCAGCACGTGCTGGACCTGGGTGCGGGTTACTGGTCTCTCTGGACCGAGGCGGACAACCTGAAGACCTACAATGAGAAATACCCGGATGGTTTCGCCGCGCTGCAGCAGCGTATGGGTTACCGGGTCCGTCCATCCTGGGTCTGGCAGCGCAAGCGCTATGGGACGAGCGAGGTTGTGATCGCTTTCGCGAATGACGGCGTCGCGGGCGTACCGGGCGCGCTCCGGGTGTACGTGGAGAGCATGGACGGGAAACTGAAAATCGGCGGGAGCCTGGACCCGTCGCACCCCCGGGCGGGCAAGCTCCGTCAGGCCAATTTCATCCTGCCCCAGGGATACGAGGGCCAGAAGCTGAAAGTGCGCGCCGAGATCGAGACCCGCGGCGTGCGCCGCCCGGTTCGCTGGGCCTGCGCCCAGCCGGTGGAGCCGGATGGCGGCCTGGTGTTCCAGCTCGCCCGTTTCGAGGACAAAGGCTGGCGCAAGGGAGTATGACCGTCGATAGTGAATCTGTGTTTATAACAGAACAGCGGAGGATGATATGAAATCTTTAATATCGATCTTCATTTTTTGCTGCTTGCTTGCAGTAACTTCCGCCGGGACGGCCTCGGCTGCGGTAACCGGGGTCTGGGCGGTTGGCGACGGAGAGAAAGTGTTCAGGTATGATGAGAACCACCCGGCCCGCGCCTCCAACAGCGTCTGGGACGGGCGGGCGGTCAGCCTGACCGGGCTGTACAACGAGGTGCTGGCGTTCCAGGTCATCGTGGAGGCCGACAGTTTCGGCGCGCGGGCTGTGGATATCAGCATAGACCCGCCGGTCAACCTGTCGAGCGGGAAGGCAATCGGCTCGGCAGGTCTGCAATACGGCCCGGGTGGTTCAATAGAGGTGTTCAGCCAGCATTACATCCGCGTGCGCCGTCCGACAAAACCCCTGTGGTTCTATGGCTCGGAGGCCTCGGCCCCGAAAAAGATGACCGGCTGGATACCGGACGCGCTGATCACGCCGGATGCCCGCGCCGGCCAGGGCGGCTTTCCGGTCGACATACCCCGCGCGCGGACCGAGGTAAACCGCCGCCAGGAGACGCTGGAGATCATCCCCACCCCCAAAGTCCAGAACCAGGGGTTCTGGGTGGACCTCTATCTGCCGCGCGACAAGTCCTGGCCTGCCGGCGAGTATGAGAGCCGCATCCGGGTGCGCGAGGCCGGGCGCGAGGTGGCGCTCATCCCGTTGACCATAAGCCTGCGGCCGCATTTCCTTCCGGATGAGAACCATTCAAATATCTGGCTCTACGGCAGCACGCAGGTGGCGGCCTCATATTTTCCGGGTCTGCCGGATTCACTGGTGGAGCGTATGCTAAAATTTGAATGCCACCGTCACCGCATAGACCTGGTGGGCTGCTCCGATGCCCATCGCTCCCCGTTCGACGAGAAGATCATGGCCGGGTACAAGCCCTGGCTGGACGGGAGCGCGTTCACTCCGGCCAACGGCTACTGGGGGCCGGGACAGGGTCAGGGCGAGAAACTGTTCACCGTGGGCATCTACGGCTCGATAACCGGCCGGGTTTTCGACAGCCGCGAAGAGGCCCGCGCGGAGAGCGACAAATGGGTCGGCTGGTTCGAGAAGAATGCGCCCGGAGTGACATATTTCTGGTATATGATCGATGAACCAGGCCCTGTGCAGTTCCCCTGGATATCGGAGCGCGCCGCCTGGGTGCACGAGAACCCTGGTCCGGGCAAGCGTCTTCCTGTTTTCACCACGCGCAGCTACACCCCGGAGCTGGACAAGGCCATCGACATCTGGGCCGGACACAACGGTGTGGACCTGGCGAAGATGCCCGAGCTGAAAAAGCAGGGCAAGGAACACTGGTTCTACAATGGGGCGCGGCCACGCTACGGCGCGGTGATCACCGAGGCGGACGCGGTCGATTTCCGGGTCAACGCCTGGGTCAAGTACATACATGGAGTAAACACCTGGTTCCTCTGGGAGGGCACCACCTGGGACCACAACATGCAGGGACCCAAAGGTCACCTTCATCAGAGGGTTTTCACCGAGCCGCTTACATTCATGAGCGGCGGCGACAGTTGGGCCAACGGCGACGGCATAGTTTTCTATCCCGGCCGCAACCCGTTCTACGAGGAGGAGGACCTGGGCGTGAACCGCATCCTGGGCTCCATCCGCCTGAAAAACATGCGCCGCGGCCAGCAGGATTACGAGTTGATGTGGCTGGCGGCGCAGAAGGTTGGCCGGGACAAGGTGCTTGATATAGTGAAGGCGGTAGTTCCGAAATCCCTTGAAGCGGACATGAAAGACCCGGTGAGCTGGTCTGAACACGGAGATGCCTACGATGCCGCCAGGCTCAAACTCATCGACCTTCTGGATTGAGGCTGCGAGCCATGAATAAGCGATATATAATTTTTTATATAATGCTTGGTCTTCTTTCTGCCGCCGTGTCGGGCCGCGCGGCCGTAACCGGAGTCTGGGCCGTGGGAGACGGCGAGAAGGTCTACCGCTATGAGAGCGGTCATCCGGGCCGTCAGGGCAACCTGACCTGGGACGGACTGGCGATAGAGCTTCGCGGACTCTACAACGAGGTCCTGGCTTTTCAGGTGATAGTGGAGGCGGACAGCCTGGGCGCCCCGGCGGTGGAGGTGGCGGTCGATCCGCCGGTGGAGCGCTCCTCGGGGCGGGCAATCGGCGGAGCTGCGGCGATTCCTTACGGTCCGCAGGGCTATATCGAAATTTTAAGCCAGCACTATATCCAGGTGCGCCGGCCGACAAAGCCGCTCTGGTTCTACGGCACGGACAGTTGCACCGCCTCAGCCCCGAAACGCATGACCGGCTGGATACCCGACCCGCTCGTTCCGCCGGACGCCACTCCCGGACGCGGCGGTTTCCCGCTGGACATCCCGCCCACGCGCGGGGAGGTTATCCGCAGCCAGGAGACCCTGGAAATAATCCCGCGCCCGTCGCTCCAGAACCAGGGTTTCTGGGTGGATCTCCACCTGCCGCGGGACCGCTCCTGCCCTGCCGGAGTTTACGAGGGCAGAGTGCGCGTGCTGTCAGGCGGGAAAGAGGTCTGGTCCTGCCCGCTGCGCCTGACTCTTCTGCCGCTGGCGCTGCCGGATGAAAACCACAGCAACACCTGGCTGTTCGCGAGCGCAAAGACCGTGGCGGAGTACCTTGGCCTGGATGACAGGCAGGCCGAGCGGATGCTGAAATTTGAGTCCCACCGTCACCGTATCGACTGCACCGGCGGTTTCGAGGCCAACAGCCGCCCGTTCGACGAGGCGATGATGGCCCGCTACAGGCCCTGGCTTGACGGCAGCGGCTACACCAGCGCCACTGGCTACGAGGGGCCGGGACAGGGCGCGGGCGAGAAGCTGTTCCCGGTCGGGATGTACGGCGGCTTGACCGGCAGCGCTTTTGCTACACGTGAAAAGGCCCGCGCCGAGAGCGACAGGTGGGTGAACTGGTTTGAAAAAAACGCCCCCGGAGTGCAGTTTTTCTGGTACGTGATCGATGAGCCGGGGCCGGTGCAGTTCCCCTGGATGAAAGAACGCTCGGAGTGGATACACGGCAATCCTGGACCGGGCAAACGCCTGCCGGTGTTCACCACGCGTGAGTACACACCGGAGCTGGACCGCGACATCGATTACTGGGCCGGCTATCACGGCGTGGACCTGGAGATGCTGCCGAAACTGAAAGCGCGCGGAGGGGACCACTGGTTCTACAACGGGGCGCGTCCGCGCTACGGGGCCGAGATACTGGAGGCCGAGGCGGTCGATTTCCGGGTCAACGCCTGGGTGAAGTATATTTACGGGGTGAGCACCTGGTTCCTCTGGGAGGGAACGCACTGGCAGCATAATCACCAGGGGCCGAAAAGCCGCCTTCACCAGCGCGTGTTCAACGACCCGATCACGTTCATCAACTGGGGCGAGGAGTTCGGCAACGGCGCGGGAGTGCTGTTCTACCCCGGACGCATGCCCTGGTATCCGGAGGAGGACCGCGGAGTCAGCCGCCTGCTCGGTTCGATCAAGCTGAAAAACATCCGCCGCGGCCAGCAGGATTACGAAATCATGTGGCTGGCCGAGCGGAAGGCCGGGCGGCAAAAAGTGCTGGAAATAATCCGCAAAGCTGTACCGCGTGGACTGAATGAAGTTAAAATGGAAGAGGCGGTCCCCTGGTCCGAGCGTGGAGAAGATTACGACCGGGCGAGGGCCGCGTTGTTAGATATATTGATTGAAAAATAAGGTCTGGCGTCTCGCACTTTTCAACTTGCGCCTGAGAGGACTGATTCGATGAGTATCAGAGGGTATTTGCTGAGCGTGCTTGTCCTGGTCTGCGCCTGCGGCGGGGCGAAAGCAGATAAGCGGGACCGGGCGCGGGAACTGGGCCGGGCGGTCCTGACAGTGACGCGCCATGAGATGAAGGCCGCCATGGAGGGCGCAGCTTTGGAGGGCGGCGCCCTTCTGGCGGACAGCCTTCTGACACGGCTGGAGCGGACTGGCGGAGGCTGCCTGCGTGCCTGGGTCGACAGCGGGTCGGGAGAATGCCTGGCGCAGATCGATTCCCTGCTCGCCCTGACCGGCGGCAAGGGACCGGAGCAGTTGGCTGCCGATCCGGCCGCCGTGGTGATCGAGGTGCTGCGCGACGCCCCGGAAGTGACTGACGCGGCCCGGCCGCTGCTCGAGGGCTATGCCGCCGTGCTGATGCAGAACATGGACGAGGCGCGGGAGATTTCCACCCGTCTGCGTCCCATAGACCTGCTGCAGGCGGCGGGCATCCCGGTCACCTATCGCGACCTCGGGCTTGCCGGGAGCGACACTCTTCGGCTGATGGCGCTGGCGGAGGCTATGGCCGCTCGCGGGCCAAAGGCCACGTTTGGCGTGACCGCGTTCGACTTTTTCATCGCCATGCGCCGGCTGGATGATGTCGGCTCACGTTTCAGCGGTCAGAAAAACGCCGGAGACCTGGCCGCGATGGTTATGGCCGGGCCGGGGTTCGACAGCCTGCGCCCGTCGCTGGCCGCGCTGCCCCCGGCGACAATCGCGTTTTTCGGCGACTCCCAGACCGACAACCGTCACTGGTCCTCCCCCGCTCACTACCCCAACGTGATCCAGGCGGTTTTCGATTCGGTCAACCCGGCGATAAGGGTGGTCAACGCCGGGATCGGCGGGAATGACTCCCGCGAGGGACTGGCCCGTATCCAGGCGGATGTGCTGGACAAGTCCCCTAATATCTGTTTCGTTCTGTTCGGCGGCAACGACTGCATGTTCTGGGGCCGTGACCATTCCACGGTCAGCCCGGAGCAGTTCCGGCGGAATGTCTCCGAGATCGCCACCCGTCTCAAGGCTGTCGGCTGCCGGGTCGTGCTGATGAGCTACCCGCTCATTCCAAGCGCCAACGAGGCGGAGCAAGCCACCCTCGTGCAGATGAACGCCGGTCTGGCCGCAGCGCGCGACAGTCTGGGCGCGGAATGGCTGGACTTGGCCGGGATTTTCTCACAGCATGAGCCGCGGCGCATGTTCGCCCCGGATATGATACATTACAGTCCCGAGGCTCATCTTCTTCTGGCCCGCCAGGTGCTCGAATATCTGGCCTCGGGTAACTGAACGCTTTACTTTTGCGACGGATAAGCGTTGAAAAGGAGACCTCTGAGAATGCTTAGACCTTTCGTTATGTTGACTCTGAGCGCCGTATTGTGCGCATCCTGCGGCGGCGCGAAGAAAGACCGCGCGCAGGAGCTGGCCTCGGCAGCGCTGGCTGCTGTACGGATGGAACAGAAGGCCATGGCGGAAAAAGCGGCCCTGTCCGTTGAAGAGGCCCAGGCTGAGAGCCTGTTCCTCGCGGCGATAAAATCGAGTCCCGAAAATGTGAGCCAGTACGCGGCGACAGGCGGCGGTGAAAGCGCCGCGGCCCTGGAGTCTTTTGCCGCCGCGATGGCGAGGATTAAAGTCGAAACGCGCCAGGATGATCCGGCCGCCGTGCTGGCCAGGTTGATCGGTACAGGGGTGAAAAAGAACCCGCAGCTGCTGGACGGTTATCTGGCCGCGTTCCAGATGTGCATGGAGATAGACCGGGACGGGACGGTGCTGCAGGACCTGATGCCGTTTGTCGTGGCCCTGGGCTGCCCGATGACTTTCCGCGACCTGGGCCTGGACGCTGGCGGAATCCAGGGGATCGAGGCCCTGGCTGCGCAGGCCGCCGCGGCGGTGGGCGAGGTTCCCTATGCCAAAACACCGGAGGATTTCGTCATGCCCCTGGTCAAGCTGGATAGCTGGGGCCGGAAATTCAGCGGGCAGGAGACCGCCGACAGCCTGGCGGCGCGACTGATAGCCGATCCCTGGTTCGAGCCGCTCCGCCCGAAGCTGGAGAATATACCCTGGATCAGGATCGGTTTCCTGGGGGACTCGCACATGGACCGGATTCACTGGTCCACAGTCGCGCCGTTCCCGGAAATAGTGCGTGCCGTGCTTAAAGTGGTGAAACCGGAGGCCGAGGTGATAAACGCGGGCAAGGGCGGGGATGACTCCGGCGAGGCCCTGGCGCGGATGGATACGGATATCATCGCCAAAAATCCACAGATTGTATTCATCAGCTTGGGCGGCAACGACAGCCGCCACTGGGGCAATCCGGAGCCGAAAGTCAGCCCGAATCAGTTCATGCTCAATTTCACCGAGATGAATAAAAGACTTAATGCAATCGGCTGCCGGGTGGTGTTCATGGAGCCGCCGCGCAGCCCGGAACATCAGGGCGCGGACCTCGAGACATTCGACGCCATCTGCGACAGCCTCCGTCTTCTTCCCGCCAGGCTGGGCGCGGGCTGGATCGGCGAGGGCCAGTTGATAGCCGGATCGGCCCCGGAGGAAATTTTCGCGCGTGACATGATCCATATGAATCCTCACGGGCACATGTTAGAGGCGCGCAAGGTGCTGGAATTCATGGCGGCTGACGAATAATAACTGAATAGACATAACAACTGATCCCGGAGGAACGGTGAGTCACGACCTCAGGTACCGTCCCGACATGCCCGTCGAACGCGGCGCCCCTATCGGTTGCGTGGGCGCGGGTTTCATCATGACCGACTGCCATCTGGTCTCGTACCGCAACGCCGGTTTCAATCCGGTGGCGATTTTCGATCCGGACCGCGCGGCAAGGGAAAAGGCCGCCGCCCGTCACGCGATCCCCAGGACGTATGATTCGCTGGATGGCCTTCTGCAGGACGAGGAAATACAGGTTCTGGACATCGCCGTGCCGCCGGATGTCACCCTTTCCGTTGTCGAGCGCGCGGTGCTTCACGCCGGGCATATCCGGGGGATACTGGCTCAGAAGCCTCTGGGAGCGAACATGGCTGAGGCCCGGCGGATAGTGGACCTCTGCCGCGAGGAAGGAATCACGCTGGCGGTCAATCAGAACATGCGTTTCGATCAGTCAGTGCGGGCCTGTCAGGACCTTCTGAGCCGGGGAAAACTGGGAGAGCCGGTGCTGGCTACGATCGAGATGCGGGCCATACCGCACTGGATGCCCTGGCAGGAGCGTCAGGGCTGGTGCACCCTGAGGATCATGTCGATCCATCACCTGGACACGTTCCGCTACTGGTTTGGCGACCCGGACAGGGTGTTCGCCAGCGCGCGCCCGGACCCGCGCACGAAGTTCGCTCACAGCGACGGGATAGTGCTCTACGTGCTGGAATATGATGGCAGCGGATTGCGCGCCGCGGCCTGGGATGATGTCTGGACCGGGCCATCACGCGAGGGAGCGGCCGGGGATATCTATATCCGCTGGCGGGTGGAGGGCACGCGGGGCATGGCGCGCGGCACGATCGGCTGGCCGCGCTATCCGGCCCGCACGCCCAGCACACTGGACTGGACCACGGTTGAGGACGGAGGCGCGTGGCGCAGCCCGCGCTGGGACGAGGTCTGGTTCCCGGACTCTTTCGCCGGACCGATGGCCGACCTTCTGATCGCCCTCGAAAACGGAACGGAGCCGCCGATATCCGGGCGCGACAACCTGGCCACCCTGGCCCTGGTCGAGGCGGCCTACGAGTCCTCGCGCCGTCACGCCGCAGTATCACCCGCAGAATATTTGAAGGAGAAATAAAAATGCAGCTCGGGATTATCAACAGCGCGTTCGCGCAGGTGGGAGTCGATTTCGCCACCGGCATCCGCCACATTCGCGAGATCGGCTTCGACACGGTGGACATCCAGACCGAGGCCTGGGGCATTTCCGCGGCGGAAAAGGAAATGATAGTGCGCGAGTGCCGGGCCAACAGCCTGCCCATAATCTCGGTCACCTGCTGCGCCCTGGGCATCGCCGATTTCAGCGATCCGGTGCGGCGTTTCCATCTGGACAGGGTGAAAGCGCACCTCGATCTGGCCCATGATATCGGCGCGCGGAACCTTCTTCTGGTGCTGGGCGAATACATCTGGCAGAAAGAGGTGATCCCGCCCTCGGTGCAATGGGGCTGGGCCGTGGAGGCGGTGCGCGAGGCCGGTGACTATGCTCGGGAAAACGGCCTGGAGATAGTGATCGAGCTGGAGCCGTTCAGCATGTCAATCGTAAACACAGTTGACCTCATGGCCGCGTTCATCCGCGAAGTGGGCCATCCGGCGGTGTTCGCCAATATCGACGTGAGCCATGTTGTGCTGTCCGGGGCGCAGCCGTCCGAGCTTCGTAAACTCAAGGGGCTGGCGCATCACGTGCATTTTTCGGATTGCGACGGCAAGGTGCACGGCGACCTGCCTCCCGGCAAGGGAGTGATCGATTTCGCGCCCTGGCTGCGTGAACTGGCGGCCCTGGATATGCCGGGGGTGCTGAGCATCGAACTGGAGTTCTGTCCCCAGCCGGACCGGATTGTCGAATGGGTGCGAGATGCATACCGCGAGACCGCCAGGATGATGGCCGAGGCAGGGTTGAGACAGCGCTGAGTCTTTGTGCTTGATGGCTGGTTTACTGCGAGACGGAATTGCCTGCGGATAACTTATTCAGGTGAGTCGTTAAAGCAAGATTAGCGGATGTGCTCACGGAGCAGAAATTTTTCAGGGAAAGGGAAAGATATGTCCTCAGGTAAAAGAATAACCGGGGCGCTGGTTTTGGCGCTGATATGGGTGGCGCAGTTGATGGCCGCGGACAACGCTGTGACTGCCGGCAGGCTGGAGCTGTATCCAACGTTCGAATGTATCGGCGTGCGCCTGGACTACACCGGTGACGGGGACACCGATGCCGTTGCGGCCCTGAGCTACCGGGAGAAAGGCTCCGCCGCCTGGCGCGAGGCCCTGCCTCCGGCCCGCATACGCGGCAACCGGTTTGCCGGGAGCATATTTTTCCTCACTCCGGGCCGTCAGTATGAGGTGCGGGTGACACTGACAGACCCGGACAATCCCGCCGCTCAGATTGTCGCCGGGACAACCGCCACCCGCGCGTTCGAGTTTCCTTCCGGCGTGGGCCGTCACTGGTATGTCTCGAACACGGGCAGCGATGAGAGCAAGGGAACGCGCGAGGCCCCGTTGCGCAGTATCGGGCGGGCGGCGGCTCAAGCAGTGGCCGGCGACATCGTGCACGTCCTGCCGGGCCTCTACCGCGAGAGCGTTCACGTGACCGCGCAGAGCAAGGGCGGCGCGTATCTGGTTTTCCGGGCCGAGGGAGCCGGAGTGGTCCTCTCCGGAGCGGACAGCAAATACGATGCTCCGGATGGCGCGGGCCGCTGGAAGGCGGCTGGAGATGGAACATTCAACGCCGCACTGGACTGGAAGCCGGGTTATGTGGGAGCGGAGGGCCAGCGCCTGTACCATTACCTTACCCGCGAGGAGTTCGCAGACTTCATCTGCGGAGCGCCGGGTGGCTGGTATCAGGATGAGTCCGGCGTACTGCACCTCCGGCTGAGTTCCGGCGCGGACCCCAACCGGCTTTCAATACAGATAGCCCGTCTGGAAAGCGGTTTTCACCTCGAAAAAGCCTCTCAGGTGCTGGTCGAGGGATTCGAGATTCGTGATTACGGGCTTTCCGGCTCGGGAAGCGGGGTGCGCCTGGACCGCTCGGCGCGCTGCGTGGTGCGGGATTGCTCAATCCATGGCATGCAGAGTCAGGTGCTGTTGAGCGGGTCTGAAGCGGCTGACAACCTGATAGAGAATTGCGAACTGTGGGACACCTCTCTTCCCGCCTGGCCCTGGTCTATGACCAAGGGTCATGAGGAGGAGGGCGGTGGAGTTATGTCCACCGGAGGACGGGGCAACGTGGTGCGCGGCTGCCGCATGCACGGGCTGTTCGATGGCCTGGCGCCCTCATACTGGGACAGGCTGGACGACGAGGCCTATAACTGCGACTGGGATGTCTACGACAACGAGATATTCTCGTTGCGCGACGATATAATGGAGCCGGAGGGACCCTGTATCAATTTCAGGACCTGGAACAATGTCTGCTATGACCTTTTCGCCGGCATCTCGCTCGCTCCGATACAGGTCGGTCCGGCTTACGTGATGTTCAATCTGGTGCGGGACCTGAAAATAAAGGACATCAAGTACAGCGGAGACGAGCCGGGCTGGTGCTACATAATTCATAACACTTTCTACAGCGGTTCATGGCGGCACAATGGGATGGACATAGGCAATCCATTCCAGACACAGTTCTACCGGAATAATATATTCCATGCCAACGCGTGGGCGTTCCGTCTGCGCCGCGCCCCGCTGCCCACCTGTGATATAGACTACAACTGCTGGTACAGCACGGACCTGGACTGGAGCATCGGCTATTCCGGCACGAAAGAGAAACGTCTGTTTTTTATCGACAACCGGGACTACCCGCGCCTGGAGCAGGTGACAAAGCAGTTCGGCTGGGAGAAACACGGCTTGCAGGCCGATCCGCGGTTTACCGATTCAGCGGCGGGAGATTTCAGCCTGAGTCCTGACAGCCCCTGCCTGGACAAGGGTATGGCGCTGCCGAATATCAACGAAGGCTATACCGGTTCGGCGCCGGACATGGGGGCTTTCGAGCGCGGGCGCGCCGCGGGAGGGCGCTTCCCGCTGGCCCGGAGCGTCAAGGCGCGTTGAAGCTGAAGGTATGAAAAGGTTGGTCGCTGTTGCTGGATATGCTATCTTTATGCGCCGCCTGATGATGAACCATAGTAAAACGAAAGTGATTTGAAAAATGAAATCCAGCGTATCAAGCCTGATCACCGCTGTATTCGTATTGAGCCTCTGGCCGGGAGCGCTTTCCGTCGCGAATGAATGCCCCTGCCGCGCCCCGGAGCTGATGGAGGTAATGCTGACTGTCGATTCGCATGTCGATATACCGCCGGGGTATGCCACGGATAAGCTCGATCCCGGAGAACGCTGCAAGGGCCTTCAGGTGGACTTGGTGAAAATGGCCGAGGGCGGTTTGAAAGCGGTTTTCCTGGCCAGCTACACCGGCCAGGGCCCCTTGACCGCGGAAGGTTACAGGCAGGCGGAGACAGCCGCGCTCGGACAGGTGGAGGCGATACGCCGCCTGGCTCTGGAGATGCACCCGGACCGGGTGGGTCTGGCCCTGTCGCCTGTCGATCTCGTACAAATAGCTGCCTCGGGCCGGAGAGTGGTGGCGATCGGACTGGAAAACGGCTATCCGCTGGGTGAGGATACAGGTAATCTGAAGAAATTCTACGACCTGGGCGTCAGATATGTTACGCTCTCGCATGTCGGCCATAATCAGATCTGTGATTCGGCCAACAGACTGTGGGGCGGCAGTGTCTTTGAGGGCGGCGACACGCTGAATGCGGCAGGGATCAAGGTGCTTCGCTTTGTCCTGTATGCCGAGATATACTACTCCGAGAGCCAGGCCGAGCCGCGCTGGAAAGGACTCAGCCCGCTGGGAGAGAAAATGGTCCGCGAGATGAACCGGCTGGGGATGATGATCGACCTGGCGCATGTGTCTGACAGCACTTTTTACGATGTCCTTCGTCTCAGCCGCGCCCCGGTGATCGTTTCTCACAGCTCCTGCCGGGCGCTGAGTTCGCTGGCGCGCAACCTTAGCGACGAGCAGATTATGGCGTTGCGGGACAACGGGGGAGTCGTGCAGATAAATGCCGTGGGCGCATATGTAAAATTCCCGCGAGCGCAGCGCGCCGCGGCGGATTCTCTGTATCGCAGCCTGGGAGGCCCCGGCGCGGTCAGGAATATGTTCCGTCTTCTGCGCGAGGACCGCGCCGCTTATGACAGCCTGACCGCAGCCGCCGGAGAGGCGATTGACAGGATTACGCGGCGTTTCGGCCGTCCCACGGTGGCCGATTACGTGGACCATATCGACCATGTGGTGCAGGTGGCTGGCATCGACCATGTGGGGGTGGGTACGGATTTCGACGGCGGAGCGGGAGTCGAGGGCCTTGCCAGCGCCTCGGACTACGTAAACATAACCGAGGAACTCATCCGCCGCGGCTATACTCTGGAACAGATGGAAAAGATCTGGGGCGGCAACCTGCTGCGGGTCTGGAGCGCGGTGGAGGAAGCGGCTGAAAAACAGGAGCCGGCCAGCCATTGAATGAGAGAACAATTCACGAATGAATAAACCAGGTTGACTTCTTTGTCTCATGGTTCTATATACCCAACCAGGAGGGATCTATGAACAACCGCCGTCTGAATTTGTTTCTGGCATTGTTTGTGGCAACTGTATCGCTGCTTGATATCGGCGCTCTGTTCGGCGCCAGCCGTCCCACGGTGTTCCGCGATATGAGCAACAAGCTGAGTGATTACCGCAAGCAGCGCGATGAGTTGAAAAAACTGCTGCCGGAAGCCAAGGACATCTACAACCAGAGGTTTTTTGTGTTTGGCATGGGTCAGCGGACCAAGATGTATTATGAGAACAATGCCCTGCGTGACGCCACCACGGGAGAGGTGATCCGCAAGTGGGAAGTCGACCGGGATATTATCGTCCCGAACGAGTATGCTGTGGTGATCAAGGATATAGACGGGCTGGAGACCATGATCATCGAGGACGCCGAGGGCATCTGGATGGAGGATGTCCTGAGCGGAACCCGTCAGGCCCTGAGCAGCATGCCGGTCGAGTTGCCGGATTTCAAGGACCACCGGTTCGGGCAGGTGCTCAAGGTGCTGCATCATGAAATACTGGTGAATGTCAACGGCGGTGAGCCGATGCCGAACATGTTCGCCTACAAGAATGCCTGGTACCGCGATGCGGCCATGGTCTGCATGGCCCTGCAGAAAACCGGCAACATCATGCAGGTCAAGGACTGGATTCTGCGCCTGAGAGAGCCTTTCGACAAGAACAACGGAGTCGAGGAGCCGGACAACCTGGGCCAGGTGCTGTACATGGTCTCGCTGGTTGCGGATTCCTCGCATCGGGTGGTCAGGAAAGTGCGTGAGGCCGCTGCGCGCTACACAGTGGACAAGCATATCGAGGGACCGACCGACGGTTCACCCAAGCCGGTGTACCAGACCAAGTGGATGAAATTCGGGTTGAAAAGCCTGGGCATGAACGATACATACGAGATTCCGCAGGTGGAAGACCCCTATGCCGACCTGATCTGGTGGGATTTCATGCCCGAGGGCGGCGCAAAAGGCCAGAGCAAGCCGAATGCAAAGTACCCCTACCTGGGCTGGGCTCAGGCGCATTACTACCGGGATACGGCCGGCGCGCTGTTCAACAAGGAGGATACGCCCCTGAGCTGGGAGGTGGATGCCTCCAAGGCTGATTACGACGGGATGGCGCTGGTGGCACCCAAATACAAGGACACGAAAACCTGCGCCCCGCACGCCTGGCATGCGGCGGAGATGTTCCTTTATATCCAGGATGTCCTGAAATAGATCAAGCCCCTTCATGCTTTGAAATCGCCTGATCTTGTGAGGCCCGCCGCCATGCGCGAGCGGGCCTCGTTGTTTAGGGTGAATAACTGAGTCTGACGGACGAACTGGTCCTGATAGCGTCCTGCTCGACCGAGAAACCGGAACGGCAGGTCTATCCATGCCGCCAGGCGTCGGTTGGCCGGGATAGTGTACATCACCCGGGAGTACAAGTACTGGCTGCGGCCCGAGTTCGGAAAGAGGGCGACCCGGCGCACAGACCTTTGAGGAAAACCCAGGCAGTATCGGAATAATAATTCATACCACCAGAACTATATGTTGGATCTTTAGTTATGATCAAGAACCGATACCTGAAGGAGAATTATTTTGACAGAATTCGATAATGTATTATTTTTAATGAATATATAAAGTAAACATTGTTTTGGATATTAGTCCGGTCTTCAGCCGGTTCCGTCTCCTGGTTATCAGGCGCTGTTCCAGGCCGGTGGCTGAGAGACTGTAAGCGCTGAAATGCAGAATTATCCGGCCAGGATTCCCCGGAAAGGAGGAATTGCATGCGGAGGCCGGGCGGCTTTCGCCCTGAGGCTTCCATGCATTATCATTTTTCAGGGTGCGGCGGAAAAAGATCTGCCGGATTGAAGCGCTTAAGAATTGTAACCTCAGATAATCAGTTCCGTGGATGCATATCAGGCAGTATTACAATCAAAATGGAGAATGAGATGTCCAAAGGTATCAGGGCCGGTGTCATTGCTGTCGAGTCCATTCTGGCGGTTCTGGCCGTGGCGGCGCTTGCCGTGTCGGCCTGTGGCGGTTCCAAGGCCAGTATGGTTGCCGCCGGAGATACGGTTTCAGTGAAGTACAAGCTGACATTGGATAACGGCACAGTGGCGGATTCCTCTATGGACAGCCGTCCGCTTCAGTTCGTGGTTGGTCAGGGTCAGATGATCAAAGGTTTCGATGCTGCCCTGATGGGCATGAAACTGAACGAGGAAAAGACTGTTACGGTTCCGCCCGAGGAGGCATACGGACCTCGTGATACGATGATGTTCCGCAATTACCCGCGTGCGTCGCTTCCGGAGGGCATGGCCCCGGAAGTCGGGATGACGCTTCAGATGAACACGCCGGGCGGCCCGATGCCGGTCAAGGTCGTTGAAGTGACAGCCGACAGCCTGAAACTGGACCTGAACCACCCGCTGGCTGGCGAGAACCTGAATTTCGCGATCAAGCTGGTGGCGCTGGCCAAGGGTGTCGCCCCGCAGCCTGCTGAAGCGGCGCCGGGTGCGGAAGCTCCTAAAGCGAACTGAGCCTGAACGGGCTGTATTGTTAATAACGGGAAGGCGCGATGCCGGCCCGGCCGGACTCCAGACGCGGAATGCGCCGCGATGGGAGGGCGGGCCGGGCCTTTGTGTCGGTTTATCATTTCCAGGAGGCCAGGGTGGCTGTCGCCGCGAAAGGTGATACCGTAACCGTGCATTATACGGGCAGATTGAAAGATGGTACAGTGTTCGACACCTCGCGCGAGCGTGGTGAACCGCTGGAGTTCACGCTCGGACAGGGAGAGATGATTCAGGGTTTTGAGAAGGCAGTGCTCGGTATGGCCCTGGATGAGAGCCGGACAGTGGAAATCCCACCGCAGGAAGCATATGGGCCGTATCGTGAGGACATGACGGCCCTGATCGAACGCGAGGAACTGCCGCCGGAACTGGAGCCTCGTCCGGGCCAGCGCCTGGAGGTGCGGCACGAAAGCGGCAGCCGGATGCTTGTCACTGTCACCGAGGTAACCGAAAAAACAATCCGTCTGGACGCCAACCACCCGCTGGCAGGGCAGACCCTGAATTTCGATATCGAGCTGATATCGATTGCCTGATCATTCCACGCCGGGACGGCGGCGGGTTGAATTAAAGGAAGAACTGCGCTGAAGGCGGATGCGGGAGAGGATAGAACTGGTGGTCACCATAAGCCGCAGCCTTAACCTGGTCTGCACGCCATGCCCGATGAATTTCGTGCTGGTCAAGCAGACCCTGGACAAGATGCCGTCAGGAGAATGCCTGGAGGTGCGTCTTGCCGCAGGAGAAACAGGCGCGGAGGTGGTGGACAGCCTGAGCGGCCTGGGTTATGATATTGTCTCGGTGGACAGCCGTTCCGCGGACGGAATACTGGTGGTCGTGCGGAGGCGCGGCGGAGCGGGACAGTCAATCCGGCCGCGCCGGCCGGGCGGCTGCACGAAAGGCCGCCGCGGAAGAAGCTGAAACGGATCAGGGATTGGATGAAGCAGATAAAGTTTCAGCAGGATCGCCCGCGGCATGAGGTTTTATCTGAAGATAAATCCCCTCTGCGAGAAGATTGTCCCCTGAGCAGGTCTTGTGCACCAGGTCGCGGAAGTACCTCTCTCCCCCGTTCCGCCTCTGGTCGAAATAATCCAGGATATCAATAACCGGCACGTTTTTCTGACGGCAGATATCGACCTGGATAAGGTTGATAAGCCTCTGGTTCATGGCGTTGATCCGGTTCCAGAGTTCAGTATCGGAGTTGCCGGATGCAACCTTGTACAGGGAATCGAGCTGGCTGCGCAAAACGCTTTCAGAGTTGAGATCAAGCCTGCCTTCCCTGAGAGGGAAATCAATGATCTGCGTGACATAGATGAATTCTGCGCCATGGGCGTGGCAATCGTCGATGTTCGCAGTGAATATCCGCCTGCTCCGGGCTTCGTCAAAATTCCAGCGGGTAAAGCTTTCGCGCTGAAGATAGAAGTATTTTTCAACCAGGTAGGTATAAAGCATCGAGTTCATATAAAGGCAGCGGTGAAGCGGCCCGATGAAAGAGTCGCCGAGAGCCTGAATTTTCCGGTTGATCGAAAACCACTCCAAAGCATTAATCTGCTCGTTGACCGCCTCGTAATACAGCACGATGTCCGGCTTGAACAGGAAGCCTTTCATATTGAGCAGTTCGTTTATCTGGCGCGAGTCGTAGGCCGAATGCCCGGCGTTGAGCACCTGGAAGTGACCCGCCGGACCTGGATCCTCATTCAGCCGGTCTTCGAGAAGGGTCGTAAAAAGGTCGTCATCTCCAATGTCCTCGCTTTCGACTGTCGATCCGCCGACTGTGAGAATCCGGAAGACACTGTCCGGCTTTTCCATCGTTATATCGCGCCCTCGCCAGCAGTATGAGTTGTAGCTGCTCATAATAATGTCATTACGGCAAGTGGAGAATACCGCGCGGTCTCGGCACGGCCGCTCGAAACGTCCCTCGCCCCAGCCCGGCCCAGGGTCAGGGAGGCCGAGAGCCATCCGTTCTTTTTCGGGGATGAAAAGTCCGTGGAAAGGCCGCTGGGTCTGTTCCACCCGCAGGAAAGGCGTCAGCAGGTAGAACAGGTCCTCGTCGTGCAGGTGAAAGTACTTCACGCGAGATGCGACCTCGGCCGCACCAAGAAAAGCGAGTGTTATAGCGGTAAGTGTCAGAACTCGTCTGCCAGAGATTTTAGGCATCCCTCGCTCTCGATTTTCAGTGTCGATGCAGTCCGGAGCCGGCCGGACATAAGCCTAATATATATATACGGACCGGCTTTGCAGGCAAGGATTTCACGGCTTGACCATATTTTGAGACACGATTATATTTTCGCGAAATGATACTCAACCAGCCAACACCAAGCCGGCGGGTCTAAACGTGCTTTTCAACTCGCTTCATTTCGTATTCTTCTTTCCAGTTGTTCTGTTGTTCTATTTCAATCTGCCAACACGCTACCGCTATTATTTCCTTCTTGCCGCAAGCTATTATTTCTATATGTGCTGGAAGGCAGAGTATGCGATCCTGCTGGTAATATCTACATTGATCGACTACTTCGCCGGCCTGATGATGGGACGGACGCAGGAACAGAAGAAACGCAAGAAATACCTCATCTTAAGCCTGATTTCAAATTTTGGCATACTTTTCTCTTTCAAATACTTCAATTTTTTCAACGACAGCGCACGGGCGATATTTCAGCATTACAACTTGTTTTACGATGTTCCGGCATTCAAACTGCTGCTTCCGGTCGGGATATCCTTCTATACATTCCAGACAGTCAGCTATGGTATAGACGTTTACCGGGGCAGGACGACGCCGGAAAAAAGCCTGCCCATATTTGCCCTGTACGTGACCTTTTTCCCCCAACTGGTGGCCGGACCAATTGAGCGCTCCACCAACCTCCTGTCACAATTCTACAATCATTATTCATTCGACAGACAACGGTTCGTCAGCGGTCTCCAGCAGATGCTCTGGGGCTTCTTCAAGAAGGTGGTTATCGCGGACCGGCTGGCTATTCTGGTGAACCGCGTTTACGGCAACCCTGAGGATTACGGTGGTGTTACGCTGCTTCTCGCGACATATTTCTTTGCTTTCCAGATATACTGCGATTTTTCCGGCTATTCCGACATTGCGATTGGCAGCGCCCGTATCATGGGCATAAACCTGATGGAGAATTTCAGACGGCCCTATTTTTCCAAGTCGATCAATGAATTCTGGCATCGCTGGCACATTTCACTGTCAACCTGGTTCCGGGACTACCTTTACATACCGCTGGGCGGGAACAGGGTGTCCAGAACACGCTGGTATTTCAACCTTTTTTTCACCTTTCTGGTCAGCGGGCTATGGCACGGCGCCAACTGGACTTTTGTGATCTGGGGAGCGCTGCACGGGTTCTACCTTCTTTTTTCGCTCTGGACGGAGAAAGCCCGTTTCGCAATCGTGTCCTTTTTCGGTCTGATTAAGCATCCTTTAATTCTGAGCTGGCTGAGAGTGTTGACCACTTTCCATCTTGTTCTTCTTTCATGGGTTTTTTTCCGCGCGCGAAGCCTGGAGCAGGCGCTGCTTATACTGCGCAAGATTTATGAGTTCAGCGGGTGGGAACAGTTCAGACAACTGCTTGCCACACCGGGCAAAGCTCAGTACATGCTGGGATTGGGAACCGGCGGTCTTTTGATTGCCGTGCTGTCTATCATTCTGCTTGAAATCATCCATTTGATGCAGAGGCGGAAACCGGTCGCCGAACGCATCCGCTGGGGCGGCGAATGGGGGCGTTATGCCATGATGTACCTGGTCCTGCTTGTAATCATTGTGTTTGGCGAGTTTAACAAGACCGAATTCATCTATTTCCAGTTCTGAAATTCCTGCCTGCCCGCGTTTAGTTCTTGACTGACAGCCAACCGAGCCTAAATTTGTCCAAAGACCGGGACGTTCAACTGCCCCGGCGGCATCCTCCGCATATTCTCCACGAAGATTTTCCCGCGCATTGAACGGATGGCGAACCGCAGTCCTGACAGGAGACGGCATGGGCAGCCTCGATTACATCATTATCGGCTTTTATTTCGCGATCATGCTGGGTATAGGCTTGGCGCACCTGAAAAACGCCTCGGTGGATGTCCGCTCATATTTCCTCGGCGGAAACAAGATCCCGTGGTGGATCACGGCGATGAGTTCGAGCATGTCCTCGATCGACATCACCGGCACGATGGTCAATGTATCGATCTTTTATTTCATGGGCGTGCGCTCGTTCTGGTACAACATCTGGATGGTCTGCATGATCGCGGTGGCCTGCCACCTGGGCCGCTGGGTGCGCCGTTCCAATGTGGTGACCGCCGCCGAGTGGATGAGCACCCGGTTCGGCGGCGGCTGGGCCGGCGAGCTTCCCCGCATGACTATCGCTTTCGTCTCAATCGGCCTTCTTATCGGCTACGTGGCGTATGCTTTCGTGGGCGTGGGCAAATTTGTCAGTGCTTTTGTCCCGCCGCTGCATCCCGATCCGGAAGTCAACGCCCAGATACTGGGCGTGCTGGTGATAGCGTTCACCGCGCTTTACGCAATGCTGGGAGGCCTGTTCAGCGTAGCCTACACCGACCTGATACAGACATTCATCCTGTTCGCCACCTCGGTTTACATTGCAGTCGTGGCATTCACCTCGGTCAGCGCGGATTTTATCGCCACCCACACCCCGGCGGGATGGGAAACCTGGTGGCCCACCGCGCGGATCGAATACATGGCCGACAAATCCCTGGCCGGATACCCGGCTGGCGCCTGGGAGGTTTTCTGGCCCTGGGTGCTGATGTGGTGTTTCCAGACCCTGCTGGCGTTTTTCAGCGGTCCGGGCTACGGCCAGGGCATGCAGTTCATGCTCTCGACCCGGAGCGCCCGCGACACCTGCAAGCAGGGAGCGTTCTACAATGTACTGGCGTTCCCGCGCTGGATGCTGGTGGTGGGGATAACCATGCTGGCCCTGGCCTCGACCAGCGTGGATGTGAGCGACACGGACATGATCCTGCCGCAGATAATCAACGAGGTGATTCCTTTGGGATTCAAGGGTTTCGTACTTGTAGGATTCCTGGCCGCGTTCATGTCCACATTCTCTATCTCGGTCAACAACGGCGTCTCGTACATCATCCGAGATATATACACCCGGCATATCCGCCCGGAGGCAGGCCGCCGGGAGTTCCTGGCAGTGACTTATGTCAGCTCGGTTCTTTTCCTGTTGGTGGGTGTGGCCCTGGGGGCGACCATGCACAGCGCCCTGGCTCTGGGGGTCTGGGTGCTGCAGATACTGGGCGGAAGCATGCTGGTTTCGCTGGTCCTGCGCTGGTACTGGTGGCGGTTCAACGGATGGGGATTTTCGTTCGGGATGATCGCCGCATTCCTGGTGGCCGTGGCCCAGAAAGTAATCCAGGGCAGGTACGGCTATGTCTGGCCGGATTATGCCTTCTATTTCCTGATGACCGGTGTCTCCCTGATTGTGGCCGTGACCGTGACCCTTCTGACCCCGGCCACGGACCGCGAGACTCTGATGAACTTTTTCCGCACCATCCACCCGTTCGGAGGCTGGAAGCCGGTGGAGAACTGGGTGATGGAGCGCTGGCCTGAGCACAGGCGTGAGAAGATGTTCCGCCTGGACATGCTCAACTGTGCGCTGGGCGCGGTCAACCTTTTCTGCCTTAACATGAGCGCGGTCTTTTTCATGCTCCATAACTGGACAATGTTTTTCACTCTGCTGACAATATTCCTGGCCACGGCCACGGTGATGCACCGCACCTGGTACCGCACTCTGCCGTCCGACTGACTCGAAGCATTCAAAAGGAGAAGATGATGAAAACCTGGAATGCCTTGCTTTACATGCTGATATTTGCTTTCTGCGCGATCGGTTTGAATGCCGCCGAGGTGTTCCAGGGCCACCCGCGCCTTCTGTTCCGGGACAGCGCCTGGGGCCCGCGGGCGATAACGACCGCCATGCTGGCCGAGCGGGTGAAAGACCCTCGCTATAAGCCCTATCTGGACCGTATGGGACGGCGGGGGGCGCAAAACCTGGCCCTGCGGGCGCTGCTCACCGGCAGCCGCGAGGATGCCCGGGCGGCCGTGGAGCGGCTGCTGAAACGCGAGGATTACGGCAACACCACGGATGCCGGCCTGGAACTTATGTGGGATGCCCTGGCGTTCGACTGGCTCTATAACGACAGCCTGTTCACGGAAGCGGAAAAACAGGCCGTAATAAAAAACCTTGAGCGCGGGGCGGAAACCTGCTATGACCTGTACGTGAACCAGGGGTCGCATATCTACCACACCCGGATGTACGCCTACCCGGCCGGGGTGGCGATAGCCGGACTGGCGCTCAAGGGTCACCATCCCAAAGCCGATTTCTGGATCGACTGGGGCCGCGGGATTTACGACCGCGACCTTTTCCCGGCCCTTCAGCGCCAGGACGGCTCGGTGCACAGCAGCTTCGCTTACGGCCGCAAGTACACGTTCTGGATGGTCGGCCAGTTCATTTCCTGCTGGAGCAGCGCCACCGGAGAAAACCTCTGGGACATGATCCGCGCCTCTCAGGGCGACTGGGGCTGGCGTCAGGCCCTGTTCTGCATCCAGGGCGAACAGCCGGACGGCAAGATGGTGCGATTCGGCGATAATTTTTTCCGCGGCACCGACCGTTTCAGTTTCCGGGTGATAGCCGAACGCGCGCACTATTACGATGAGCCGGCGGGACGCGACTATGTAAACCGTCTGATCGCGCGGCACACCTCGGCGGCGGAAAGCCGGTATGCCGAGGAGATCGGCAGCGAGTACATGGTGCTTCTGTACTGGGAGCCGGACGCTCCGGCCAGGGATTACACCACGCTTCCTCCCCGGATGATGTTCAGCCCGGAGGGGACGGGCATGGCGTTCTGGCGCAGCGGCTGGGGGCCGGATGATACGTTCGTGTTTTTCAAGTGCGGCGACTATTTCGACAACCACGGACATTTCGACGCCGGGCACCTGGAGGTTTTCCGCCGCGCGCCGCTGCTGATCGAGGGCGGATCGTACGCCGAAGGCACGGATACGGAGCATTATAAAAAGTTCTTCCACCAGTCGGTAGCCCACAATACGATCAATATCGCCGATCCCTCGGACCCCGAGGATGACGGGTCCCACCGGTTCTACAACAACCAGGGCCAGGGGACTTTCGCCGAGTACATGGCCAACCCGCAGAACGACTACGGCCGGATTGTGGATTACCGGGAGACAGAGAACCTGGCCTACATTGCTGCGGACCTGAGCGCGGCTTTCCCGGCCGGACGGGTGAAGCAGGTGCTGCGCGAAGTGATCTGGACAGGCGGACGATACGTGGCTGTAATCGACAATATCTCGCTGGCGGACCTCAAATATGTGCCGCGAATACTCTGGCACTATACGGTGAGCCCGAAGCTAAAAGGGAGAAGTCTTAAAGTTGAGGATGGCGGGGCGCGGGCGGTGATCAGCGTTCTGGCCCCGTCTGATGCGGTGATCGACACCGTGCAGGCTTTCAAGGTGGGGACAGGGATTTACCCGCCCGCCAAGCCCTCAGCCGCACTGGGCGCGGGCCGGGCCGAGGTGACAGTTCACGGGGGCGGAGCAGGTTCTTACCGGTTCGTTCAGGTGATCGATATTGCGGACAGCGGGGTGACGCCCTCGACGATCAAGCTTGTGAGCGATGGCGAGAACGGGATTGTCCTGACTGGACTGGACGAACGCAAGCTGGTTCTGAAAGGTGTGCCTGGACAGCGAACGGAAGTGAGAATAGGGCAGTGAATAGTCCGGAGCGCCGATGTGCTCTTTTACAACTATAGCGGGAGAGGCAGGAAATGAGCGTGACCATGCGGGTCCTTCAACAGTACGATATCCGTCAGGAGTCGCAGTTTCTAAGCCTTGAGCGGGAGTTTGCCGCCCTGGAGCGACGCCGTCCGGACTTCCGCCGGGGACGCCGTTTTCGCCCGCTTGCCGGAGCAGAACCGTCAAATACCCTCATCTGGGAAGACGATTTCGAGAATCTCGAGCAGGCGCGTGAGTGGCTGGCTTTCCTGGAGCAGGACAGCGAGCACTGCGCGCTGTTTGCCCGTCAGCAGCCATATTTCCAGCAGGTCAGGATCGAGTTTTACGAGAAACTGGATTATTGAGCGGTCAACAGTCAACGACTGAAAACAGTACATGAAAAACCTGGAGGAAGCTTGAAGATAAGCTGGATCAGCCTTCTGGCAGCTCTCTGTCTTATACAATCCGCGCCTGCCGCTGTAATTACACAGCGGGTAAAAATCCCGCTCGACGGGGAATGGAAGTTCCTGCACCGCATGACCGATACGGGTGAGGGAGGCAGTCATGCGCTGGAGTCTCCACTCACCAACCGGGACGGCTGGCGGAAGATCGCCGTACCCTCCTGCTGGGAACGTCAGTTCAGCGACCTGGAGTTCTTTGAGGGCGTTGTCTGGTACGCCCGGACTTTCGACTTTGAACAGGACCCTGCCGACATTCATGCTGAACTGGTGTTCGAGGGCGTAAATTATTTGAGCCGGATATATCTGAATGGCAAAATACTGGCGGACCACGAGGGCGGCTACACGGAGTTCCGCGTGCCGTTGGACGGGGCGCTGGTGAAGGGCCAGAACCTGCTGGTGGTGCGCGCGGACAACCGCCGCCACCTTCTGCGCGTGCCGGCTGAGGTGGGTTGGGCCAACTACGGCGGGATATACCGCCCAGTAAGGATCGAAATCACCCCGCGGGTGCGCCTCGATGAAACCTATGTACGCACAATTAGCCTGGGGCCGGAGGGCGCCGTGCTGGAGGTGAGCGCACAGGTGCGGGGCCTGGGACGCAGTGAAAGCGCAAAGGCCGCCTGTACTGTCGATGTGCTCGACCGTGAGGGCCGCAAGGCCGGGTCGCTAAGCCAGGAATGCACGCTGTCCGGGGACTGGGCTGAGTTGCGCGGCACGCTCAAAGTGGGCGCGAAGAGCCTTCACCCCTGGAGTCCGGAAAGCCCTTATCTGTACCGCGCCCGCCTGACCCTTCTACAGGATGGCAAGGAAACCGACCGGGTGGAGATACCGTTCGGCATACGGACGTATGGTGTGAAGGGGCGCGATTTTCTGCTGAACGGCAAGCCGTTCAAGGTGCGGGGTATCTGCTACCATGTCGATTTCCCGCGCACCGGAAGGGCTTTCGATCCCGAGGTTTTTTCGACCGACCTGGCGAATTTCAGGGAACTGGGAGTCAACGCCATCCGCTGCCACTACCCGATGGAAACCCGGATGCTGGAGGCTTTTGACAGTCTGGGCATACTGGTCTGGATGGAGAACGCTGTTTACTGGGTCTGGGACTACAACACCGGCCGTCTCGAGCTGGCCCGCGGCATGACCCGCGAGATCGCCGTGGCTCACAGGAACCATCCCTCGGTGATGGTCTGGAGCCTGGGTAATGAATGCGGTTTCGATGAGGGCGAGGAAAGGCTGTTTTTCGGCGCGCTGCATGATGAACTGCGCCGCTGGGTCCCGGATGGCCTCACCTCTTACGCCCAGAACGGCAATTCGATGAATCCGGTGAACTGGGAGGAAATCTACAGCACGAACCTATATCCGGGCTGGTACACTTTCCTGGGCAAGCGGCCGCCGCAGATGGTCACGGACAGCGTACAGCTTGCCAAAGCCATGGAGGAAACCCGTCAGGAACTGCTGCGCCGGGTGCGCGAGTTCCCGGTGATGCCGTTCTGGGTGAGCGAGATAGGTGGCTCCGGGTCGCTGGAGATACCGCGCGGCGACTGGGAACTTTTCAGCGAGCAGTACCAGGCTACCCTGGTGTCGAGCCAGCTCCAGATGATTGGTTCCATCCCGGAGTTCACCGGCCTTTTCCCCTGGCTGTACAGCGACTATCACGACCCGTCGCGCATGCCGATCCCGGGCAAGAACGGCAAGAACCTGAAAGGCGTGGTGACTATCGACCGGGTGCACAAAAAATCTTTCGGCGTGCTAAAAGATTTCTACAGCCGCTGGGGGAGGTGAAGCCATGCAGCGCGCGGCTTTACTGATATGCATGCTTGGTTTTCAACTTGTCGCATGTAATCCGGAGCGGATTTCGAACAGCGTCGCGGACGGCCTTCCGGATTCGGTCGCGGTGCGCCGCCTGACTTCCGGCCCGGAACAGCATTTCGCCAGCGCCTATTACCATCTGCGCACGCTGAACGCCTCGGGATCGCAGATTCTCTGCCTGGAAACCACGCTGAGCGAGAACCGCAATCCGGTTGAGGGCGAAATTGCATCGCTCGGTCTGGTAGACCTCTCCAGCGGCGCTTTCACTCCACTGGCCGAGACCCGCGCCTGGAATTTCCAGCAGGGAGCGATGCAGCAGTGGCTGGGATATTCTCCCGATACGCTGATAACGTATAACGATCTGCGCGATGGTCGTTTTGTCTCGATTGAACGCAATGTTTTCAGCGGAGCGGAGAGAGTGATCGGGCGGGCGCTGAGCGCGGTGTCGCCGGATGGGCGACGCGGACTGAGCCTCAATTTCGCGCGCCTGCACCAGACCCGTCCGGGTTATGGCTATCCCGGCCCTGGCGATGATCCCCGTCTTGATGACCCCCATCCGCAGGATGACGGTCTCTGGAGCATGGACCTGGCAAGCGGCGAGACCCGCCTTTTAGTCTCGCTGGAAGACCTTTACCGTCTCAATCCACCGGACAGCGCCGTGGCCACGGGACGGATGTGGATCAATCACACTATGTTCAACACCGGCGGCACTCGGATATCATTCCTTGGACGCTCGCCCAAGCGCGAGGGCAAGGGCTGGGTGACTGCGGTCTACACGGTGAACCCGGACGGCTCCGATTTGAAGCTGGTTCTTGGGTATGATTGGGGAGGCTCTCACTACGACTGGCTTAGCGAGGACAGCCTAATGTACACCACCCTGATCGAGGGCCGTACTCCGATGGCGCACGCGCTGTTCTGCGACTGCCCTCAGGGTCCATCAGGATTCAGGGCGATTGGAGCGGGAATCCTGACCCAGGACGGTCACGGAACGTTCTCACCCGGCAGGCGCTTGATGGTGACAGACACGTATCCGGACGGCGCGGGCTACAGGACACTCCTTCTGCTCCGTCTGCGTGACGACGCCACTCTCCGTCTTGGAAGGTTCAGGGACTACAGCGAGCGGTTCAGCGGCCCGGCCCGCTGCGACCTTCACCCGCGTTTTCAGGGCGGGGACAGCCTGATCGTGTTCGACTCAGTGGATGACGGGACCCGCCAGGTGTACCTGGCCCGCCTGATCAACCGCTGAGGCATGGCGGCTCTGCGAGCCGCGTTGGGGCCGCGCCGCCGCCGCAAGACGGCGGGCGGGCAGTCGCGCGCGGCGCCCATGGCGCCCGGCGCGGCCCCAATGCGGCAGCCTGAACCTTCCCCGCAGCCTTTACGCTGCAACTGAAAGACGGTTGTATCAAGGAATCAAACACGCTCAGGACACGAAAATGGACACCGGACTTAAAACCTGCCTGGATGAGGTTCGCCGCCATCTTCGGGAGGAACTTCTCCCGTACTGGCGCATGCGTGGTGATGACACCCTGCACGGCGGATTCCTGACGTACTTTGACCGCAACGGCGACCCCACAGGGGAAACCCGCAAGAACCTTCTGGCCCACGCCAGGATGGTCTATTC
This sequence comes from uncultured Gemmatimonadales bacterium, assembly GCA_964473155.1. Lineage (GTDB taxonomy): Bacteria > Gemmatimonadota > Glassbacteria > GWA2-58-10 > GWA2-58-10 > JAJFUG01. Next base: position 69,699 of record CAYYNT010000004.1, on the reverse strand, counting down.
GTTTTCCGCTTTGCACAGGGCCGGTCTGGATGCGGATAGCAATTTTCTGCGACGGGCCGGAAAGGGCGTGGAATTCATGCTCGAACACTTTCTGGACTGGGAGCGCGGCGGCTGGTTCTGGGTGCTGGAGCGCGATGGGACGCCGGTGGACCGGAAAAAGATCATTTACGGACACAGCTTTGTAATCTATGCACTCAGTGAATATGCAATGGCTTCGCATGAAAGAGAAGCCCTGGAACTGGCTGAAAAAACTTTCGAATGGCTCGAAACCTTTGCCGCGGACAACCTTAACGGCGGGTGGTACGAGTTTTTCGAGGAAGACTGGCGTCATTGCCAGCCCGGAGAGTATGGCGGCGACAGAAAGTCGTTCGATGTGCACATGCACCTGATGGAGGCGTTCACAAACCTTTGTGCCGCCAGCGGGAGAGAGATTCATGCCCGCCGTGCAAGGGAAGCAACCGGGTTACTTATCTCAAGAATGCTGCATCCCGAGCACGGGACTGCGATAGCGCAGTTCTCGCCGGATTTCAGACCTCTGCGCGCCATTATTTTCCGGAATGTCTGGGGTTCGGACCGTCCGGCCGGGGAGGACCAGGGCCGTCCGCTGGACAACACCTCCTACGGCCACAATGTCGAGTTCGCCTGGCTTCTCGGGCAAACCGCGCGGACTCTCGGTCTCGACCCGAAAGCATACCGGACGGTGCAGAAAAAGATATACGATCACTGCTTGGAGTTCGGGCTGGACCGTGAGCTGGGTGGGGTGTACTGCGAGGGTCCGCACCGGGGTCCGGCCCGTGAGCGGAACAAGGAATTCTGGCAGCAGGCCGAGGCCCTGACCGGGTTTCTGGATGCCCTGGAAACTTTCGGCGATGAGCGTTACTGTCAGGCTTATCTCGAACTGCACCGTTTCGTGTTCGACCGTGTGATAAACCACCGCGTGGGCGAATGGCTGCCGCTCCTCGGACCGGACAACCGCGTGCTCTGGGATTACATGGGTCACGCGTGGAAGATCAACTACCACACGGTCCGCGCCATGCTGGAGTGCGAGCGGCGGCTCTCTGCTCTAACTGCCTGAGAAGACTTCAGAAGCGCGTTGAAAAATATTTAAAGACACAACTCCCTGTGTTATCCTTAAGATGGGCTTAATTTATGCACCATCAATCAGTTGCATATACCGGCAGTGAGGGATTTTCTTCCCTCCTTTTGCGATGAGCGGTAATGTCGGTCAGGAAGTTGAGGTGAGGGTCGAAAGAAGCTTTACGGACACGATACACCGTGTTAGAATGCAAAAGTTGATTGAAAAACGGAAACCTCCGGCGATATTTATAGTATTTATAGCGCGTAAATACGCCTTCGGACCGGCCAAGCCGTCCGAAATCAAATTTTCACCAGGAGGCTTCCTATGGATGCAAAATATTAATCATAAAAAGTGTTTTTCAATAACGCTAACCTCCTTAAAAAAAACGTTATATTCCGGCTCCGGCGCCGAAGATTTACACACCCCACCCGCTTCCAGCGGGCATCCCTCTCAAGGGGATTTTTCATTCGCTGTCTGATCTACGAGCCGATTCTCGAATGACGGGCATTTGAGTCCCCTGCTCTAAAAAGAGGGGTGGCGGCGTAGCCGACGGGGGGTGTGTTTTTAAATCAGCATTTCGCTCAAAACAACTTAGCGCTTATGGGGACCTCCACCTGCCCTTGACTTTAAATAATCATGGATGTCTACTACAGCAGAACCTGACCCGTCAAGCTTTGCTGTTTGAGCCGGAACGGAAGCAATATAAGCATCATTAGCAGAAATTGAATTCGATTTTCTCCAGAAAGCGATCAATATTTGTCTTATTTGAAAGACTTTTCCTTACTCATTGACAGGCGAAAGGAAATACAGGATGAAACGACGCGACATGCTACTGACCACCGCAGGCAGCCTGGCCGCCGCCGCTGCCGCTTATCCCGCCGCCGGAAACGGACCGCGCCAGTATTTCGAGCTGCGGCGCTACAGCCTGGGCACGGGTGAAAAACGCCAGCGTTTCCTGGATTTTGTCCGCGACAGCCTGTTCCCGGCTCTCAACCGGCTGGGAGTGAAGCCGGTGGGCGCATTCACTCCCCTTTACGGCCAGAATACACCTTCTTACAGCCTCTATCTGCTTCTGCCGTTCGAGTCCCTGGCCGCTTTCGCCGGAACCGAGGCCTCTCTGCTCACGGACAGGGAGTTCACTACCAAAGCCGCCGCGATTCTGGACCTGCCGCTCTCCGACCCGGCGTTCCTGCGTTTCGAAAGCAGCCTGATGCTGGCTTTCGAGGGTATGCCGGCGCTGGAGGTTCCGGCCGCTGTTGCCGGAAAAGCCTCCCGCATATTTGAGATGCGCATTTACGAAAGCCACGGCCACAAGGCGGCGAAAAAGAAAATCGAGATGTTCAACCAGGGAGGGGAAATCGCCATTTTCCGGAAGACCGGCCTCAATCCCGTGTTCTTCGCCGAAACCCTGTGCGGGCAGCAGATGCCCAACCTGACCTACATGCTCTGCCACGAAAACATGGCCGAACGCGACAAGGGCTGGGCCGCTTTCGCCGCGCACCCGGATTGGATCGCCCTTCGCGATGACGCGCAGTACAAGGACACGGTGTCCAACATCACGGATATTATTCTGCGGCCGCTCGAATTTTCGCAGATCTGAATTCCGGAAACACAGCCGGGACTCGTATGTGGCCGTGGCTGAGATGAAAATTGCCTTTGGGGGGATACTCGGGATGAAAAAGCACCGCGTGGGCATAGTTGGCTTCGGCTGGGTGGCCGGAGCGCACCTCAATTCGTTCAAGGAGCTTGACGCGTTCGAGCCGGTGGCGGTCATGACCCGGCGCAAGCTCGACCCAGCCTGGTTCCGCCGGGAATACGGCGTCGAGCTTAAAGTCTACGACAGCTACGAAAAATTCCTGGATGACCCGGATATAGATATCGTGGATATCTGCACGCCGCACCCGTTCCACGCCGATCAAACCGTGCTGGCCGCCGAGGCGGGCCGCGACCTGATCATCGAAAAACCCATCGCCCTGACCTTCGAGGATGCCTGCCGGATGCTTCAGGCGGTGGAGAAACACTCGGTGCGGACCTCGGTCTGTTTCGAGGCGCGGTTCATCTCGGTGGCCAAAGCCATGAAATCGGCGATCGACCAGGGCCTTCTGGGCGAGATATACTACGCCGAGTGCGACTATTTCCACGGCATCGGCCCCTGGTACCGTCAGTTCGAATGGAACATCAAGCGCGAGATGGGCGGAAGTTCGCTGCTCACCGCGGGCTGTCATTCCCTGGACATGCTGCTCTGGCTGACCGGCGGGCGGGTCGAGGAGGTCTATTCCTGCTCCACTTCAAATCCTCATCCTGCATACCATCCCTATGAATACGACACCACCTCGGTCACCCTGCTGCGTTTCGAGAACGGGCTGACCCTGGGCAAGGTGGCCTCGGTCACGGACTGCATGCAGCCTTACGTGTTTAATATGAACATGGTCGGCTCGCACGGCTCGTTCAACAACAACCGTTTCTACAGCAAGAAAATCGAGGGCCTCAACGGCTGGTCCACCATGGATGTGCAACTGGTGGACAGCGGCGATGTAGCCCACCATCCATACCGGGAACAGTTTTCTTATTTCGCCGAATGCCTGGAGAAAAACGAAACCCCGCACAATGACCTTCACAGCGCATTCGAAACGCACCGTGTCATCTTTGCCGCGGACCGCTCGGCCGCCACGCGCAAGCCCGTGCGTTTGAGCGAGTTCAAGCTCTGATCCGTCGTGTTATTCCATGACAGGCGCGGGCGGGCGCGGAACAAGCGTCCGCCCTTCATTCACCGCCGGGGAGCCACAGGTGGCGAGTAAAACGGGATAGGATTTCTCAGGCTTTCTTGTCAGGCTGCTCAGCCCGGCCCTGTTCGAAGAAAGTCTCGGCCTTGTGCCGCACTATCTCACCCTCGACCAGGTAGATCACGTCCTCGGCGATATTGGTGGCGTGGTCGGCGATACGCTCCAGGTGGCGTGATATGCTGATAGCATGCATCAGCACGTTCACGTCTTCCCTGTTCTCGCGGATGCCATCTTTCACCTGCTCGTACATGCGCCGGTTTATTTCGTCCACCTCATCGTCCATGGCCAGGACCTGACGCGCCAGGGAGGCATCGTTGTTCACCAGAGCGTCCAAGCTCTGGCGCAGCATGGTCTGGGTTTTGGCGGTCATGCCGGCGTAATCGAATCCCATGTTTACGCGATGCCGGATAGTGGAAAGGAACACAGCCCGCTCGGCGATATTGACCGCCAGGTCTCCGATACGCTCCAGGTCGCTGTTGATCTTGAGCACGGAGACTATGAAACGGAGGTCAAAAGCCACCGGCTGGTGCAGCGCCAGTATCTTCAGGCACTCCTCCTCAACCTCCACCTCCATGTTGTCGATCTCCGGATCGCTGTCGATCACTCTGCGTCCCAGAGCGGCGTCCCTTTTCTCCACCGCGCGCACGGCCAGGTGCACGTTCTCCTCGGCCAGGGCGCTCACGGTGAGTATCATGCGCTTGAGTTTCTCTATGTTTTTCAGCAGGTGCTGTGACATCCGTGCTCTCCTTCCACCCGGTCAACCGAAACGGCCGGTTATGTAGTCCTCGGTTTTCTTTTCCCGGGGCTTGGTGAACATCTGGCGCGTGGGACCGTATTCGATCAGGTACCCCTCGTAGAAAAAAGCGGTGAAATCGGAAACCCGCGCCGCCTGCTGCATGTTGTGAGTCACTATCACGATAGTGTAGTCGCGCCGCAGCTCGTCGATCAGGTCTTCTATCCTTGCCGTGCTGCGCGGGTCCAGGGCGCTGGCCGGTTCATCCATCAGAAGTATCTCGGGGTCCACGGCCAGGGCGCGGGCGATACACAGTCGCTGCTGCTGGCCGCCGGACAGGTCGAGCGCGCTTGAATCCAGACGGTTTCGCACCTCGTCCCATAACCCCGCCCGTATCAGGCTTCGCTCCACGATCTCATCCAGGCGGGCGCGCCCCCGCACTCCATGGATTCGCGGGCCGTAGGCCACGTTTTCGAAAATGCTCTTCGGAAAGGGGTTCGACTTCTGGAACACCATCCCCACCCGCTTGCGCAGTTCCACCACATCGGTCCCGTTGGCGTAGATATCCTTGCCGTCTATAAGCACCTGGCCTTCCAGACGGGTCCCGCCGATCGTGTCGTTCATCCGGTTGAGCGTCCTCAGAAACGTGGACTTGCCGCAGCCGGAGGGACCGATCAGGGCGGTGACATGCCTCGCCGGTGCGTCCAGACTAACCTGGTGCAGGACTTTGGCCTCACCGTAGAAAAAATCCATCTTCTGCACCTGGATTTTCGGTTCAAGCTCTTTTTCTTCTACCATCTGTATTTTTTCCTGAAATGGCTTCTGAGAAGTATGGCGAAAAGGCTCATTCCGAGAACCAGAATCAACAGGACCAGGGCTGTTCCGTACTGCATGGGCAACACTTTCTGCGCCTCGGGATGCTGCGTGGCGAGTACGTACAGATGATAAGGCAGGGCCATCACCTGATCATACACGCTCCGGGGAAGGCTGGGCAGGAAAAAGGCCGCCACCGTCAGAAGGATCGGGGCTGTCTCTCCGGCCGCCCGGCCGATCCCGAGGATCGAACCGGTCAGCATGCCGGGGATCGCGTATGGCAGGACGTTCTTATAGATTGTCTCCCACTGTGTCGCCCCCAGCGCGATACTGCCCGCGCGGAGCGACTGCGGCACCGCTTTCAGCGCCTCCTCGCTCGAAACGATGATCGTGGGCAGGACCATGCAGGCCAGTGTCAGGCTGCCCGCCAGTATCGAGGAGCCGAATCCCAGGAAGATGACAAACAATCCCAGGCCGAAAAGGCCGAACACTATCGAGGGCACTCCGGCCAGGGTGATTATGGCCAGACGGATCGCGCCGGTAAGACGGCCTCCGCGGGCGTATTCGGAAAGATAGATCGCCGCGCCCATGCCAAGTGGCAAAGCGACGACGATCGTGCCGACAACGAGATAAACTGTCCCGACTATCGCCGGGAATATTCCGCCCGCGGCCCCGCTGCGGCGCGGCGAGCCGGTCAGGAACTCCCAGTTGATCGCCGGGACGCCTTTCAGGACAATGTCGAAGATGATGTATCCGATCACCACCACCATCGAGTATGTCACCAGCCTCAGGAGCAGAAAAGCCAGGCTGTCGAAGTTGCGAGATTTCATTTCTGCCGGTCCCTGTCTCGGTTAGTGATTCGGTTCAGGCCAGACGGTACTTTTTCAAAACGCGCTGGGCGATCACGTTCAGCGCAAATGTGGCCACTAACAGCACGAAACCCACGCAGAACAACGCACGGTAATGGTCGCTGCCGAACGGCACCTCCCCCATCTCGGCCGCGATCGTGGCGGTCATCGTGCGCACGGACTCCATCGGGCTGGCCGTGATTATCGGCGAGTTGCCGGTGACCATCATCACCGCCATGGTTTCGCCGATCACCCGGCCCATCCCTAACATCACAGCCGAGATTATCCCCGGAAGCGCCGCGGGCACGGTTATCCGGCAGATTGTCTGAAGGTGGCTCGCGCCCATGGCCAGCGAGACCTCCTTATAAGAGACAGGCACGCTGCGCAGGGCATCCTCGGAGATCGATATGATCGTGGGCGCCGCCATCAGGGCCAGCAGCAAAGCGCCTGTCAGCGCGGTCAGGCCGGTGCCGAGGCCGAATATCTGTTTCACCAGCGGCGCCAGCACCACCAGCCCGAAAAATCCGAGCACGACCGAGGGGATTCCGGCTAACAGCTCGATGAAGGGTTTGAGCAGCTCCTTTTCCGCGGGACGCGCCACTTCCGAGATGTATATCGCGCCCAAAACACCGAACGGGAGGGCGAACAGCGTGGCCAGCAGAGTCACCAGCAGCGACCCGGTGATCAGCGGCAGAATACCGAATGTCTGCACCTGAAAAGACACCGGGATCCAGCGCGTGGCCAACAGTTTGTCCAAGCCCGGACTCAGCGCAAACTGGAAAGTCTCCCGGCCCAGGAACAGGAAGATGAACAGCACGATTATGATACTGGTCGAACCCATACCGACCAGTATCAGGCGCACGGCCTTATCTTTGAGAAGCTTGGTCGTCATTACACCCGTTTCCGCTGTCTTTGACTGTTATCCGCCGCACGGTGGACCATTCTCAGTTGATCGTGATATAACCGGTTTCGCGCACTATTTTCTGTCCCTCGGTCCCCAGGCAGTAATCCACGAACTCCTTGACCGGACCCTGCGGTTCGCCGTTGGTGTAATAATAGAGCGCTCGGGAAATCGAATACGCACCGGATTTGACAGTGGCTTCCGAGGGCTCGACCGCCGGGCTGGCGTCGTCCGCCTTGACCGGGACCATCCGCACCTGGCTTCCGGCCTCTGCCGCATAGCCCAGTCCCACATAACCTATCGCCTGCGCATCCGCCGCCACCGACTGCACTATGGCCGAGGTGGCCGGCATCAGGCGGGCCGAGGGCGCGTAATCCTTCTTCTTGAGCACGTGCTCCTGGAAGAACACGTAAGTCCCGGAGCTCGATTCGCGCGACAGCAGCACTATCGGCGCATCCTGTCCCCCTACCTGGCTCCAGTTGTCATACTGGCCGGTGTATATCTTTTCCAGCTGCTCCATGGTCAGGGCGGTCACCGGATTGGACGGGTTGACCACCACCGCGATCCCGTCGAGCGCCACGGCTATCTCCCTGGGCTCCACCGAACGCTGGCGGGCCTGGTCGATCTCCTCCTGTTTCATTTCACGCGAGGCGGCGCAAATATCCGCCGTGCCGTTGATCAACGCGGCGATTCCGGTGCCCGAGCCGCCGCCGGTGACCGACACCTGAACGGTCTGCGGCTGTTTCATGAAGCTTTCGGCCCAGGTGCTGACCAGATGCACCATCGTATCGGAGCCTTTGACCATTATCGTTTTCTTTCCGGCGCCGGCCTGACGGCCCTCCGGCCGGGAACAACCCGAAAACGCAAGCAGAAACGCGGACAACATAATCATCCAGGCCGTCAGGGATTTGCGCGTGCTTCTCATGGTCCCGCCTCATAAAGGATTGTTATAAAAATCGCGCTTTCAAACTGCAATCAGTTGAGAAATATAGTTGCATATTATTAGCGCAGTGTGTGCGACGTGTTAGGATTTGACCAGCGAGACGCGCGGGGATGCGTGGAATGGCCGTTTCAACCGCGGATTGCGGTTGCCCACGGAGGACTTTGCCGGAGAAGTGGAAAAAGCAGATTTCGGTTCTTGCGCGCTGACCGGCTCAAGCCGCCTTTAATGGCCCGAGCCGTATTAGGAGATTATTAGACTGGTCACCGATGTCCGGGGAAGTATTCTGACAGTTACTGGAGAAATACATTCTGACAGCGGGACCTGGTTCCGGATTGCTCACCGGCGGCCCACCTGGACCGCCGGTGTCGTTCAGACTGACCGGTCAGCAGCCTATTTAGCTAACAGTTCCAGCAATCCCAGCAGGTTGAAAACGTCCAGCTTGCCGTCCGAGTTTACATCGCTTTCGAAAAACATGGCCTGGTTGCTGCCACCCAGGTTGCCCATCAAGGCCAGAAGTTCGAAAACGCTTATCTTTCCATCCAAGTTGGCATCGTCACGCATTTCGGTTTCATTTTACGGCGGGGGCAAGGAGGACGGGGGACTCGACCGCTTGAATGATCTGTGTTTTGTTATTTTCTCCGCACTACGCGGAAGCCATTTTCCACAGAGGTCCAATTGTATACACTACTTATACGATAAAAAGAGGTTATTTGAAAATATAAGAAGTTCCAATACCCCCCCCTTCGAACCCGAAATCTGGACAATTCCGGGACGTTTTCCGGTCCCTGAGGGTCTTGACTGGGGCTTTTGCTGTAATAGTCCTTATCATACCAATCCTTGCACCATTCATTCACATTCCCGGTCATATCGAATACACCAAAGGGATTGGCCGGATAGCTGCCGACATCCGCCGGACAGTCCGAGTAGCAATTGGCCTTTTCAATGGAAAGTGTCCCATCATCCGTCCCGAATTCATATTGCTTCCCCCCCCTGCAAACGTATTCCCACTCAGCTTCCGTGGGCAGATCAATTCCATAGTGTTCGGCAAATGCCATTGCTCCATGCCAGGTTACATTAACAACAGGCAGGTTCGCTTTACCGTCAGTCACTCCAAAATATCCGTCTTCGTAGGTTATCCAGCATTGATTTTTTGGCCCGTACATTCCAATACCAATATTTGTAGATATGTATGTTACACCATTTCCTGACGCCACCCAATATCTTCCGCCATTTATAAATGGCTCACCATCAGTGTACTCCTTAACATTGACCATACCGCTTGCCAGAGCTTCATTAAGATAAGCGGCATATTGCTCATTGGTTATTTCGTATACACCCATTTCAAATGGACTTATCTGTATCGTCCGCACTGGCCGCGTATCCTCTTTTTCCTCGCTGCCGCGCTGGAACTTGCCGCCTGGAATGGAAATGAGCGTTATACCTTGATAGACGGATGTTTCACCCGGCACGACTACGGCTGACGTAGGTATCTCATTATCATCACAAGCGCATAGAATTAATGTTGATATTAAGGCGAGCCTGATTCTTGTTGGCAGTAACGCTGTTATTCGAGCCTTTTTCATCGACAGCCTCTCATAATCGATACATCATCGTGTTCCGGTTAAGATTGGCAATATTGTTGTAATAAAGCGTTATCAGTCTATTTCAGCAGCCGCAGCAGAGCCAGAAGGTCGAACACGTCCAGCTTGCCGTCCGCGTTGACATCGCTTTCGAAAAACATGGCCTGGTTGCTGCCACCCAGGTTGCCCAGCAAGGCCAGCAGGACGAAAACGCTTATCTTTCCATCCAGGTTGGCATCGCCGCGCATTTCGGTTTCATTTTACGGCGGGGAACTCGACCGCTTGAATGATCTGTGTTTTGTTATTTTCTCCGCACCACGCGGAAACCAAGAGCCTCAGAACTCCAATTATCTAAAAGACTTAAACGATTAAAGGAGGTTATTTGAAAATAGAGGAAGTTCCAATACCCTCCCCTTCGAACCCGAAATCTGGACAATTCCGGGGCGTTTTCAGGTCCCTGAGGGTCTTGACTTGGGCTTTTGCTGTAATAGTCCTTATCATACCAATCTTTGCACCATTCATCCACATTCCCGGTCATATCGAATACACCAAAGGGATTGGCCGGATAGCTGCCGACATCCGCCGGACAGTCCGAGTAGCAATTGGCCTTTTCAATGGAAAGTGTCCCATCATCCGTCCCGAATTCATATTGCTTCCCCCCCCTGCAAACGTATTCCCACTCAGCTTCCGTGGGCAGATCAATTCCATAGTGTTCGGCAAATGCCATTGCTCCATGCCAGGTTACATTAACAACAGGCAGGTTCGCTTTACCGTCAGTCACTCCAAAATATCCGTCTTCGTAGGTTATCCAGCATTGATTTTTTGGCCCGTACATTCCAATACCAATATTTGTAGATATGTATGTTACACCATTTCCTGACGCCACCCAATATCTTCCGCCATTTATAAATGGCTCACCATCAGTGTACTCCTTAACATTGACCATACCGCTTGCCAGAGCTTCATTAAGATAAGCGGCATATTGCTCATTGGTTATTTCGTATACACCCATTTCAAATGGACTTATCTGTATCGTCCGCACTGGCCGCGTATCCTCTTTTTCCTCGCTGCCGCGCTGGAACTTGCCGCCTGGAATGGAAATGAGCGTTATACCTTGATAGACGGATGTTTCACCCGGCACGACTACGGCTGACGTAGGTATCTCATTATCATCACAAGCGCATAGAATTAATGTTGATATTAAGGCGAGCCTGATTCTTGTTGGCAGTAACGCTGTTATTCGAGCCTTTTTCATCGACAGCCTCTCATAATCGATACATCATCGTGTTCCGGTTAAGATTGGCAATATTGTTGTAATAAAGCGTTATCAGTCTATTTCAGCAGCCGCAGCAGAGCCAGAAGGTCGAACACGTCCAGCTTGCCGTCCGCGTTGACATCGCTTTCGAAAAACATGGCCTGGTTGCTGCCACCCAAGTTGCCCAGCAAGGCCAGCAGGTCGAAAACGTTTATCTTACCGTCCAGGTTGCCATCGCCGCGCAATATGGTTTCATTGTAATGCGGGTGTTCAGTTTCAAACCTCACATCAAAAAAATGCCCATCTGGAGCGTACAAGTACCTTTCCACCTGGAAGGTTTCCAGGGACACAACTGCCAGGCATGGACCGGTTCCAGCCACCGCCCCGATATTCGAAACAATAAGCTTTTTTCCTGTCCTGCTTATTTTCATTTCCCCGAATGAGGTATTGTCAAGAGAACCTTCCAGAACCACATTCTTGTGCCAACCCGGCTCAGCCAGGTCCCAGAAATTCAACTCATAATGATTTGTTTCCTTGAATAAAAAAGCCACTCTTGTGGAATTAGGCAGCATTAAAAAATTTATCGCTTTTGTGTGTAATGCATTGTTTAGCTCTGGAATTGAGAGAGTCAGAGTCTCGAATGTTTTACCGTTAAACAGGTTTCTTCTTTTTAGAATGATCCTGTTATCGCGACCCCCATAACCGCCCCAAAAAAATTCGGACAGAACATGATAATTGTCCATGATCATTGCAGTTGAAGCAAAATCAATCATCTTCTCCAATGGAATTGAATCGCAGAAAACGTCATTTGCAATATCGAATACATCAACACATCCGCTTCTTTTCATGTACATCTTGTTGTCAAGCGGATTGTATTCACAGCGCGTATAAGTCTTGTCGAGCTTTCTGAAAGACTTATTGTCGATTGAAATCCGGTATTCCTCCGGCGAAGTGCTCAACGGTATAGATGTGCTGGCCTCCATAAATACTGTTTTGCCGTCATTAGTGATCGACAGCCGTTGTGGGTTGAATAAAGAAGCAGGATTATATGCTGTTCTCGACAGCACTGTACCGTTCTTCAGCTCGATAAGCACCAGTTCGTTATTCAGGTAATTATCGCATATAAGATATTTATTGTTTGGTGAAACGCTTATGCAACCGCCGGCTTGAAGGTACGTGTGCATAATCAGACCACTTTTCAGGTCATATATGGACAATTCGCATACAATACCGGATGCATTGAAAGACGAAAAACTTGCCCAAACCAGATCCTCCGGCAAATCGCCATATTCAGTAAAGTAATAACTGAAAAGTGAATCCGGGGCATTGTCCGGATAATTGAAAACCTGGCCGAAGGCATCATGCACCTCAAGGTAGTAATCGATCCGCGCCGTGGCGTTTGAGGCCGGGATCAGCACGGTATCCGTCAGGCTGCCGCTGAAATCGAATTCCAGCGGCTGGAATGCGCCTTCGCCCATGCGCCAGTTCAGCCGCGCGCTCTGCCGCGGAAACAGGCTGTCCAAGGTCATCGCCACCCAGGCCGGCTCATCCACGTTGATCGTATTGGGTTTAGCTGTCAAACTGAGATTAGGCGGATACACATTGTACGAAAGGAGCTTGTTGTCCGGGTCGAGACGGACCGAATCGGGCAGGCCGGAGGCTGAGGTGAAAACAAATTCGTTGCGGGTCTGGTTGATCCGCTTTGCCGAAACCGCCCGGCTGCCGTCACGGTAGTACAGCGCCAGGTCCACCGGCATGTCCCATTCCGACAACTGCGTGACAGACGCCTGCCAGGTGTTGGCAGGCTCCGGCGCTTTATGGCCGCGCACAAGATAGTGTGGCGTCCCGGCCTTGTAAAACCACTGGCTAAAAAAAGAGGACAGGTCAAGCGTGGCGGCCCGGGATTGCCAGTAAATTGAGTATTCCTCAAGCGTTACGGCTTTCCCGCTGTATTGCCCCAGGAAAGCGCCAGCCACCGTTCTAAAACTCTGTTCCCCCGCAAGCTGCTCCAGCATCCGGGCTATCCAGGCCCCTTTCTCGTACACTATTATATAAGGTGCGGCTGGATTGGCTACGGGTAAGGCAAGGGAAGGATGCTGCAGCGAGGAAGCCAGAAGCAGCTTTGTATCCATCCATTCCGACCTGGAATCTTTTCCGCTTATCCCAAGATAGCTGTCCACCATGCTCCGGGCGGAATGCTCGGCCATACCCTCCGCCAGCCAGGCGCTCTGCGACGCGTTGGGAGTCACTTTCACCCCCCACCACTGGTGCGCTATCTCGTGCGCCAGAAGATGTATCTGGCTGTTATTCAGGCTGTCGGGGTAATAATTGAAAATGTCCTGGGGGTAAATAGTCCATTCCAGGTCAGCCACACCCAGCGGGAAAAGGCTCCTGCCCGACTCAACGATTCGCAGCTCTTTCCAGGGATAGGCCACGCCGCCGTTGAGTTCACGGTAATAGTCCAGTATCACTCCCACCATTCCAAATATCTTATCTATTCTCTTGGCGTTATCGCTCCCGTAAACTCGCGGGAGCGAATAGACTGTCACGCCGACAGTCCCGATTGTTCTCTTGTACTGCTTATAACGGGCGACCGAAAAGGAGCCTGTATTGTAAAACGGCCCGTAAGATCGGCTGCTATAATTATATGTAACCGTGCTGTCGCCGTTCATTCTGGTCCCGGTAGAGTCGCCGGTGGCCGCGACGGCAAAACCATCCGGCACGGTAATATTCAGTTCCAGGGTCCGGATGCCGCCGTCATCCGGCAAGGACGGGAACCACAACCCGCCCAAGGCATAGGCGTAGTCGGCGGTCATTTCCTGCACCGGGACCTGGCTCTGTTCAAGCATTGACTGGCCGGTGGTGTCGGGGTCCCCGGTCAGCGTAAACTCACCCGAATATGAAATCCAGAGCGTATCGTGCAGGGCCGCGGATGCCGGGATTGTTATCCGCAGCAGCCGCTCCCGCTCAGAGTATGAGAAAGCCAGGGAATCGCCGCCAGCCCGGAGCACTGGGCCAACCTGGATTGCTCCGCCCAGGGACAATTCAAGGCTCTTCTGGCCTGTATTCAGGTATTCCAGGCAGAGGCCCGCGCGGGCCTCGATCCGCCCGTTTTCCTTCATCTCCAGTTCTGCGTCAATAATCGTGTGTATTATCTTGGACCCGCTTTCAGCGGCGGAAAGGCGCGGCCCTGAAGGCCGCGCCAGACGCAGGCGCAGAAGGTGCTCCTGCTCAAGAAGCTCGTTTATCTGCTGCAGGGAATCGGGAATGGATTTTACGGTAGCGAACAAGTCGCCATAAAAGAATCCTGTAAGTATATATATAACCCAAATGGACTTTCTCATTCCAATCCTTTTCCTATATACGCTGAAACGGTGCTGACACATATTTTTTAATAAATAAAAGGGCGGAGGCGTTTTTGCCTCCGCCCACAAGCGAATTAAATCAACATACTTGATCTATTTTCTGAAGAAGAGCTAAAAGATCGTAAGCATCGATAGTACCGTTGTCGTCAACGTCCGCGGCGTATTGCTGGTCTCCCAGTGCAGGTGTTGCTGTATTATTCCAGAAACTCAAGAACAGAAGCAGATCATCGCTAGTACAATCGATTACCCCATCGAGATCGCAATCACCTTTCATAACATAAGGCCAATTTTTAGATTCAACATCGCCAATTGTTAGGCAATGTTGTTGTGTAATCCAGTCATACACTCGAATACCGACCTGCGTTTGCATCGTAACATTGTTATTCATATCGTACAATCCGGCATCGACACCTATTTCAACACCATAATCGTAAGTGGAGCCAAATGGGTATGTATACTTTACTATATACTCCGGATAGGTAACAACCTCAAGATAATATGGCCATTTAATTGATTCGGTGCATAGACACCATGCGTACCCATCCATACCCACCATCATACGAATTTTATCCGGGTAGGTAGTCCAACCGTTGACTCCCTGATCAGTCGCATGCTCGCATAATGCAATCGCATTCCCCGTAGCTCCCGCGCAATTACTTGCCAGGACGGTTTCAGAATTTTCCGTCTTCTTCTTGTCGACTATATTTTCTTCAGAAAAAACCCCAGTCTTGCTCTCCTTCATAGTAATCTTCAGCTTGCGCGGTTGTTGTGGCTCCTGCTCTGGCAGGGCAGGTTTATAAGGAAATTTTGCTTCACTAAGAATGTTTTCCACCTGGCGAAGCACTTCGGGTTTATCAGCCAAAAGTCTTTGAGCCATTGCGTAAGCTTCTGAGCGGGATAATTCTCTCCTTGAAAGGTCTTGCTTCGCTTGAGATTTCATCCTTGATTCTGATTCTGCACGCAATTGCTCAAAATGCATCAATACATCAGGTTGATCAGATAAAGCCTTTCTTATCGACTCAAGACCCGTTATGCGATACAGTTTTCCGCTTTCAAGCGGGCTTACTCCGTCCCAGTCTTCCTCCTCAAGGATCATGGTGGTGGTTTTAACACCGGTGCTATCAGAAGTAGATAAAGCTGCTGTACCCGCCAGCTCAGGATTGGTGGAAAGGCTGCCGTTACTCGCGTTTTTATCCGTGCACCCGGCCATGAGCGCAATTAAAAAAACCAGGCAAGACAAGAAAATGGCTGTTCTTTTCATCTTCGTACTCCCCCGGAAATTGAGTAGTTTTCCCGCCAGACATACGCCTGGCAAATTCCGATTACAAAAACCAGGATTCGGCTGCCTGGAAAGCAGCCCTCTACTCCATGCCAACCTCCTTTCCACAAGCGTTAACCGCTTGCACAACAAAGAGGTTGACAATCCCCGGGGGATGCTGTTATGCTTAGTCAGCAGTCCCCCCAGGGGATTGCCACGCGGCCCATACCGTGAAGGTCCTGGAAGATTGACGCGGTATGGGCTGTTTTTTGCTTATTTCTCTCTGCAACGCTTTAAAGCCATTTAATCTTCTATTTAATTCTACCCCCCCCTCTGCGTTTGTCAAGGGATATTTCGTGTTATCTTGTTTATGTTTTATACGTTAATCATGCTTTTGCCGCAATGTGTTAATAATATCAATTCGCCTCAAAACTCCGCCCGTCCCTTGCCGGAAAGCAAAACGCCGTCATCCGGCGGCGGATAAACGCGGAGCGGCGGCAGCTTAAAATCAATCTGGATTATTATGTACGGCTTTGTCGGTGCGATCTGGCGTGTGCGGGGAAAACAGTCTCTGCGGGGCTGGCGGGGACCGCCTGAAACCGCTTTTACGGTCCTCGCCATGTCATGAGAGTATCAGGGTTGTCCATTAATCCGGTGGCTTCAAGCCCGCGGCAGTCGGATACAGAAAGTGCTGCCCCGGCCGGGGGTGCTTTCCACATCCACGCCGCCCTGGTGCACCTGCGCGATATGCTTGACTATCGAAAGGCCCAGTCCCGTCCCGCCCAGCGTGCGGCTGCGGGCCTTGTCCACCCGGTAGAAACGCTCGAAAAGACGGGAAAGGTGCTGTTTTTCGATCCCCGGCCCGTGGTCGCTGACCCGGATTGTCACCCCGGAGGAGTCTTCCGAAGCGGCCAGTTCCACCCGCCCTCCCTCCGGGCTGTACTTGATGGCGTTGTCCAGAAGGTTGGCCACCGCCATCTCGAGAAGGTGGTCGTTCAGGCGCGCATCGAGGCCCTCGGGACAATCCATATCCACCGTGACACGGCGGGCCTCGGCTTTAAGACGGCAGGCCTGGACCGCCGCCCCCAGGACCGCCCTCAGGCGGCGCCTCTCAAGCTGCACCTCGCGCCGTTCCCCCTCCTGCTCTATTCGCGAGAGGTCCAGGATGTCCTCGATGATCGAGTTAAGACGGTCGGCGTGCTTGAGGATAATCGCCAGGAACCGGTCCAGGTCGGCCGGATCGTTCTTCGCACCCCCGATCAGGGTTTCCACGAAACCCTTGATCGAGGTGATCGGTGTTTTCAGCTCGTGCGAGACATTGGAGACAAACTCGCGCCGGATGTTTTCGAGCTGGCGCAGCCGGGTCACATCGTTCAGCACGATCAGCATCGCCCTCTGGCCCTGCTCGTGAAGGAACGTTCCGCTGGCCCTGAGGTAGCGCGTCTCGCCGGTGTGTATCTCCACCTCGGCCTCGGCCGGAGCATCCTGCACAAGCAGGGAGGAAACGAAACGCTGAAGGTCGCTGTTGCGTATCACCTCCTGGATCGAGCGGCCTTGCACATCCTCCGGCCGCACACCGAAAAGCGCCCCGGCGGCGCGGTTGATCCTCACCACCCGCTCATCCCTGTCCACCACGATCACGCCCTCGTTCATCGCCGCCAGAAGGCCTTCCAGTTCGTTGCGCTGCATGGTCACGGTGGCGATACGCTCGCTCAGCATGGCCGACATGCGGTTCATCGCCTCGGCCAGCTCCCCCACCTCGCGCGACCGGGCCACGGGCAGATGGTGTTCCAACTCGCCGCGGGCAAACATCTCGGCCCCCTGGCGCAGTTCCTCCAGCGGACGGCTTATGTGCCGGAACAGCCAGAGGTTTATCCCGAACATCAGGACAAGAACCACCAGCGCGCCCAGCGCCATCTTCCAGTACAGCCCGTGTAACAGCTCGTTTATCGCCAGCACCGGCATCGCTGTCCGTATCACCAGCGGCACGCTTCCGCCCCGCTTGACCGGAATGGCCAGGTACATCATGTCCCGGCTCAGAGTATGGCTGAACCGCAACGACCGTCCCACTCCGCCCGCGAGGGCCGCGGCCACCTCAGAACGGTCGGCGTGGTTGTTCATCAGCGCCGGGTCCTCATCCGAGTCACCGACCACTCGGCCGGATTGAAGCACCAGGGTGAAGCGGGTGTTGCTCATCCGTCCGTACAGCTTGCACAGGGAATCCATTGACGCGGTGTCGCCGCGTTCGAGCAGCTCGAACGCCCGGCTCTCGATCAGACCGGCCTCGATCCTGAGAGTCTCGGCGGTGCGGTCAAGATGAAAGCCCTTTAGCGCGTACGCCGACCACACCGCAAGAACGATCAGGGACAGCGCCGTTATGCCCAGATAGGGCGGGTAAAGCTGCCACAGCATTTTCCGCGGCCGCATGTTTTCTCTTCAGAAGTATGGTGATTATTTTAAGATAAAAGCAATTTGTTTTTCAGTATTCTGTGACTCGGGCTGTCTTGTCAAGCCAATTATATTTTTCTTTCTTAAATTTTTATACCGCTCATCAATTACTAATAAAGAGGAACTTGATTTTTCCTTTTTAAGTGTAATATTCAACTCACGCATTTTTATCCTATATCACAAAGAATAGAGGTTTATGGCTGAACAATCAGTCAAAGGCGGCCGGAGCGCGGTGCTCTGCGGCATCGGTGACAGGCTGGCCCGGCCCCTGGCTGCCGTATTGAGAGAACTCGGCTGGGAACAGGTGATCAGTCTCGATCCGGGCCAGGCGATGTCCCGTCCCTGGAGGCTCTCCGAGGCGGCCCTGGCCGACACGCGCGACGGAGGACTGGAGACGGTCGAGCGGCTGCTCCGCTCGCTTCCCGAGAGCGTGCAGATCGCTGTCCTGGCGGCCCGCGAGGAATTGTCCGGCCTGATACGCCTGCCCGGCGGGAAAAGAGTGGCCGCCGCGGTCCGTTCCGGCGTGGAGAAGAGCAACGCCGAGCGTCTGGCCCGCCTTCTGCGCCTTCCCGAACCCGTCAGCCGTGAAGAAGAGGCTCGGGGCAGCAGTCCAGCCGGTTCTCCATCAATGCCGCCGTCCGGTGTTGACGCACCTGAACCGTCTGCCGAGATTCAGGCCCTGCGCGAGCAGATCAGCCGGAAAGACGCCGAGATACGCACGGTCATCGAGGCGTGCGAGAAAATATCCTCCAGCCTGCAGGTCGAGGAAGTCGTGCGCTTCATCCAGGAATCCGCCCGCCGCCTGATGAACGCGGAAAGCAGTTCGGTGATCCTGCTCGACCCCAGCGGTGAATACCTTCAGATCGCCACTTCCACCGGCGACAAGGGAGAGCAGGTCAAGGGCCTGCGTTTCCCGGCTGACAAAGGAATCGCCGGCTGGGTATTAAGCCACGGACGGCCGCTGGTGGTCAACAACGTGGCCGGTGACAACCGCTTTTACCCGGCGATAGACCAGCTTTCGGGCTTCCGCACGCGCTCTATCGCCTGCGCCCCGATGGTACTGCGCGGAAAGATAATCGGCGTGGTCGAGGTGCTCAATCACAGCGAAACCTCCGGCTTCCCGGCCGACCGGGTCGAGCTTTTTTCCACGTTCGCCAACCTGGCGGCGCTCGCCCTGGACAACGCCATCAGCTTCGGTGCGCTGAATCAGGATTATCATCTGCTTCTTGACGAGCATATGCGGCATGAAACCCTCGATTGGAGCGAGAACGAGGCCATGCGGCGGGTCTATGAGCTCTGCCGTCATGTCGCGCCCCTCGAAAGCACGGTCCTGCTCCAGGGCGACAGCGGCACTGGCAAGGAACTGCTGGCCGATATGATCCATCGCCTGAGCAACCGCCGGGACAAGCCGATGATCAAGGTGAATATCGCCGCCCTGCCCGAAAGCCTGGTCGAAAGCGAGCTTTTCGGGCACGAGAAAGGCTCTTTCACAGGCGCACTGGCCAGGGTTCTGGGCAAGTTCGAACAGGCCGACCGGGGGACAATCTTCCTGGATGAGATCGGCGAGTTGCGTCCTGACTTGCAGGTCAAGCTCTTGCGATTCCTCCAGGAGCACACTTTCGAGCGGATCGGCGGAAAAATGACGTTGAAAGTGGACGTGCGGATAATCGCCGCCACGAACAAGGACCTGCGTAAGGCGGTCGCCGCGGGGGAATTCCGCAAGGACCTTTACTACCGCCTGAACGTGGTCCCCGTGTCCGTCCCTCTGCTGCGCGACCGTCGCGAGGACATTCCGCCGCTGGTCGATTTTTTCATCCGCAAGTTCAACGGCGAACTGAACCGCAAGGTCAGCGGGATAGACAGCGAGGCCCTGGAATTACTGTCCGCCTATCCATGGCCCGGCAACATCCGCGAGCTCGAGAACATCATCGAGCGTATCCTGGTGATGAAAAGCTCCGGAACGATCCGCATCGAGGACATTCCATCCGAGATAGTTAACTACTCGGCTCAGGCGGAGCATCCAGCCCTGGAAGCCTCTGCCGTCCCGGTCCAGTCCCGCGGGATGTGGGAAGTCGAGCGGGAAATGATCGAGCGCACCCTGCAGGAGACCTCTTTCAACCAGTCCCGCGCCGCCCGCCAGCTTGGAATCACGCTCAACCAGTTGCGCTACCGGATCGGCAAGTACCGGATCGATATCCGCAAATGACCGCCGCCTTGTTGTGAATTTTCACAAATTGTTGTGAATTTTCACAAGCACAAACAGCCGGAATAAAATCCACTCTGTCAGCATCTTTTCTATCTCTTTCTTATTTAACCAGTTAACAAATCGTAACGCTTCATTTCTCCTGTGGCACAGGGATTGCTTTAATTCCAGGCAAGCGAAGAGACAGACAGTCCACCGGTTCAATGAGGCAGTTTATGTGCTCATTTCCTGAATTCCCGCTGGTCGACAGGATCGAGCCGGGCAGCGTCAGGACCGGTGACAGGGAAGTGGAGCTTGTGCTGGAGGGGCGGAACCTGTCGGGTATCAGCGAGCTGCTGTTCCTGGGTGGCGGAATCAGGGTGCTGTGGAGACGGAATGACGGGCCGGACAGGCTGAGGATTGCGATAGACGTCGAAAGGTCGGCCGCTGTCGGGCCGCGCTACCTTCTGCTTACCGACCCGCTGGCCGGGATAATAGTTGCGCGGAGGCAACTGAGGGTCGAAAAAAGGCCCTGGCCCGCTTTCGAAAAAAGCAAACAGGAAATGCAGACGGCGGAAAGAATACCCGCCGCCGGTGAGCTGAAATCCGGTGTCATGTTCGTCAACCCTTACGACTGGATCTGAATTAGCGAACCAAAAAACAATCTGCCTCCAGTGGAGGATCGTTCAGCAGGGCTGTCCGGAAAGGCTGTAAAATAAACTTATCCATACCTGGCGGGGGATGAGAATTCCGGTTCAATCCAATGGCTGGGCGGTCTTCCCCTGGAGGCAGGCGTTTTCAGGGGTCTGTCTGCCAGACCGCAAGCGGCTTGACTCAGTTTGAATCCTGGCATCGAGGAATAGCGCTATGGATATGTCGGTGTCACATTTCACCATAGAAGCCCCGCGCATTCCCGGACTCTCCTCCGAAGTCATCAAGCTGGACCTGATTCCGGGGCATTCCGATTCGGAGCATGAATTAGAGCTTTATGACCTGCTCGATCTCCTTCAAATCCTCGATCCGAAAAACAGTCCCGAAAACCGCCTTGATCTCGACACCAGCGACTGCAGCGGCGTCTTCCGCCTTTTCGACCTTCTGAAACACCTCGCCGGCTGAGAACATTTTCGGAAGTGCTTCCCTCATGCCACCTAATGTGCTATACTATGCGCGTTTCCGTACTGGGACATTCATATCACATGGAGGCGCGCGTGTTCCTGTCCGCTGGTTCAATCAGGTTTCGCAGACTGGTTCTGTTCATACTGTCAGGTGTTCTGCTGCTCCCGGCTTTCCTTCTCGCTCAGGAGGAGGACTTGCAGGTTTTCAAGAACTGGCGGATCTACGGTCAGGCAGGAGACAGGCTTTACCTGAGCCTTGCCCGCGAGGCTTTCGGTCTTCTCGATGCGCGGGAAAGGAACCTCTCAAGCCTGAGCACCCCTGAGCAGTGGGAGCGCTACCGCGATTCAGCGCGCCAGCGTCTTACCGAGTCTTTCGGGCCGCTCTGGGAAAAGACCCCGCTTAATTCCCGTACCGTGGGGTCGTTCGAACGCCAGGGGCTGCGGGTGGAAAAAATCATTTTCGAATCCCGGCCAGGCTGGCAGGTGACCGCCGTTCTCGCCAGGCGTCCGGAGCTGAAAGGCAAGCTGCCAGCCGTGCTGCTCGTATGCGGCCATACCGCGGATGGGTTCAAGGGCTATCAGCAGCAGCTTTTCAACCTGGCCTGGCGTGGTTTCATCGTGCTTTGCATCGACCCTGCCGGTCAGGGAGAACGCTACCAGTATTACGAGCCCGAGCTTGGCCGCAGCCGTCTGGGCGGGACTACCAGCGAACATTCGTATGCCGGTCTTCAGTATCTTCTGCTGGGCCGCACCATGGCCGGGGTGCGCTTGTGGGACGGCATCCGGGCGGTGGATTACCTTCTTTCCAGGCCGGATGTCGATCCCGCGCGCCTGGCCGTGCACGGACGCTCGGGCGGGGGCACGATGTCCTCGTATATCGGGGCGATGGACGCCCGTATCGCGGTGGCCGCGCCCGAGTGCTACCTGACCAGCTTCCGGCGGTTGTTCGAATCCATCGGGCCGCAGGACGCGGAACAGAACCTTCTGTCGCAGATCGCCAACGGCCTGGACCACGGAGATTTCCTGATCGCCCGCGCTCCCAGGCCCACCCTGATGCTTACCACGACCCGCGACATGTTTTCCATCGCCGGAGCGCGTGAGACTTTCGCCTCGGCCGGGCGGGCTTATAGCGCCCTGGGCGCGCCGCGGAACCTTCAGATGGTGGAGGATGACGCGCCGCACCAGTCGACCCCCGCCAACCGTGAGCGTCTTTACGGGTTCCTAAGGCGGCATTTCAAAACTCCCGGCGACACCACCGACCGCCAGTTCCCGCCGGTCCCGCCGGACAGCCTGAAAGTGTCCGCCTCCGGACAGGTGATCACCTCCGGCTCACGTAACGTCCACGAGCTGATCCTTGAGGATGCCGCGCCGGTGCTGGCGCGCCTGGAGAAAGCCCGTCAGGATCATGATTCGTTCCGCAGACAGGTGAGCCTGGAGGCCCGCCGTCTCTCAGGCATGACTGAAAATCCGCTTCCCGGAAAAACACTCTTCACCGGACGCTTCACGCGGGAAAGCTGTTTCGTCGAAAAGCTCATATTAGATTCCGAGAGCGATTTGCCGCTTCCGGCCCTGGCTTTTGTCCCGAAAACCGGCGGGCCGTTCCCGGCTGTCCTCTGGCTGGATGACCGGGGGAAGGCCGCCTGCGCCGGAGAACAGGGCCTGCCAGCCCGGATGGCCGCAAAGGGCTGGCTCGTGCTGTCCGTCGACCTGCCCGCGTTCGGTGAGCTTGCCTCCGACCCGCATTCCGATGACTCTGTTATCGAGGGGATCAGTTACAACCTTCTGTTCGGCGCGCAGTTGCTCGGCCGCAGCGTAACCGGCATCCAGGCCGATGCCGTCCGGCGCGCTTTACTCTACCTTCTGTCCCGCCCGGATGCTGTCCCGGGAGGCGGAGCCGTCCTGGCCGCGCGCGGAGCCTCCGGACCGGCCGCTCTGCACGCGGCCGCCCTGGGGGATGGAGTTCGCGCCCTGGCGCTCACAAGCTCCCTGCTCTCCTGGGAATCGGTCCTGGCCACGCGCTTGTACAGTCAGTCCCTTGGTGCGACAATCGTTCCCTCGGCCCTGTTGCATTACGACCTTCCGGACCTGGCGTGTCTGTTCGCCCCGCGGCCTCTTCTGGTTACCGACCCGCTGGGCGGTGACGGCACGTCAGCGGATGAGATCCTGAGAAAACGCTTCGAGACTATTGTCACGGTCTCCGGAGCAGGCAGGCTTAGTTTCGCCGCCGATTCATCCGCCATCGCCGGCTGGCTGGAAAGCCTTGCCAGCAAGGCAGATTGATAGACCTGGAGCATTCCGCGGCCATATGAGATTTCCGCTCTCCTGATACATTCCGATCTTTTATCATTGTTCTGCGGTGCAGATCGGTTTAAATTCGTACGCATTAAGAACCAATTCAAACATTACTCCTGGAGAAACGGATGAAAACCTTGCGCCGCCTCTACCCGCTGATTATCGCCTCGCTCCTTGCCCTGGCCTGCGGAGGCCACAACGGGACGGTCCCGATGGGGACAGGCCAGGCCCGCGCGCTCGACTGGGCGAAAAACCTTCACCCGCGCCTTCTACTGACCAAGGGCGAGCAGGAACGTCTTCGCGGCGTGCTCGACGGCAGCCATAAGTTCCTCTGGGAGCGGTTCCTTAAAGAGCTTCCCGCCAGGATCGAAGCCTCGAAACAGCCTTTCGGCGAGGAACTCAACCGCGGTCACGCCGACCTCGCCCCGGACCTCTGTTTCGCCTGGGCCATGACCGGCAGCCCGGAGCATTTCACAATTGCCCGTGACTACCTTCTGCGCCTGACCCGCGGTCCGGAGTGGAACCCCTTAGATGACCTTATCCACGGACACCTTCTCCAGTGCATGGCCCTCTCGTACGACTTTCTTTACCAGGCCCTGACTCCGGATGAACGCAGGGAAGTGGCCACCCGCCTTGGACGCGAGTGCGAAAGCGAATACCAGCGCATGACCACCGGCCATGTCTGGTACCGCAACCAGTATTTCCAGAACCACGCGCACTCGAACTTCAGCGGACTGGCCTATGCCGCCTGCGCCCTCTACGGTCAGGATGAGCGCGCTCCTCAGTGGCTGGGGCTGTGCGAGGCTTTCTTCGACAGCGCGTTCGCTGTGCTGCCCGAGGACGGCGGCTCGCTGGAGGGCTTGAGTTACGGCTCCTACTCGCTCGAATACATCTGCCGCTACGCCGAACTGGCGAAAAGTCTTCTCGGACGCGACTACTACCCATCCAGCCCGTATCTGAAAAATTCTCCCTCGTTCCTTCTGCACAGCACCCTGCCGGTCATGACCGAGGCCGAGTGGGCCATGACGTTCGGCGATGCCCCCCGGCACAGCAACTGGCACGGCCCGGAGCCGCAGCTTTTCCTTCTCGCCTCGCGCTATGGCGACCGCTCGGCCCAGTGGCTGGGCAAACGGCTGATTGAGCAGAACCCGGATGGTCTTGGCAGCGCGCACTGGTGGGCGCTGCTCTGGTACGATCCGGCCGTCGAAAGCGCCGATCCGTCTGCGTTCCCGGCCCTTCTTCACATGACCGACCTGGACCAGGTGATGCTGCGCTCGTCCTGGACCGACCCCAACGCCACGCTGGTCGGCCTCAAGGCCGGGCCGTTCATGGGTCGCCGTCAGTCGCAAACCGCCGCCTACGACTGGGGAACCGGCCACCAGGACCCGGATGCCGGGAGCTTCCAGATTTTCTCGCACGGCCAGTTCCTGGCAATCGACCCGCTGTACACCGGCTTCAAGCGCGCCGCAAACCACAGCACCCTGACAGTCAAGGGACGCGGCCAGCTCGGCGATGAGGTCCAGTGGTTCGCCGCGGCGGAGGCGCTCAAGTTCGGGCACTACCCGCAGGTGCTGTCCGTCGATTCTTGCGCCGCCTGGGATTACGTCACCGCC
This sequence comes from uncultured Gemmatimonadales bacterium, assembly GCA_964473155.1. Classification (GTDB taxonomy): domain Bacteria; phylum Gemmatimonadota; class Glassbacteria; order GWA2-58-10; family GWA2-58-10; genus JAJFUG01. The sequence continues at coordinate 44,492 of CAYYNT010000004.1, read as the reverse complement.
GAGGTCGCCCCGGCCTACCATCCGGCCCTCGGACTGAGCCAGTTCACCCGCCACTGGCTGTTCATCAAGCCCGATATCCTGCTTGTCGCCGACCAGATAAAACTTGCCGGCAAAGGCATCTTCCATTCCTGGCCCTCCGAGGAACTTCAGACCCGGGACGGGCTGGAACACAACGACGCAGGTTACGTGGTGGGGCCGCAGGGTGAGGCCTGGGCCACTTTCCAGGGTGAGCCGGGCAGCTACCGGCTCTATTGCATTTGCCTCGACAATGCCCCCGGCGAGGGCAGCTACAGTTTCATGGTGGGTGACAGCACGGTCCATTCCTGGAAAAACACCGGCACGCTGACCGATGTCCACCTGGAGCTTTCACCCGCGGTCAGCCTGAAAAAAGGCGACCGGATAGCTTTCCGCGGCGACCCGATGGCCCCCGGCGCGCGCATGATCAAGTTAGTGGCTTTCTCCCCGGATGTCCCGGCCAGGCGCGAGGTCCAGTGGCTTCTGCACCTGGACCCCAAGGCTCAGATGACCTTGCAGGGCAGGAACATCTCGTTTGTGCAGAATAACGCCGCGCTTGACCTCTACCCTCTGTCACCGAACGCAGTCAGCGTCGAATGCAATCCCTGGCAGGTCAAGCGGGCCGAGATCGAGCCGTTCACTTTCCGCCAGACTCTCCGTGTGGCAATCACTCCAGGGTTCGAGGGCGACAGCACGCTGATTGTGAACCTGATCCACACCCGCGCCGCGGACAGCGGAAAAATCGCCGGCCTGACTTTCAACCGCGACGGCGCCGTGGCGAAACTGGCCTGGAAGCTCGACAGCCGGGCGTACAGCCTGGACTGGGACCTGAATGCCCGTAAAGTGACGCTTAAATAGATTCCGGCTGCCGGAAAACAGGTTTCCGGCGCGCATTGTCCGATTATTGATTCAAAGACCGGGAGACAGCCCTATGAACCGATTCCTCTTTCCGGAGGCCATGCTGCCTGGCCTTGCCCTTGCCGCCCTCTGCCTGGCATCATCCTTGTCATCCGCCGCGCAGAAACCCGTTGAAAAGGCTGGCCCCGTGCAGCCGCAGGCTGTTTTGAACATCCAGGAAGACAAGGTTCTCAGCCCCTTCACCGGCTACACCCGCGCCCACTGGCTGGCGATCACCGAAAAGATGATCCTGGGCGTGCTGCCGTATTTCGATTCCCAGTCCGGAATGCCAGTTCTCAAAGGCACGGCCGGAGACACCGGGCACTTCCAGCACCTGTTCGATGTCGCCGGGTCGCGCGAGGCGTTTGACCGCACCATGACCATGGTCGCGTTCTACACCGCCGCAACCGGCAAAGATTTTATCCCCGGCTGGAAGGGTTCGATTGTCGAGCCATACCTCAAGGAGGTCATCCGGGGAACCGACCCCGCCAGCCCGGCCTACTGGGGGCCTCACCCGAAGTACGATGTTTTCGGCACGAACCTGGCCACCGCCATCCTGGTCAGCCCGCGCTTTTTCTGGGACCCGCTCAGCGAGGCGCAGAAAAAGAATGTGCTGGCGTATTTCCAGAACCTGGTCCACACATTCGCCTACGATTGCAACCACTGGTATTTCCACATGGCGGCCGTGCCCGTGCTGGAGCGCGCGGGGATGGAGAACAACCGCGAGTTCCTTACCTCCATGTTCAGACGCATGCTCGACTGGCACAGGGGCGACGGCTGGTTCATGGATGGCGGCAACCGCAGTTTCGACCTTTACAATTTCTGGGGCTTCCAGCTCTACAACCAGCAGATCGTGCGCTACGACGAGAAATGGCGCGCGCAGTTCGGCGAAGAGGTGAATCGCACCACGGCCGAATTGCTGAACAGCTTCCAGTACATGTTCGGCCGGGACGGCGGCCCTGTGCCGTACGGCCGCTCTACCACCTACCGCTTCGCGCTGCTCTCGGCGCTCGGCTGGGCGCAGTTCAACGGGGCCAATCCGCTTGATCCGGGCATGAGCCGCCGTATCGCCTCCGGATGCCTCAAGTACTTCTGGGAGCAGGGCTGCCTGAGCGCCAACGGTCTTCTGGAACCGGGCTACCGCGGAGTCAACAGCGCTGTCGCCGAACCTTATATCGACCGCGGTGCGCCCTACTGGGCCGCCCAGGGCCTGGTCTGCCTCCTGATACCGGAAAAAGACCCGTTCTGGACAGCCGTGGAAAAACCGATGCCCGCGGACATGTCCGGCGGGTGCGCAGTACTGCCGGGTGCGCAGATGCTGATTAAAGTCAGCCCGGTTAACGGTGAGGCGAGGCTCTACCCGGTGGGACAGCCCTTCACTCATTGGGGCAATTGGCAGCGCGGGGTGAAATACTGCCAGCACGCTTATTCCAGCTACCTGGGCTGGGCCGTGACAGGCGAGGGCGGTCCGGACCTGGGAGCGGGCCGCAGCGGCTTCTCGCAGGACGGGAAGAAATGGAAATGGCGCGAGCGCCCGCGCGTGATCCAGGTTTCAGAGGACCATCTGGAAAGCCGCGAGTACATGGAATTCCCGGACACCCTTTTCGCCCCCGGCGATTATGATGATATCGGCGAGATACACACCCACACCCTGGTGGGGAACGGCGGCGAGGTGCACGTGTTCTGGCACGACAGCGGCAGGCCGGTATACCTGTACCTGGGCGGCTACGGGATCAGCGTGCCCCACGGCGGGCAGTTCCAGCGCGAGAGCGCTCCGGGGAGAATATACATCCAGGGCGGCGAGAACCATTCGGTCATACGGGTGCTTCAGGCTCCCGCTGGCGCGCTGGAAAGCGAGCTGCTGGAGCCGCGTCCCGGCTGGCTGCATTCGCACAATTTCGGAGGTCGCGGCGCTTTCCCGTTCTGGCGCTCCTCCGCCCCGGTCAACTCGAATGTCCCGGTGGTGGTGTTTGTCAACGGCAGCCGCGGGCGCAAGCCCTCAGAGCCGGAAATACAGGTCCACACGGACCGCGGCCAGATGCGAATCCTGTTCGAGGGCCGCGAGCACTGTATCCGGCTGCCGTATTGAGCTGAGGGAAGCTCCGCCTTTTTCAGCAAGCATGTATAACAGTCGTTACGGGCAACCCAGTCAGATTCTTTACAATGGGGCTGTCTCAAAAGTCCTTTTTGCTGCCTGTAGGGGCGGCCCCATGTGGCCGCCCGGGCGCACACGCGGGTGCGCCCCTACACGCATATCGTTGTTTGATAATCGGTTGCCGAAAGTACAGACTTATTACTAATTAATATCATCAGCATTCCAAGCGATGGAGACGGCTATATCCTGACTTTTGGGACAGCCCCCGAATGTCTCCGGAAATGACAGACTTTTTCCGGCTCTCCGGCCCTATGTTTTAGAGGTGTGTTGGTTTATTGGATTAAATCCCCCTCGGTCCCCCCTTTTAAAGGGGGGAGGAAAAGTCTCGACTGCCGTGTATATGCGAACGATTGGCAGCGGCTAAGTTAAGCCCCCCCTTAGGAGGGAAACAGGGAGTTGTGTTTTTAAGCCTTTTTGTAACACACTTTTAGGGCCTCGTTTTCAAGCGGCCCGCTCAGGGCCGTCCGGGGCCGTATGTCCGAGCCACGCCAAAGAAGCGGAGTAATGGCTGCGGGCACTCTCAAGCCTGAAAAAGCTTACGCGGCCGGGCGGGCATTCAGCGCCAGCGTCGCCCGGTAAAAAAGGCAGCGTGCGGATACTCCTTGCACATCGCTGGTTGAAAAAGAAATATGGCCAGAGCGAGTTTACGGCCCCAAAGCGTCTTTTGGTCCTTTTCCACAAGCCGGAAAAGGACATGAAAAGCCTGACCTTTAAATTCCTTGATGTAAGTTCCTGACCGGACAAATCTGGGGCAGGGGAGATTTACCCATTCAGACCGGTTATTGAACTCGGATCAAACACTCGCAGCCGTAAATAAGTAACAGGAGGAACCATGCCGCCGGGACCAGTCGCCAACCGCGTTTTCTACTACACCGCGCCGCGCCAGCTCGTGGTGAAAGATGAACCCTGCCCGGCCCCCGGTCCGGGACAGGTGCGCTGCCGCTCGATCTGTTCTCTCGTCTCGATCGGCACCGAGATGATCTGCTACGAGCGCAATGTCGAGCCTGGCACGGGCTGGGACGCCTGGGTGCAGTACCCCTTCGAGCCGGGCTATTCCAGCGTGGGCGAGGTGGTGGATCTCGGCCCGGGTGTAGAAAACCTCAAGCCGGGGCAGATTGTCTGCAGCACGGCCGCGCACCGCGCCTGGTTCCTGGACAGGGCCGACCTGGTCCATACGGTTCCGGATGGAGTTACGCCGGAGCAGGCCTCCTGGTTCTGCCTGAACATTATCGTGCAGAACGGCATACGGGAGTCTCACCCCACCCTGGGCGAAAACGCGGTGGTGGTGGGCCTGGGGCCGCTCGGCCAGCTCGCCGTGCGCCTTCTCGGTCTGGCCGGACTGGCCCGGCTGATCGCTGTCGACCCGGCGGCCCAGCGCTGCGGCCTGGCCCGCGGACAGGGACCGACCGATATCTTCTGCACCACCAGTGACAAGGTTGAAAAGGACATTGCCGCTCTTACCGGAGGCGACGGACCGGAAATCGTTTTCGACATCACCGGCCACCCCTCGGTCTTCCACAGCGCTTTCCGCATGCTGGGCAAACGCGGCCGTCTTGGGCTTATCGGCGATGTGCCCTGGCCCAGCAAGCAGACCCTGACCCAGGATGTGATCGGCAAGAGCATCTCGATCATCTCGGCGCATGCCACCACGCCGCCCCTGGAGGGTAATTGCTTCTACCGCTGGGGCAAGAAAGACCTGGTGCGTTTCTTCTTCCAGATGATAGCCGCGGGACGGATCAGCCTCGAGGGCCTTATCACGCACCGGATTACTCCGGATGAAGCTCCCGCGGCCTATGCCGAAATATTCGCCGACCGCAGCCGTTACCTGGGCGTCCTGATTGACTGGAGGAAATGAGCGTGAGCGCGAAAAAACCTTTCCGTTTCGCCGTGACCGGCACAGGAGATATAGCCGGTTTCTATGTCGGCCATTTCAACGCCCGCGGGCCTGAGCAGCGCGAAGGCGTGGAATTCGCCGGGGCCTGGAACCGCACCGTGGGCAAAGGCCGCGCTTTCGTGGAAAAGCACGGCGGAAGGTTTTACGGCAGCCTGGATGAGCTTCTTGGCGACAGCGGCGTGGATGCCGTGGTCAACCTGACCTCCCCCGCCGCCCATGCCAAAATCACCCGGCGGGCGCTGGATGCGGGCAAGCACGTGCTGAGCGAAAAACCGCTCGCCCTGGACCTGGAGACAGCCCGCGAGCTGGCGGCGCTGGCTGTATCGAAAAAAGTCACTCTTGCCTCGGCTCCTTTTATCCTGCTGGGAGACAACCAGCGCCGGGTGAAAGAACTGCTTGAGAGCGGGCGGATCGGCAGGCCGGTTTCAGCCACGGCCGAGCTGTTTCACGGGCGCGCAGAAACCTGGCACCCGAACCCGGAACAATTCTACGTGGAGGGCGCCGGTCCGGTGCTGGATGTCGGCCCTTACCCGGTTTCGCTTCTTCTTTACTGGTTCGGCCCGGTTTCCGGGGTGCAGGGCATGTTCGACATCGCGGTCCCGGAGCGGACAGACCTGAGCGGCCGCGCTTTCAAGGTGCGGGTGTTCGACAACGGCGTGGCATTGCTGCGTTTCCGCAACGGGGTGATCGCCCGGATCGCGTTCTCGTTCGCCAACTCCAACACCAGCCATCACGGTCTTGAAATACAGGGCGACCGGGGCAGCCTGAGCCTGGCCTCGATCTTCGCCGCCGGGGGCGAACTGCGCGTCTCCAACCGCGATTCCAGCCAGTGGGATGAGAAATCGGGCACGCCGGGGCCCTGGCCGGCCAGCGGAGTGGACTGGTCGGGCGGAATAATGGAACTGGCCCGCGCGGTGCGGGAGGGACGGGAACCGGTCAACTCGGCCAGGCTTGCCCTGGACACTCTCGAAGTCCTATTCGCGATAAACCGAGCGGGTTCCAGCGGTCAGACAGTGTGTCTGGGAAAATAGTGTACAGCATCTGAAAGGGCAGACCTTGAACCGGATGGCAAAGGGCATGAATCCGCCGCATGTCGAAGACTCCGCCGAAACCGCCCGGCTGGACGGACTGGCTGTGAAAGCCGCCGCGGCCCTGCGCGGGGGAATCGCGCTGGACAAAGCGCTGAAACCGGATGAGCTGACGCTTCTTCGGCTGCGTTACGGCCACTTCGAGGACACGCGGGACGGCGAGGGGTTCCTGACAGACAGCATCAATGTAATCACCAAGGCCGGGACCCCGCGGCCCTGGATACATTTCCTCACCAGCCGCCACGACCGCGAATCCGGCCTGTACGGCACGCTGTGGGACCAGACCGGGGGCGGATTCAGTTGCTACGAATCGGTTTTTGCCGGGACTATGACCTCGAACGGGGACAAATCCTATGTGCCGACCTCTCCCCGCGCCGATGACCAGCGCTTTTTCTGGCTGCGCGAGGAAACCGACTCCGGCGCCGCTATCTGGCACGCTTTCCCGTTGCAGGGACGGGAGGAGGAACTGTACGGCTCCTACCGCTGCGAACAGGGAACCGCCTCTCTGGCCATCTCCTCCGAGCGCAACCGCATCGCCTCCAGGCTGGAGGTGTTCGTCCCGCTGGAGGAAACCCTCGAGGCCTGGCGGCTTACCCTGACCAACACCGGCGGCAGTCCCCGCAAACTCTCGCTTTTCGTCCAGGTCAACTGGGGCCTCGAATCCTATCCCGGACACGCCTTTGTCCAGCAGGTGGTCAGCGAGGGAGTCGTGTTCCCGGAGCTGAACGCCCTTCTGGCCCTGAACAACGACCGGAACAATCTTCTTCCGCGTTCGGGCTGGCTGATGAGCGACCGGCCTTTCGAAAGCTTTGACCTTTCCGGCGAGGATTTCACCGGCGGCGGACGTCACAGGCTGTTCCCGCGAGCCGTGAGCGAGGGCCGCTGCCGCAATTCCACCGGCTACCAGCCCTGGATGGGGCTAATCTCGGCCATGCAGTTCAGCCTTGAGATTCCAGCCGGGAAAAGCCAGGAAGTAGCCCTTCTTCTCGGCGCTTCAGGGAATGACCGCGAGGCGGCCCGCGGCGAGCTGACCGCGCTGCGCGGACGGTTTTTCGCTCCAGGCGCCTGGCAGACCCGCCTGAACGAGGTGCGCGAACGAACCGCCTCGCTGGTGCAGCGGCAGATGGCGCTCACTCCGGACATGGAACTGGACCGCTTCTACAACATCTGGTCCCGTCTGCAAAACCACTCCCAGTCCCGTTTCATGCTGGGCAATCCGAAAGTCGGGGTCCGCGACATCCTCCAGTACCTGCTCGGAATCTGCTCGTTCAATCCGGAATTCGCGGCCGTGATGCTGCCCGCCGTGCTGCGCCATCAGTACAGCGACGGCGGGGCGATGCGCGGGTTCGACAAGATCGCCGGAGGGACGCACGATCTGCGCCGGTACATGGACAACTGTTCCTGGATTCCGGACGCCCTGGTCACATACGTAAAAGAAACAGGAGATACAGACTTTCTGGAACGCGAGGAGGGGTTCTTCGATCCCTCGTCCGGACGGGTCGAAAGCGCTCCCTCGGCCACGATCTACGAGCACGCCCGGCGCGCCGTGAAGATGCTGTATGAGAACCGGGGACTGCATGACCTCTGCCTGATCGGACATGGGGACTGGAACGACGCGCTGGACGGGGTGGGACGCGATGGCCGTGGGGTGAGCGTCTGGCTCTCGATGGCCCTGGTCTGGGCCGCCCGCAGGTTCCGCGAGCTGGCCCGTTTCCGCGGAGACGCGGATAGCCTGCGACTGATGGACCAGGTCATAGCCGATGTCACCGGCTCGATCAACCGTAATGCCTGGGACGGCTCGCACTATATCTACGCTTTTCCCTCGGATGGCCGGCCCGTGGGGGCCTCCTCCTGCGAGGAGGGCAGGCTGCACCTGAATGTCAATGCCTGGGCGCTGTTCAACGGCGTGGCGGAAGCCGGGGGACGGGTCCGGGCATTGCTCGAGGCCCTCGAGGCGGTCAATACGCCGCTGGGAAGCATCCTGATCGACCCGCCCTACACCGCCAGAAGCCGGGCTCAGGTGGGACGGATAGCCGACCAGGTCCCCGGACAGTTCGAGAATGGGGCGATCTACACCCACGGCCAGAGTTTCCTGACTTTCGGCCTGGCCTGCCTGGGCGAGGGCGACCGCGCCTGGGCCGAGCTGAAAAAGCTGCTGCCTTCCTCCACCCTGCCCGACATCTCAACCGGCCCGCCGCACGAGATGTCGAACTATACGGTGGGGCCAACCCACCCTTATTTCGGACGTAACCTGTTCAACAATTTCACCGGCTCTATCGGCTGGCTGCGCCGCACTGTCGAGCGTATGTACGGGGTCCTGGCCGATTTCGACAGTCTGCTGATAGACCCCGTGATCCCCTCGGGCTGGGACAGGCTCACCGTACGCAAAGAGTTCCGCGGCTGCCGGGTGACTGTCGCCATCCGGAACCCGGACAGCGTGCAGCGGGGAGTGGTCTCGGCCCGCCTCGATGGCGCGGAGCTTCCGCTGGAAGGAAAGAGCGCCCGCCTGCCGCTGGAGCTTGTCGCCGGACGGAAAGAGGCGTCATGCGAAGTGCTGCTGGGAAAATAAGTGTGTCAGTCTTCTATTGAAAACGCTGGTCTATCTTAAGAAGGGAGTCTTGCCGAATATGCCGGTCACAAACGTAAAGGGTAAAAAGATACGCCTTGTGGACTATACCTGGGATGAACTCGATTCGCTCCCGGACAAGAAAAGCCTTATCTTCGTCCAGCCCATGGGAGCGACCGAGGGACACGGTTATCATCTTCCGCTGGGCACGGACACTTTCCAGGCCGTGCCGATAGCCGAGGCGGCGGCAAAAAATCTTTCCAACGTCATCGTCATGCCCGAGATTCCTTATGGCTTCTGCCTGGACACGATGAGCTTCTGCGGCACGGTAAGCTTGCGCGCAGACACTTTTATCGGTATAGTCTCGGACATTGTCGAAGGTCTTTACCGCCATGGGTTCGGCAAATTTGTTCTTTTCAACGGACATGGCGGCAACAAGGGAATCGCCGACACGGCCCTGCGCAATGCGCTCCAGTTCCTGGGCGGCCCGGCGGGGCAGGTTCCCAGGGATTTCCGCCTGTACAATTTCTTCGCTTTCGAGAATATCGGCCCACAGGCGCTCCGGATGATGGAAGGCAAGGATTATGGACACGCCTGCGAGATGGAGACCTCGCTGATGCTGGCCCTGGATCCGGAAAGCGTGAAAATGGAGCGCGCCGTGGAGGAATACATGGACGGCGACGGGGCGAGTTTCATCTGGCGTATCCGCGACATGAAAGAAGCCTCGGTCAGCGGCATACACGGCGCGGCGAACAAGGGGACAGCGGCCAAGGGCAAGGAGCTTTTCCGTATCATGACCGAAGACCTGGAGAACTTTTTGCGCCGAATCTGACAGGCAAATAATATAAACCTGGTGAAGAAGGAGGCCGAATGTTTGCAGTATCAACGGTGGATGTGATAATTGTAGTGATCTACATGCTTCTGATGATCGGCGTGGGGGTGGCCCTGGCGCTGTTCAACAAGAACGACTCCGACTTTTTCAAGGGCGGAAACAAACTGCCCTGGTGGCTGGCCGGACTGTCGCTTTTCATGGCCTCTTTCACGGTCTACACCTTCACCGGCGGCGCCGGCCTGGCTTACCGCGCCCCCACGGTGGGCCTTCTTACCTACATGACCAACAGTATCGGGCTGATTTTCTCGGTCTGGTTCCTGGCCTCGCGCTGGCGCCGCTCACGCTCGCATACGGTCATGTCCTACCTGTCCGAGCGCTACGGAGTGGGCACCAACCAGCTCTATTCCTGGACCCACCTGGGTATCTGGATAGTCCAGGGCGGGATCGGACTGCTTTCCCTGGGTAAGTTTGTCTCCGTGGCCATGGGCACGGACCTGGCCATGACTATCATCGTCTGCGGGGCGGTGATTGCGGTCTACTGTCTTATCGGCGGACTGTGGGGCGTGGTGGTCACCGATACGCTCCAGTTCATGGTGCTTTTCCCGATCGCCCTGGTGGTGCTGGGTCTCAGTCTGTTCGAGCTGGGCGATCTCTCGCGTTTTGTCACCGCCGCGCCCCCGGACTTCTGGAGCGTCAAGACCCAGGAGTTCTCCTGGGACTGGCTGGTGGCCTACGGGATCATGATGACATTCGCCATGTCGAGCGGTGGGGCGGCGCAGAGATATTTCTCGGTGCGGGATGAGCGCGAGGCGCGCAAAGTAGCCCTGCTCGTGATGATCCTTCTTGCGGTGGCGCCGTTTATCTGGCTGGTTCCGCCGATTGTAACCCGTCTGATCGGCCTGGACCTGAGTCAGGTGGCGGTTGGACAGAACGCGCCGCACGAGGCGGCCTATATTGCATTCTGCATGAAATACCTGCCTCCCGGCGCGATGGGTATCCTGCTGGCGGCCATGCTCTCGGCCACAATGAGCACATTGAGCGCCAATTTCAACATCATGGCCGGCCTGATCACCGATGACATAATCCGGCAGATGTTCTGGAAAAAAGCCAGCCCGCGCGCCCTGCTGTTCATCGCGCGCGTGATGACCCTGGTGCTGGCCGCCCTGGTGATAATGGCCGCCCTTGCGCAGAGCCATGTCAAGGGCGGGGTGTTCAAGCTGATGGTCACTCTGAGCGGCGCGGTGATCATCCCGGCCGGCATACCGATCATCTTCGGGTTGTTCTACAAATACACTCCTTTCTGGGCCGCGGCGGCCAGTTATATCACCGGCCTGGTGATCGGCCTGGGCGCGCTGTTCTTCGACCATGAACTCTCGTTCCAGACCCAGATTTTCGGCGTGGGCGGCCTGAGCGCGGCGATCTTCTTCCTGCCCGGCCTGTTCATTCAGGCCAAGGGCAAGTACAAGGAACAACTGGAGGCTTTCTTCCGCAAGGTGGAAACCCCCGTGGCTCCGGGCGAGGTGGACGACACCGAGGACGAAGACACCGGCAGCGTCAGGATAACCGGCTGGACAACGGTGGGCATGGGCCTGGCCGCGATGATACTGGTGTTCCTACCCGATCTGACCGTCATGGGAAGGGTGATCAATCTCTTCATCGCCAGCATTATGACGTTGTTAGGGGGCCTGGTTTTCGTTCTGGGCTGGATTTTGCAGAAACAGAAAAAACATCGCCGGGCGAATGCATAAGGAGTTGTTCCACAAGTTTTAATGTGGGGCACGGCTCGCCGTGCCCCTACGTATTTTATTATCATTCAATATATTAGATTGTCTTAAAGCCTTTTCGCTTATAGGTCAGTATTTATCAAACCACGGCAGGTACGGGAGTTTGCCGTTCCCGAATAACAGAAAGCCCCCGGCGTTTGAACCGCCGGGGGCTTTTATTGTTTTTTTGTGGTCGTCCTTTATTCTGTCAGGCGCCCGCAGGCTTCACATTGGCAGCCTGCGGCCCCTTCGGTCCCTCGATGATGTCGAATTCGACTTCCTGATTTTCGGCCAGGGACTTGAAACCGTCGGTCTGGATGGCCGAATAGTGAACGAAAACGTCCGGTCCGCCGTCCTGCGCGATGAATCCATAACCCTTGGAATCATTGAACCATTTCACTTTTCCCATCGCCATCTTGGGATACTCCTGAATAAAATTGGCGGGACATGGCCCCACGGGCGCCGAAAGCATCCGAAAGGCCGACAGCAAAGGCATTTGCGAGAACGGCAAAGGCCGTTCCTGCATATTCTTTAACATATAATTTGCATCTTGGCAAGCAAAATCGTCCGAATTTAAAAATAATTTCTGTCCGTCTTCTAATTAAATTCCCTCAAGAGGCCGCCGGATAAGGCTTTGAGCTTAGTCTCCTCAAGCCGTTATTTTTGTCACAGTCCCTGAATCAGCCCCGGTGCAGCCACTGGAACACCCCCAAAGCGGCATAAACCGCCAGAATACTTCCCGCCATCAGCGCCCAGGCGATTGTCAGGCTGCGTGTCCCGTGCGCCGAACGCCCGTCGCCCCTGAGCTTCAGGTCACTCGGTCGCCAGCAGATCGAGTCCACCACCTCGCGCGGCGTCTTTTTCGTGAACAGCGACACGCTCCACAGTATCAGCAGGCTGAGTGCAAACACCAGGGTGGCCCGGTTGTAGAAGCTGTTGTAGCGCGTGAACGGCTCCATCCTGAACAGCACCTTGTCCACCAGCTCGTTGAGCGCGAACCCGGCGATAAAAGTCACCGTGGCGGCCGTGCTGGTCGCGCCCTTCCAGAAAATTCCCACAATGAACAGCGCGGCCACCGGCGCGGCGAAATAGGCGTTGATGTTCTGGATGATCAGGAACACCTTTCCCTGCTGGTGGGAGAACATGATCGCGAACCCCACGGCCACAACCATGAACAGGGCCGAGAGCCACTTGCCCCAGCTCACCTGCTCCTCCTGGGTGGCGTTTTTCTTCCACAGCGGGACGATCAGGTCCAGGGTGGCCACGGTGCTGGCCGAGTTGAGGGCCGAGGAGATTGTGGACATGATCGCCGAGGCCAGCCCGGCCATGATCAGGCCGATCAGCCCGGCGGGCACCAGGCGGGCCACCAGAAGGGCGAACACGTGGTTCGGGTCCACGCCCGGACCCAGCACTTTCCAGGCGATTACGCCCGGAAGGCAGATGATAAACGGCAGCAGAAGCTTCATGTACCCGGCGAACACCGCCCCCATGCGCGCGTCCCATTCGCTGCGCGCGCCCAGGCAGCGCTGGACCATGAACTGGTTCGTGCACACGTACCACATGCTCACCGACAGCACCGTGCCCACCATTCCGGCGAACGGGAACTCCGGATGACTGGCCGGATAGGCCATGAAAAACTTCTCCGGGAACTCCCGCATAAGGGGCAGAATCCCGCCCGTGGCATTGAGGCCCAGGATAGTGACCACAGCCCCGCCCGCGAACAGGATGATGAACTGGAGGAAATCGGTCCAGACCACCGAGAGCAGGCCGCCATAGATCGTGTACACCGCCGTGGTGACCGCCATCAGCAGCACGCCGTGCACCGGGTCGATGCCGAACAGGGCCTCCAGCACTACCGCCCCGGCGTAGAGGATCGCGGCGATAAACCCGAGAACGTAGGTCAGAAGGGTGCTCAGGGCGTAAAGGTAGCGCGTGGGGCGGTTGAACCGCCGCTCCAGGAACTCCGGCATGGTGTACAGGCCGCTGCGCATGTAGTAGGGCAGGAAAATCCAGACCAGCAGCGAATAGGTGTACCAGTTGCCCCACTCCATGTTCGCCACCACCAGGCCCGCCGCATAGGCGAAACCGATCATTCCGACAAAATGCTCGGAGGAGATGTTGGCGCTGGTGAGCGAGCCGCCGATGGCGTACCAGGGCAGACGGTCCCCGGCCAGGAAATAGTCGCGCGAGGTCTTTTTCTCCCGCCGCGCCACGTAGATACCCAGTGCAACAACGACAGCGAAATACAGGACAAAAACCAGCAGGTCGAGGGCGGACAGCGAGACGCGTTGCATGCTCATTCCGGTCCGGGTTGAGGGTTTATGCGGATTGCTTCACATGGCTGGACCAGGCTGAATCAGGCTTTGACGCCATTGAACTCGTGCACGGCGTTTATCATCGCCACGATATTTTCCACCGGGGTGAGCGCCTGCACGTTGTGAATCGCGTTGAACACGAACCCGCCACCGGGAGCAAACACCTCGCAACGGCGCAGCACCTGCTCGCGCACCTCCTCAGGCGTCCCGAACGGCAGGGTGCGCTGTGTGTCCACCCCGCCGCCCCAGAAAGTCAGACTGCCGCCGTAGCGCTTTTTCAGGTGAGCCGGGTCCATCCCCGCGGCCGAGCACTGCACCGGATTGATAATGTCGAACCCGGCCTGGATGAAGCTCTCCATGAAAGTCTCCACCGCCCCGCATGAATGCTTGAAAGTTTTCCAGCCGGTATTGGCGTGAATCCAGCCGTTGACCTGCCTGTAGTAAGGAAGGTACAGCTCGCGGAAAGTGTCCACCGAGCAGAAAGTTGATGTCTGCGTGCCGAAATCCGTGCCGCAGACAAACACGGCATCCACCTTATCCCCCACGGCGCGATGGATTCTTTCGAGGTTGGCCAGGGCGTATTCAGTCTGACGGGCAAAGATACGGTGGATGTAGTCCTGGCGCGTGACAGTGGAGATGTACCATTCGGTGATGTCGCGGATGCCTTTCGGGTGCTTCAGAAAAGGTCCCGGAACCAGGGCGATGTCACCGAAAGCGGTCCCGCCGAAAGAGGCTAACACGGCGCGCCCGGACGCGGAGGCGGCTTCCACCGCCTGGCGGAAATACTCCACGTTCTCATCCGCGATAGGGCCGAACTCCTCGAGGTTATCCTCCGGATTCAACTTCTCCTCATCCAGCGGCTCCTGGCGGATGATCGAATCGAAAAAATGCCCCCCGCGCGGCATCCGTCCGCTGGGCGGGACCGAATCATCCCCTCCCGGATAGATCAGCGTATCGCCGTTCTCCTCTGTCCGGGTGACAAAATTCTTCGACACCAGGACTTCGATCCCCTCCTGCGTGCGCCAGGGACGCCAGTCCTTGTTGCGGAACCCGAACATCGTCTCGGGTGGGAACACTCCGGTCACATCCAGGCCCAGGGCGTCCTGAAGGTCCGTCTCGATAAGCCCGAGCATCTGATAAGGCTCGTGCACCCGCACCGGACGCTTCTCGAGACCGTAATGCCCGCGCAGCGCGTGCACGCAGCTCACGTGCATCCCTGTCACCGAGGAGGCCCCGAAATCGAGCGGCACGCGGCCGGGTTCCCGGTGCGTGAGCGCGGCCCGGACAGTTTCCCTTCTGGTCATTTCAAGTCTCCTTCTCTATTGTTTCAAATCTCTGTTATGCGTTTCCCAGGATAAGTTTTCGGCGCCGGACATAATGCGAAAGATGGATATCAAACTCTTAGCGTGCTGAAAGATATAATTGGCTTGATTTATGGACAATATTGATCTGCAATGCTCGTCGTTCGACGTTATCTGAAGGTGTAAGGTGTATTGATTTATTGAGGTAAATCACTGCTGTCCGGGGTATTATTCAGCGTTCCCCGTGTTTAATGGCTGTCTTAACTGCTTGATCTGTTTTCGTTTCGGCGAAGGCAGCAAAGTCAGTGGACTGGCGGCCGCTCAAAGGTTTCGGCAATCCGTCTTGACCTGAAGTGGCCATCCGGGACGCTCCGGTATTGTGCAGTCTTTATACATGCGTGCGCAGCTTCAGCTCCAGCGGGTGCGGATTCAGGTAATACTGTTTTTCAAGGTACGGCTGACCGTACTTGCGCACGAAATGGCTGATCAGGGTAAGCGGGACGACCAGCGGCAGATGGCCCCGGCCGTAGGCGTCTGTAAGCTCCAGCACCTCATGTTTCTCATCCGGTGGAAGAACTTTCTTAAAATAACCCAGAAGGTGGTGCAGTACGTTGACGTTCTTTTTTGTCGTGGCGATAAGGCGCAGGGATTTCATCAGCAGGGCCGGATACTCGCGCAGGAGTTGTTCGCGCGGCAGGTCTTTCGCCCCGGCCACAAGGCGGCCCAGAGCGCGATAACCCTCCACGCCGTGGGCCATGAGCAGCAGCTTGTGGCGGGTGTGGAACTCGATCAGCGCACCTGTGGAAAAACCATCAGCCAGAACGTCGCGCCAGCGCCGCATCACGAATATGCGCTCGATGAAATTCTCGCGCAACAATGGATCGTGCAGGCGGCCCTCATCCTCCACCGGAAGGTCCGGGAAGCGCCGCATGAAAAGGCCGGCGAAAATGCCGACTCCCGTTTTGGAGGGAACGCCCTGGCCGTTGTAGACCTTGATCCGCTCCATGCCGCTGGAGGGCGAGCGCGACTTGAAGATGAAGCCGCATAGGTTCTCCGCGGCGAGCTGTTCCAGGCGCACGGCGGCCCAGGCGGTCATGCGCTCCGTGTGGTCCACGCTCGTTTTTTCCACGACCAGGCGCGGTGCGGCCGGGTCTCCGGTCAGGCGCATCGAATCTCGGGGGACTGGCAGGCCGCACTCCACCTCCGGGCAGACCGGGATGAACTCGACCCATTGACCCAAGGTGTCGCGGATGAAATGGTCCAGCTTGTGGCCGCCGTCGTACCGCACCTTCTCGCCCAGAAGGCAGGCGCTGATGCCGAGCCGGATTTTATCGCTCACCGCTGCTCTCTCCTTAAGCCAAAATTCTGGCGGTATGTTGACCAGCTTTTGGATCGTCACTCGACTTTATCAAAGTTGAAACTTGGGATTTTTTTTGCTTTTTTCACACGCTTTTAGCCCGGATTATTCTCAAATTCGATTTAAACAAAGAAAAACCATCCAAGAAGTCACACGAAGGGACACTAACTTATTGTTTATCAAGCCGGTTAGCCTTGTGCAGGGACACGGTGCAGCGTGTCCACGAAAAGGAGTGGCGACAATTTATGAATAAGCCGGGTCAGAGCGAAGGATGATAATCACTCAGAGAGCGCCTTTGAATAATAAACCCTCCACCGTTATATTGCGAGTATGATCGCTTGACGGCAAGTCCGAAACCGGCCTCGGGGAGAGAAAAAAATGGGTTCACTGGAAAAAGGCGCCTGGCAGGCGGTGAATGTCTGCACAAAAGTGTCCCGCGATGAAAACGTGGTGATCATAACAGACCAGGACCGTTTCAGGATCGGCGTTGCCCTGGCGAACGAGGTGAAAAAGGCGGGGGCCGCGGTGACAGTCTTCCGCATGGAGGATTTCGGCGAGAGGCCCGCGGACAGCAGCCGTTCTCTTGGCTTCCCGGAGACTATCGGCGCGGCCCTCGACCGGGCGCAGGTCAGTTTCTTCGCCGCCGGGGGCCATCCCGGCGAGCTACAGAGTTTCCGGCAGCCGATGTTAGATCGGATCAAGCGGAACAAGACTCTCCGTCATGGACACATGATCGGGATCACCGAGCAGATCATGGCCGAGGGGATGAGCCTGGATTACGAAAAGATTTCAGCCCTCTCGCACCGGGTGTACGACGCCGTCCACAAGGCGCGCCGCATCCGGGTCACAACTCCGGCTGGCACGGACCTGGCCGCCCTGTTCTCCCCGGACTTCCGCTGGGTCATCTCGGATGGCCTGATCGGGCCGGGCCAGTGGATGAACCTTCCGGACGGCGAGGTGTTCACCTGCGCCGAAAGCGTAGAGGTGGGTTCCGTGGTGGTGGTGGATGGCACTGTGGGGGATTACTTTGACCAGAAATACGGGCCGCTCGAAAAGACTCCCCTGCGCATCGAGCTTAAAGACAGCCGCATCGCCGGGCTGGAATGCGGGAACAAGGAGCTGGTCGAGGATTTCCGCCGCTACACGCAGCAGGATGAAATGGCCGGCCGGCTGGGTGAGTTCGCTATCGGTACGGCCCTGGGATTGGAGCGCCTGATCGGCAACCTTCTTCAGGACGAGAAATTCCCCGGCGTGCACGTGGCTTTCGGCGACGGGTACCCGGACAAGACCGGCTCCAGCCAGCGCAGCAAGGGGCACGTGGATGTTGTCCTCCAGCGCACGACTATAGAGGTGGATGGCAAAGAGATCATGCGCGCGGGCGAGTTCCTGTTGTAATACTTAAGCTTAAGGTCTTCTAAAGAGCATTCAGTCACTTTACACTAATAGCCCAAAGCTGTCTCTCGTAATGCATTAAATTATAATCACTTGCGTAGGGGCTGTCCCAAAAGCCTTAAACGGGGCACGGCGCGCCGTGCCCCTACAGAACTGCTTTTATTTCAATTGGTTAGAGATTGCATCAATTTGCATAAAGCACAATCGGGGACTTTTGGGACAGCCCCATTCAAGACTTCCTGAGCAATTCCTGCAAATGATTGATTCAGACTCCCGGACCTGCCTTTTTCGCTTTGTCCTGAAAATTTATTCAGAACCTCACCCCGCCCACGCTGCGCTCGCTGACTGCTATTCGCCGGGTCTGGCCCGTGGCTGCCCGTGTCAGGACGTATTCGCCGGGAAGCAGTCCCTGAAAATGGAACTCGCCGTGGCTGTCCGTGACCGCCTGGGCCGTGGCCGGTCCTGACAGGCGCACTGTCTCGCCCTCCTGCGCCAGTCCCTCGCGCGCCACGACCCCGCTCACCGAATAAGTCACTCCCGGCCCGCTCAGACTGTAGCCCTCCGGGTCGCCCGGAGTGAACGAGAGTGTGTATTTCCCGTCCAGGGACAGGCTCACCCTCTGCGGTCCGCCATCTAACAGTTTCGCCTCAGGCGCGGCTGTCTCTCCGGGCGCGGGAAGGTAAATCGCGGTCAGAAACACCACGGTCTCCTGGCGCGGGGCTTCCACCTCCAGGCGCCAGGCGGTGTCCACCTGTGCGTTATAGGCCGGAACGCCGCTCCAGTTGTTGCCGCCGTAGGCGAATGTCCTGCCGGGGCCTCCGGCCACATTCAGTTTCGCCTGGCGCGGAAGGAGGTTGAAAGCGCGGAACGCCCCGGCGCCTGCCGCTCCCTCGCTCGATACTGCAATCTCGTCCGGGCTGTGGAAATAAATTGTCTTGGCGAAACCCTCCGGCGCTGTCACCAGGTCGCAGAGAACCAGCCAGCCGGGTTTGAGGAACAGCAACTGACGGTTCCAGCGCTGGACCTTGCCCTGCGCATAGGCCCCTGCGGCCTCGCCGGAAACCAGATCGTGCGAGATGTCGTTGAGGAACAGGCTTATCTCCCCGCTGGAGCGCAGGGTGCGCTGCTCGCGCCACTGGCTCATGTTGGCGGGCTTGAGGGTCCATTCCTGGATCACCTGCCCGCCGTCATTGGCCGGGACCGGCACTGCCTCGGGGCCGTGGAACCGCTCCTCCGGGTCGAGGACTGTCAGGCTGTTGTGGCTGATCGTACGGATACGCCAGTTGACATAGTGCTCATCCACCTCGCCGTTGTACACTCCCGGCTCGATCACCATCGCCCGTCCGCCGCGCCAGGCGAAGAACGATCCCTGGGCCACGTGCTGATGGTAGGTATACCAGGGGCCGCAGTGGAAACCGGCAAACGCGGCGTCTTTGTCCCACGAGCTGCGCAGAAGAGCCAGGCCCAGGCCCGGAATCAGACGGCTCGTGGGCAAGGATTCCGGCGAGACTGGGACAACGGACGGGTCGGCGAAAATGAACTCCCACCAGGGACGGGACTCAAGTGAGTCGGCGAACGAGTCGCACCAGCGCCTCGCCTGCCCGTCGCTGTACTCGCGCGCCAGCGCCGTGAGCATCTCGCGGTCGTGGCGCATGGGAAACGGCCAGTCGTTGTCCTCATACCCGAGGATAAAGCTTCCATCCGGACCCGTGCCATGCACCAGCCAGAGGATCTTGTCCCGCCAGTAGCGGCTCCCGCTGAAATGGTCTCCCAGCCCGGCCGAGCGCCAGGCCAGAAGGAACTGCAGGGCGTAGAATCCGCCGTGACGGTCATAGTCGTAGCCCTCCGGCCAGCCGCCGCCCCAGCCCGCGCGCCCCGCCATGTCATCCAGGCGGGCGCTGTCGGCCAGTATCTCCAGCAGCTCGTCCATCTGCCGCTTCACTGCCGGGAAATGACGTTTGGCCCGCGGATCGTCATCCCAGGCCGCCAGCATGGCCAGGCCACGGCCCATGTGCGGTCCGCGGGTGTAATTGTGGTAGACGCAATCCATGTCGTAGCGCTTGAGCATCGCCTCCACACCGTCCATCAGGCAGGCGGCGAATTCCCTGCGCTCAACCGCGCTCCATGCGTCGTAAGACCAGTCGAAAGCCAGGGCCTGCTCAGCCAGCGGCTCGGCGGAACCAGCCTTGCGGCGCAGGGCTTTCCGTAGCTCGCCCAGGCGCGAGCTGTCGCCACCGGCCAGCCATACCAGGGCCAGGCAGGCCGGGCTGGAGGACTCCCGCACCCGTTTCCAGGCAGCGGAAAAGCGTGAATCAGTGGCGCGGGCCTGGATGTCCGTCACCGATAAAACCTTCCCCTGCGCTTCCCGGCTGATATACAGGCGCGGATGGCTCCTCAGCGGCGGCTCCTGCGCCTGAAGCATCCCGGCGGTCAACAGCGCCAGCAGAAACAGACATGTGGTCAATCTCATCCTCATCTCCCCGTTTCTTATATCAAAGGTAAGCAGGGAAAAAGAAAACCCTATCCACGAATGGCATGAAGGGACACTAATAAACGACAGATAACAGCTTTTATACATGGCGACATGACTAATTGCGCCTGCGAGTATTGAAGACGCAGTAGATATTCTCCGGAATTCTCCGAAAAATTATCAGTTCCGGCGCAGGGGCACAGCATGCTGTGCCCGGAAAGACTTTCGGGCACGGTTCACCGTGCCGCTACAACGGCCTTGTCCCCAGCTTAATATACAGTCCCTGGTGCACCCGAAAAATATGAGCAACTAATAAAGACGCTGTGTATGACTTCGTGCCCCTTCGTGTCCTTCGTGGATAACCAGTCTCAGTGAATCCGGCATTCCAGGCTGTCCAGCAGCAGTACCGCGTTGGACAGGCTGAACACCACCCCGGCTTCCCCGGCGCTGTCCATCCGCACCGGCTCGGCCCAGAACAGGCTGAACCGTCCGCTGACCACCGGTTTCAGGGTCATCACCCAGTAACGCCCGGCTGCCACTCCGCTGAACCGGGCCGTTGAACCACCCTTCAGCGGAACCGAGGCGCTCGCCGCCTCCCGCATCGCCTTTTCCCAGGCCCGGAGCAGTCCGGCATGGTCCGCCCCCGGATTGACAGCCTGCAAGCGCGTAAACGTCACGTTCGGGTCCTCGCGAACCAGAAAAAAGATCAGGTCTGACGGTACGCCGCCCTTTTCCAGCCTGTCATCCAGTTTTACGGTCAGCGATCCCGGCCCCTGACCTGAAACCGGCCTTGCCAGGAGAAGGGTGACCATAGCCATAACCGCAAAAAGACGCATGACTCCCCCTGCCTCAGTACGAGGTAATCTTTGCGGCGTACTGCCCCCAGCGCCAGGCGTTGTTGAAATTGACTATATCCTCGGTTGCGCCTGGAACCCCCGTGGCTGGCCCGTAATAGACGCTGCCGCCGAATGTGGTCAGGTAGAGCATGCCCTTGTGGTGCGGATCGAAAACCGGGCGGTGGCCCCACTTGAAAGAGTAGCCGGGCAAACGGCTCCATGTATCGCCGCCGTTATCGCTGCGGAACGCCGCGCTGTCGAACGTATTGATTATGACCGTGGCAGGGTTGTCCGGGTCCACGGCCGAGGCGTACACATGGGCGTCCTCCACGAACGCCTGCTCCCAGGAAGAACCGCTGTCCGAGGTGCGCAGGAGTCCGCCGCAGCGCTCCACCCCGGTGCTGTCCGTCCAGGGCCAGCAGCTCAGGTACATGCGGGCCGGGTTCGAGGGATCGTAAACCAGGTCGTTCGGTGCATTGTATCCAGTTGGCAGGGCCACGGTCTGCCAGCTCTGCGCCCCGTCGACGCTCTTGTACAGAACGCCGTCCACGCTCTGGCGTCCCTCCAGACCGCGCGCCACTAACAGGAACAGCGCACCGTCCGGAAGTCGCGTTATCCTCCAGGCGTTGAGGTTCGCTCCCAGGCCGTTGTTCATCAGGGTCCAGTTCGCCCCGCCGTCCACGGACTTGAACACCCCTTTGCCGAAACCGCAGACATACAGGACACGACTCTCCGCCTTGCTTTCCGGGTCCAGCAGAATGTCCGTGCAGACAGTATTTTCCGGCATGCCCGCGTTCGACTGTTTCCAGGTCCGGCAGCCATCGTCGCTCACCGCCACGCCGCCGACATAGCGGTCGAAATACCCGCCGCGGAACATTTTGGGACGCGGAAGGTCATGGCCGCTGCCCCAGACCGACCAGGCCCGTCCCTTGACCTCCGGGTCGAACGTCATCCAGTAGCAGGTGTTTATCCAGCGGCGCGGTACGCCGTTAGCCGAATGGAGCCAGCTCTTTCCTCCGTCGAACGAATGGAATGCAGCGATATCGGTATAGCTGATGAAAACATGCTGCGGGTCGAACGGATCGAAATGCACGCCATAGCAGGTGGTCACGTTGACTCCGCGCGTGGCCGCAGACCCATCCGGCAGCATGTCGGCGTACACCTGCTCCCAGGTCTTGCCGCCATCGGCCGTGCGGTAGGTGCAGCCGAAATCCGAGGCGTAGCAGATGTCGGCGTTCGAGGGGCAGACCCCCAGCGAGAGCGGGTATTCGCCCCACTCCGGTCCGTAATTCTTTTCCATCCAGCCGCCGGGGCCGTTCTGCGAGAGGATGCTGTCATTGGTGCAGCGGTAGACCCAGTCCCAGGCCGCGCCCCCGTCCGTGGTCTTCAGGATGCCGAAATTGCGGCGCGGCGTTCCGGCGGGCTTGTCGTACCACTGCGCGCAGGAAAGGTAAACCGTGGACGGACTGTCCTGGCAGACCGCCAGGGCGGGGAATGAGGGCAGACGGTCCCCGGCCTTCCAGTCCCCGGCGAACCAGGCGGCGTTCACCGGTTTCCAGGTGCGGCCGCGGTCGCGGCTCACGTACACTCCGCCAACCGGCTTGCCGCCCTGTTCCTCGATATCCGTAAGCAGGTATATTACGCTGCCCTGGGCATCCTTGCCGCAATCCGCCATCACCGGGCGTCCGGGCAGGGCCGTCAGCTCCACCTTGCCCGTGGCTTCCTCGATCCGGGCGGCGTGGCTGTCAGTGATAACTGTGATCTCGCCGGATTTGCCGTCCCACACTCCGGGAACGATCGCCTGCACGCCGCGGCCCTGTACCTGTGCCGCGCTCTGCCAGCTTGCCCCGCGGTCGCGCGAGTAGAGAATGTTCACCCTGGGTCCGTCACCTTCCATAGCGCCTCCGGGGCGGCGGGATGGAGACACGCCAAGGATCAGGTGCTGGCTGTCGGCCGGGTCCACCCGCACCTTGCCGATCCGTCCTCCCGGCAGGCCGCTGACGGTCACGAAGCTCTGCTCGGCGTGGTCATCCACCATGCGCTCGGCAGTGATGTCCGAGGGGGCCGGGAAAACCAGGCTCCAGGTGAGTCCCTTGTCCTCGGAGCGGTAAAGCCCGGTGTTGGAGGCGTAGACCACATCAGGCTGCGAGGGATCGATCTCGTAATCCTGCACCACGGTGCGAAGATTGTACATGTGCCAGGTCTTCCCGCCATCCCGCGTCGAATAAGCCGCGGTCATGTCACAGCGGATATAGACGTTCTGCGGGTCCTGCGGATTGATTGTCGGCAGGTATTGCGCCCCGCCGCCGCCCGGTCCGATCACGGTCCAGGCCGCGGGCTGGGCCGGGGCCTGCGTCTGCTCGGCCGCGGGCTTGCCGCAGGCGATTGCCAATGTAAGAAGAGCTATCGCCAGGACACCCGCTGACAGCCTCGAAAAAACCTTACGCATCGTGACCTCCATGGTGAGAATTATATCGCCGGGCAAGCCAGTCACCGGCATTCAGAAAAAGAACCGGACAGCCGTTTCAATCGTTCCAGCGCAGGGAATCCGGCAGGTTCTCGATGTCCTCGAACGCTCCGGGCACGCCGGTGGATGGGCCGTGGTACACGCTGCCGCCGAAAGTAGTCAGGTACAGCATCCCCGGGTTGACCGGGTCGAAAATCGGACGCTGTCCCCACTTGAAATTGTATCCTCCCAGTCGTTTCCAGCTCGCCCCGCGGTCCTCGCTCCGGAACGCCGCGCTGTCGAAGGTATTGATCACCACCACGGACGGATTGGCCGGGTCCACGGCGGAGGCGTACACGTGGGCGTCCTCGCGGAACACGCGCCGCCACGACACCCCGCCGTCCTCGCTCAGCAGAAGGCCGCCGCCCCTCTCCACCCGGTTCACCGGCAGCGGCCAGCAGCTCAGGTACAGGCGGCGCGGGTCGGAGGGATCAAAGGTCAGGCTGTTCGGGCCGCTTATATCCGCTGGAAGAGAGACTTTCTCCCAGTTCTCGGCCCCGTCGCGGCTCACGTACAGCTCGCCGGGGATCGTGCGGCCGTTGTCGTCCAGGGCGCGCATCACGATCAGGTGCAGCGTGCCGTCCGGCAGACGGGTGATTTCCCATGAATAGAGGTTCGCGCCCAGGCCATTGTTGGCAGTCTTCCAGGTGCGGCCGCTGTCCACGCTCTTGAACACGCCGCGGCCCGTGCCGCAAACATAAAGCACCCGCGCATCCGGAGGACTGGACGGGTCGAGAAGGATATACGAGCAGTCCGTGTTCTCCGGGATTCCCTCGACGCCGGTGCGCCATGTGCGGCCCCCGTCGTCCGAGATCGCCACCCCGCCCTGGAAGCGGTCAACAAAGCCCGGACGGCGGAACATCTTCAGCCGCGGCAGGTCGTGGCCGTTGCCCCAGACCGAGTACACGCGGTCCTTGACCGCCGGGTCGAACTCCAGCCAGTAGCAGGTGTTCCACCATGGCTCCGGGACGCCGTTCAGGGACTGAATCCAGCCCTCGCCGCCGTTGAAACTGTGGAACAGACCGATATCCGTGTAAGTGATGAACAGGTGCTTCGGATCGAACGGGTCGAAATGCACGCCGTAGCAGGTGGTCACATCCAGGCCGCGGGTGGTGAAACTGCTGTCGGGAAGCTGACGGGCATAAACCTGGGTCCAGGACTGTCCGCCGTCACGGGTCAGCGCGGTGCGTCCCCAGTCGGTGGTGTAGCAGATTTCCGGGGCTGACGGCGCGACGCCGATTCCGTGCGGGTTGCCGGTGTAGCTGGAGCCGTACTGCCTGTACATCCAGGCGTCGCTGTAATTCTCTCCCTCCACGCCCGCGCCCACCGTGCGGTAAACCCATTTCCAGGTCGCTCCGCCATCGGCGGTCCGCAGGATGCCGTACTGACGTTCCGTGCTTCCATCCGCCAGGTGCGCGGTCCAGCCGCGGCAGGACAGGTAGATGTTATCCGGTTTGTTCTCGCAGACTCCCAGGGTGTTGAAATAGGGCGGCTCATCACCCGGCTTCCAACCCGCATAAAGGTCACCTGCCACCGCTTCCCAGTTCCGGCCGCCGTCCCGTGAGCGGTACAGCCCGCCCTCGACACGGCCTTTGCTCTCCCGCGCCGGAGTAAGGATATAAATCACCCTCACGCCATTTTCATAACCGCACTCCGCGGCAAACACCCGTTCGGCGGGCAGCTTGAGCAACTGCATCGATTCGCCCCGGCCGGTCAGGAGGGCCAGACAGCTCTCGGTGACAACAGTCAGTTCGCCCGGCGTCTCGGCAGGCCCGGCCGGGAATATGCCAAGCACGCTTACACCCGGCACGCGAGCCACGCTGCGGAAACCCGCCCCCCGGTCTTCCGAAACCTGGATGGTCGTGTAATCGGACAGGGTCAGTGCGGTCAGGCTGTCACGGTACACCCGGTGGGCGCACCAGCCCACCCAGATCACGGACGGGTCCCGCGGGTCAACCTCCACGCGCTGCATCTCGGAGAAACTGTCCAGGCTGTCGCCGGTCTCGAACCATTGAGAGGCATGGTCGCCCACCATGCGCTCGGCGCGGATACGTTCCGGGGCGGGGTGCAGAAGGCTCCAGCGCACGCCGCCGTCGGTCGAGCGATAGAGGCCGCTGTTACAGGCGTACACGGTGAGTGAGTCGAGAGGATCGAATTCGAAATCCAGCACCACTCCCCGCAGATTGAACATGCGCCAGTTCGCTCCGCCATCGCGCGTTACGTACGAGCCGGTCATGTCGCAGCGTACGAAAGCGTGCTCCGGGTTGAACGGGCTGACTGTCGGCTCGAAAATCGAGCCTCCCCCTCCTGGACCGATCACTTTCCAGGCAGCCCCGGCTGAGGATCCGGCATTGCTCACGGCCGGCTTTTTCCCGCATCCGGAGAGCATGATGCCAAGACAAAGACTGATCTTTACAGCGGCTGCAATCATCCGGCTGGAACTGGTTCTCATGGCGGCGCTCCCTGGAGGGTTAAGTCAAAACTTTCATCGGCAGCGAGTTTCAAATTTGACCAGGCTCCGGACGCAATATTTGCGGTCGTATGGCCATCGCTTCGGAGCACAGGAATATAATATTGGTTTTCTATTTGAACCAAGCAAGGTTTAACTGACAATAATATCGCCATACATATTCTGGCGCAGACAGGCTCCGGCTGTTAAGATATGAGCTGTCGCCGGAAATTCATTACGATGCTGACACCGATTTATTTGGAAAAAGGGAGAATTACAGGCCATGGAATACAGTTTCGCCGGGCGCGTCCGGAACCTGAAACAGTCCTCGATCCGCTCGATGACCCGCCGGGCGGCTGAAATGGGCGGGGTGAACCTTTCGCAGGGTTTGTGCGACCTGCCCACTCCGGACAAAATAAAACAAGCCGCCTGCGATGCGGTCAACGGCGACCGCAACGTCTATGCGCCGCTGAACGGCATCCAGGGACTGAGGCAAGGCATCGCGAACAAGCTGGCCGCGTTCAACGGCATCCAGGCCGACCCGGAGACACAGGTCATGGTTTCGAGCGGGGCCACCGGGGCGTTTGTCTGTGCTTTGCTCACTCTCCTGGAAACCGGCGACAAAGTCCTTAATTTCGAGCCGTTCTACGGCTACCACGTGGCCTGCCAGGAACTTTTCGGGTTCGAGCCGGTCTTTTTCCGCCTGGAGCCGCCCGGCTGGGAAATCGATTTCGCATCCCTCGAGCGCGTGGTATCCGGCGGAATACGGGCGCTGGTGATCAACACTCCGGCCAACCCCTCGGGCAAGGTTTTCACGCGCGCCGAGCTGGAAGCGATCGGGGCTTTGTGCGGGCGTTACGGGGTCTGGATAATCACGGATGAGATCTATGAGCATGTCGTGTTCGGCGGACGGAGCCACGTGAGCGCGGCCAGCCTGCCCGGTCTGTTCGGGCGCACGGTGACTGTAAGCGGTTTTTCCAAGACTTTCGCCATGACCGGCTGGCGTATCGGCTATGCCGCCGGGCCGTCCGCGGTGATAGAAAAAATGTCTCTGGTGAGCGATCTGGTCTATATCTGCGCCCCGCACCCGCTGCAGGCGGCGGTGGGTGACACTCTGCCCTCTTTCGGCGAGGACTATTACCAGGGGCTGGGCGTGAAATACGGACACAAGCTGGAGATCATTTCCAGGGCCTTGCGCGGTTTCGGCATCGAACCGCTGCCCATCGGCGGGACTTATTTCCTCTTGGCCGATTACCGCCCGCGCTACGGCGACATCCCCTCGTCCGAGGCGGCGGAGCGCCTTCTGACCGAGCGCGCGGTGGCCGCGGTCCCGGCCTGCGGGTTCTACTCCCGCGGCGAGGACCGCCCCTGGCTGCGTTTCTGCTTCGCCAAGGAGGACAGCGAGCTTCTTCGTGCGGCGGAGCTGCTGGCGCGGGCCTGAGACCTGTTTGACATCTTTTTAAGAGATCATATTAGTGCGGCGCACAGAGTAAATACCGGGCCGCCTCAAGTCCTCTGTTGGGGAGGGTTTTAAACCCTCCCCTACGTGCATTTATCAATTGGATAAGCACTTCCAGCAGGGTCACGGCGCGCCGTGACCCTACGCCTATTCCCGTTAATCCTCCTGCAAAACATCTTTACTTTGCGTCCAAATCAAGCCTGAAAAAAGAGTCGGGCGGTCAGCGAACCTTACGCTCGATTTCCTGCAGTACCTGCCGGGCAAACACTGTCAGGCTGTCATCCCGCGCGCCTATCACCAGGACTGCGTCACCCGGCGCGGCCCGGCCCGCGATGAACGGCGCGGCATCCTCCCGGCTGGCGAAAAACACCGCCTCGCGGCCGAGGCCCTCCACCCGGCG